>JACQGL010000103.1 GCA_016199525.1 Armatimonadota bacterium
CGACGGATCTTCCGCCGCCCCTCCAGGGCGGAATCCGCCTGATCACGCGTTGTCCTGCAGCGACGCTTCGCTTGCTGCAGGCTACTCTCCGGCGCCCCTTCGGGGCGGAGCCTGGGCACACGCAAAAATGTGAGGCACACCCAATGCGGCGCCGGTTGTTGACGACCGGGTTGGCGAATGGTAAAATATCTTGCGCAGATCCTGCGGGAGTAGTTCAGTGGTAGAACGTCAGCTTCCCAAGCTGAATGTCGAGGGTTCGAGTCCCTTCTCCCGCTTTTCCTGCAGGATGCTCATTCCCGCGTTCCGTGCCTGAACAGGCCGAAAACAGAGCGACAGCTGCCGTCCCGCCGGCTCCTTCCGATACCCGGATAGGAGCCGAGAATGCCGCAAAGAGCGTCAGCTTCGCTCGCCGATAGAGCGACAGCTGCCAACGGCAAGACCCCTTGTGCCCAGCGGATTCGTGGGCCGACCACCGGATCTCCCCTGCCCCACCACACACCGGCCGCGCGTCGGCGCCGGACCTGCGCCACGTGGTTGCAGGCTGGCGGACGGCCGGGCGCGCGGCTGGAGCCGGCGCCGGTCTGTGGAACAGCCCAAACTGACCCGAAGTGACGGGGATCGGACATCGAAAGCCGCACCGGGGCAGCACTATAACCGTGAGGGCGTGCCCTGGCGAGGGCGCTTGGGCGGCAGGGCGCCGGAGACTCGAATCACGACGAGGGCAATATCATCGCGCAGATGGCCGTCCTGGAATTCCACGACGGCGCTCTCAATCCGGACCGCAATCTGACCCGCATCCAGACCCGCACACGACGCCACGAGCGACGCCAGCCGCTCCTCACCGAACAGATCAGCCCCCATGCGCGCCTCGCTCACCCCGTCTGTGTAGAGAACCACAGTATCTCCCGCACCGAGGTCCACGCTTTCTTCCGCCAACACCAGTTCAGGGAAGGCGCCCAGGAGTGTGCCAGGCTGACCGATGGTGCTCACGCTTCCATCGCGCCGCAACAGCAACGGCAGCGGGTGCCCGGCGCAGGCCACGGTGACGCGAGGGCTGGATGAGAAGTTGAGGGACGCGTAGGCAACGGCGCAATAACCTGGATTGGCTTGCTGCCGGAGGAGCGCCTCGTTCAGCCGCGCCAGCACCCGACTGGGCTGGCGTTCGTACATCGACACGGCTCGCAGGGTGTACCGCGCCAGCGCTGTGACTGCCGCGGCGGCGACCCCCTTGCCGGATACGTCGCCGATGACCACTTCCCACGTCCCCTTGCCGGTCTGGAACAGGTCGTAGAAGTCGCCGCCTACCTCGGCTCCCTCCGCCGCGGGGAGATAGCGCGCGGCCACCTCCAGCCCGGGGATCTCGGGGAGCCGTGCCAGCAGCAGGCTCTGTTGCAGCATGTGCGCGATCTGCTTCTGCGTGCGGTAGAGGCGTGCGTTATCCACTGCCAGGGCAACGTCGCGGGCCAGTTCCTCCGCCAGCGCCAGGTCATCCGGCCCGTAGCGGCGACCGGACTCCGCTAACCCGAACACGATCACACCCAGTCTCCGCCCCCGGGACACAAGCGGCGCGAACATCGCAGACCTCAGCCCCAGCGCGCGGAGGGTCTGGAGCTGATCAGTGTCAAGCGCCGTGGCCACCAGCAGCGCATCGGTCACCTCCGGCAGCAGTTGTGGCTGTCCGGTGCGCAGCGTCTGCACGATAGGCTGATGCGACCGGCTCGTGTCCGGCGGGTAGCGGCGTTCCAGCCGCCAAACCAGTCTCTCTTTGGCCGGATCTGCATGCGCCACGGCCCGCCGGCGGACCGATCCATCCTCCTCCAATGCATCCACAGCGCACCAGTCCGCGATTTCGGGCACCGCCAGGCGCGCCACGTTCTGCAGGATGACCTCATACTCAAGCGAGGTGGCCAGCAACCTGCCCGCCTGGGCCAGGAACGCGGCACGCCGCTGCGCCGCCTGCGCCTGCGCCGCCAGCTCCTGCTGCCGCAGGCTGGCGATTACCAACCGCTCGTTGATCTCCCGGATCTCAGCGGCGGCCTGCTGGTAGCGGCGGCGCGCCAGCACCGCCTCCGTGGTGTCGGTTACCTGGATCACGAGCCCCTGCCCGTACGGGCCATCCTGCACGGGCCAGACGGCATAGCTCCAGTAGGCGGCCCCTCTCTCCGTGCGGGGGCGCTCCAGATCCACAGCGCACTCGGCTTCGCCGGTGCGGTATACCCGGTCGAGCAGCGCCAGGGAGCCGTCCTGTCTGGATTCAGGAAGAGCCTCGGCGAACGGGCGATGCAGCAACGCCTCCCTCTCCCGGCCGAAGAGGCGGCAGAAAGCGGGGTTCACGTACCGCAGCACGTGCTGCGGCCCTTCTGTGGCGGCGAAGGCCAGGGGCGAGCGCTCGGGTGAGCCCCCGTACTCCTCCACCGCTCTCGTCCGGCAATCGGCCATCCGCCGCCTCTCTTTATACCCCATCCTCGGCCCCTCCCCCAATGGGAGAGGGGCGCCTTCGGTTCACGGTAACGGGTCTGGCACCCATGACCTCCCCCTTCCCTCGCAGGGAAGGGAGCCGGGGGTTAGGTGCGTGTCACGCCCCCAGCGCCCGCGCCACCGGCCGGTACACGGTCCGACCTTCCTCTATTACCCGAATCGCGTAGTTTAACACCACCAGGCGGTCCAGCGCGCGTGTTAGCTCCGCACGCCGCAGCCCTGTGCGCGCCGCCACTGCCTCCACGGGCGCCTCGCGCAGATCGATGAGCGTCTGGAGCACCGCCGCCTCCAGGTCCGTCAGGCCGGGGTAGACCAGCCTGTGGGTTAGCTTCTGCAGCTCGGGCACGCCGGTGATGACCCCCCGGTAATCCTTGAGGACCTCTCCTACCACCAGGCCGTGGGGAGTGATTTCGTAGGCGCGGAGATCCTTGCTGTGCCCGCTGGCCCGCATCTTCACCACCGTGATCACCTTCCGCAGCTGGCCATTCAGCTCCACGTAGCGTTGCAGAACGATGTCGTCGGTCAGGAAGGAGATGTAGTGGGGACTGAAACGCAGTTCGGTGTAGGATTCAGTCGTTTCGACGGTCATCAGCACCGTCACGCCGATGCCGGTGAGCGTCCCCACCATCCGGTAGAGCGACTCGCGGAAGTCCTCCCGGAAGGTGGGCGCCAGGGCGAGTTCGAAGCCGGAGAGCGAATCGATCACTAGCCGCTTCGCCCCCAGCTGTTGGACGGCGTCTCGCAGCTCCTGCAGGGTCTCGTCCACGGAGAGATCCAGCGGACGCAGGTAGATGACCTGCAGGTCACCCCGGCACACCATTTCCTGCAGGTCAAAGCCGAGTGACCTGGCCCGGTCCAGGTACTCCCTGGGGTGCTCTTCGAAGATGGCGATTACCCCGCGCTCCCCCTGTTTCACTCCCGCAGCAATGAACTGGGTGGCGAATATGGTCTTGCCCGCACCGGAAGGGCCCGCCACCAGCACCGCATCTCCCAACGGAATGCCGCCGCCCAGCATCTCGTCCATACCAAGGATGCCAGTGGAGATGCGCACTTCCGTCCGCCGTCTTTCCTCCTCGGCGGCAGGCCGGAGCAAGCGTGGGAAGACCCGGATGCCGCCATCGGTAATCCGGAAGGTGTGCAGACCTGGCATGGGCGCCTGCCCGCGCATCTTCATCACTTGCAGCTTGCGCACGCTGGAGTTGCGCTCCACGCTCTGAAACAGCCAGAAGATACTGTCCGCCACGGTGAATACAGGGTTATCTCGCATCTCACTTTCCAGGTACTCGCCTACCATGAAGGTGGTGGCCGTCCAGCTGGTGAGGTAGAGGGCCAGGCGCTGCACGAAGCTCTGCAGCTCCATCTCCCCCGTCTCCAGGACGGTAGCCGCCCGCACGACGGTGCGGAACGAGTCCACCACCACGAACTGCGGGCTGCGCCGTTCCACCTCCCCCAGGATGCGCTCCAGCACCTGGCTCAGGTCTCTCTCCAGTACTTCCTGGCTCAGGTTGATAAAGTGGAGGGCGCCATCCAGCTTGTCCGGATCGAAGAAGTGGAACTGCTGCTGGTAGCGAAGCATCTTGAGCGGCGGCTCGCCCAGCACGGTGAAGTAAAGAGCGGGACGTTCCGGGGAGGCGTTGGCGAACATGATCTGGTGCGCCAGGGTTGTCTTCCCCGCGCCCGGCCCGCCGGCGACCAGGTTGAAGGAGTACTCCGGGAGGCCGCCTCCCAGCACGACGTCCAGGCCTGGCACGCCGGTTGCTAGCCTGCCGATCTCCACTCGCGTCCGTTCGTTCATGCCTTTGCCTCCTCTGCTCCGGCACCAGAGACACCGGCGAGTACCTCGGGCCAGACTTCCCCCGCCAGGCGCAGGGCCAGGTCCTCACCGATGAAGGTAGCCAGCAGCCAGAGAAACTGCGCCAGAATGGCTGCCATATCGCCGCTCATGCCCGCGGATTCTTCCCCTTGGGCCGCCTCGTGTAGCCCTGCCAGATCGCCCGCCGCATCGATCTGAACCTCTGCCAGGGTAGGAAACTCAGTCTTCGCCAGGGTCAGCGCGCGGGACAGGAGAGCACGGAACCCGGCGGACCCGATGAGCGCGGACAGGTGCTCGCGCAGCTTCTGGCAGGCCCGTTGCGTCGCCTCCGCCAGCTCCTGCGGTTGCTGGCCCCCTCCCGCCTCGTACGCCAGCAGCCTGCCGGCCAGGTCCAGAAACGCCGGTGTAGCCCGTCTCATCTCACGGACCCCCCTCTGGCCGGCGCGTCTGCCTCTTAACGCGCATCTCCGAAGGCAGCCGGGCAATGCCTGTGAGGATCCCCTCGCCGGTCTCCATTGGTGCCAGCACCTGAAGGCCCTGTTTAGTAATGATATACTGCCGGATCGAGCGGTCGTAATCGCTGTCCCGCATCTTGAGAATGGAGATGATGCGATAGAGTTCGCTGCGGAACTCCACGTAGCGGAGCATCACCAGGTTCTCCACCAGCACCGCCAGCGGCGTGTCGCTAAAATCCAGCTCGGGCCCCACCACCTGGGACGTCTCCCGGGTGATCAGGCTGGAGACGCCCCTGTTTCGCAGCTGCTCGGCCAGGGCGGCCATGTAGCCGCGCCGCCTCTCTTCGGAGACAGCGTGCTCCATCTCGGAAACGCTATCCAGCATCAGTCGCTGGGGGGCCAAGCGCTGCACCTGTTCCCAGACTTCCCAAGTGACCTCATCCGCCACCAGATCCACCGGCAGGCGGTGGAGGATGGTCACCAGGCCTGTCTTGATGGCCGCCTCCAGATCGATGCCCAACGGGCGCGCTTTGTCTATCAGCAGGTGCGGCGACTCCCGGAACCCCACCATCAGGCTCTTCTCTCCCCGCCGCACCCCCTCCGCTAGGTAGTGCAGGCCGATAAGGGTCTTCCCCGTCCCCAGGGCTCCAGCAAGCAGGGTGATGCTTCCCACCGAAGGCCCACCGGACATCATTGCGTCCAGCTCCGACAGCCCCGTGGGCACTTTCTTTGGGCTCAACCCCTTATCCAGGGACACGCTTACCGATTCGATCCTGGGGAACACAGTGATCCCCCGGCGGTCAATCGTCAGCGAGTGCTGCCCCAGAAGGGGCGCCTGCCCACGCACCTTGCCTATGCGGATGGTGCGGATCGTCTGTGTGCCGATGTCTTGCTTTCCCAGGTTGATAATCGCGTCCGCCACGGTGAATTCCGGATAAACGTGTTCGCCACCTGGCTGCGCTTCGCTGCTAATGATCACCGTGGTGCAGTCCAGCGCGGTCAGCGTGGCCCCTAGATCGTAGATGAACGTCCTGAGTTCGGAGGGGCCTGGGTGCAGATCGCGCAGGGTCATCAGCCCATCGATGATGAGTAGGGCTGCCGAGTGCTCCTTCGCCGCCTGCACCACCGCATCCGCCGCCTGCTCCAGCCCCTGTTTGATCAGCGGATAAATGCTGGCAATAAATACCTTCTTCCAAATAAGGGCCTCCTCATAAAACGAGAAGGAGCGGACGTGCCGCACCAGCCGGGGCGGGGCCTCGGAGGTGGTGGAGATATAGAGAGCGTTCTGGCCCTGGGAGGCAACGTTAAAGACTATCTGCAGCGCCAGCGTGGTCTTCCCCGTTCCCGCGGCGCCGACCACCAGCAGCACGTCCCCTTTGGGGATGCCGCCGCCGAGGATCAAATCCAAGTTGGGAATGCCGGTCTTAAGCATTGCCGCGCCTCCCCGACGTGACTCCCTGGTGCGCCCGCGATCACCCGGGGCGGGTTTGCCGTGGCCCGTATGTATGGGGCGGTTGGGCACGGCGACAAACCGCCTTACTCCGCACAGCGAGTGCAGGTGCCCCTTCGGATTATTGTTCTACGAATCACCGTTATCACCTCGCCTAAAAGGTAATCAATCTAAGCCTTATGAGCCGACCACTCGATTGGTTGTGCCCTGTCGAATACTGCGCGCTGCCCTCTGTCCTTGATCTCCTCGTCACCCTGTTCCGGCACTGGGGAAGGCACGACGCCGGCGGGCGTTAGACTGAGAGAGAGCGCCCGCTTGCTGTGCGCGTCGACTTCCATCACGTGCGCGTGCTGACAGGCGAGGGGGTTGGTCTACAGGTCTGTACCCCGGGGTGACGAGGAACTGGTACTCTCGCGATTGTTAGTCAGCCGTAGCAGACCAGATGGATGTCCAGGTTCGGGTGTGCTACCGTGTCACGGTCCTCGCCCGAGGACGCCCGGCTGGGGCAAGGTGGAGCTGACGGAGGGTTGGGTTTAGGGGCTTACGAGCCGCCCTGACAAGAACAGCCGTAGCCGTCGGTATTGGCTGCGGCGCCGAACCGAACTCTCGCACCCCCTTTCCCCGCGAGGGAAGTCCTCCCGAGGCTTCCGAGAGCCACATCGACGGTCTCCCGGGAAACCGGTCACCATCGAGCAGAAAAAGGGCGCGGCTCGAAACCCGCTGCCTCGCAGGTTCACATCCATACTCTAACCCCCTGGGTAGCGGGTTAGAGTGGCATGCTCTACCCCTTCCAAATGTAAGAAAATGGGCCCGGCAGGATTCGAACCTGCGACCGAGTGGTTATGAGCCACCTGCTCTGCCGCTGAGCTACGGGCCCTTTCCGGTTCAGGGCGCGTCCTCATCATAACACGCGCGACGGCGCGTCGCAACGGTAGTGCCAGGCCTACCGTGCCCGCCAGACCAGGGGATTTGCAGGACCGCGCCCACGCCCCAGGGGTAGGCCGCCCCGAATAGCCGCGCTCACCAATTCCTTCGCCTTTGCTACCGCTTCTCGGACTGCACTCCCGTGCGCCAAGTGAGCCGTGATCGCCGCGGAGAGCACGCATCCCGTCCCGTGCGTGTGGGGCGTCTCGTAACGCTCGGCGCCGAACACCTGGAATTCTCGCCCGTCGTAGAACAGATCCACCGCCTCCCCCTCCAGGTGGCCGCCCTTGATCAGCACACACCCGGGCCCCAGGTCACGAATCGCCCGCGCCGCATCCCGCATCTGTTCTAGGGTAGCCACCTCGCGCCCGGTGAGCACTGCCGCCTCGTGCAGGTTGGGGGTAACCACCGTAGCCAGTGGCAAGAGGCGCCGCTTCAGGACATCTATCGCCTCCGGGTGCAGGAGCGGCACACCGCTCGTGGCGATCATTACCGGATCCAGCACCAGCGGGCGCAGAGCGTACCGCTGCGCGCAGTCGGTTACCGCCTCGATGATCCCCGCGTTCGCCAGCATGCCGGTCTTCACTGCGTCCGCCCCGATGTCCGAGATCACTGCCTCGATCTGGCGCGTCACGAACTCCGGCTCCATCTCCACCACGCCGAACACGCCGGTGGTGTTCTGGGCAGTGAGCGCGGTGATCGCCGAGGTACCGAAGACCCCCAGAACGGCGAACGTCTTGAGATCGGCCTGGATGCCGGCCCCTCCTCCCGAGTCGGAGCCGGCGATTGTCATAGCGCGCGGAATCATAGTGACAGTATAGCAGGCTTCTCGGCAGGGCAAAATGAAGAATGATCTCCTGGCCTGGTTGCGGAACCCTCAAACGTTGTCTACGCGGCGCTCATAAGCGCCGCTCTACCGAGCATCCAACCATCTATGCGGGAAACCAGACCTATCCGAGTAGCCATCGTGGGCTGCGGGAACATCGCTGGGCGGTACGCGGAGTGCCTGGCAACGCGGCCCGATAAGGTAACCCTGATCGGCGCCTTCGACGTCGATCCAGGCCGCACCGCGGCCTTCGCCTCTACGCACCGCTGCCGACCGTACGATACGCTCGACCGCCTGCTGGCTGATCCCGAGATCGAAGCGGTGATTAACCTCACCGCCCACCATGCTCACGCAGAGGTTACGCTTGCGGCGCTCGAGGCGGGCAAGCACGTGCACAGCGAGAAGCCGCTGGCGGCCACGTGGAAGGACGCCATTCAGTGTGTGGAGTTGGCCGCAGCCCGCGGGCTGCGGCTCAGCTGCTCGCCATTCACCTTCCTGGGCGAGGCCCAGCAAACACTCCGGCGGGCGCTCCAGGACGGCCGTATCGGGCGCGTGTTCGCTGTCTATACAGAGATGAACTGGAGCCGCATCGAGAGCTGGCACGCCGATCCGGAAGGTTTCTACCAACCCGGCGCCGGTCCTCTCCTGGACG
>JACQGL010000104.1 GCA_016199525.1 Armatimonadota bacterium
AAAGCTTTCGGGGCAGGCTATGGGCGCCGTGCCCAGGCCACACGATCTGCGCGGCGCGGCCCCACGTCGCCGATCTTCTCTCGCCCCACCACCTGCACGCCCGTCTTCCGTAGCGCGGCGGACACCGCCTCCCCGGCCTCAGGCTCCAGAGCGGCGGGCTCAGCTTCCTCGCCGTGGATGCGGGGCACCGCCAGCGTCTCCGCCAGGGACATCCCGTAGCGAGGCAGGCCCCGAAAGCTTTCAGGGCAGGCAGAGGGAGAAGAACGCCTGGTTGTTGACAATGGTGCGGCCGCCGGGGGTTCCATAGACGGCATGCGGGTCTCTGTCCCGCCGGGGCGCGGGCGCTTCCTGTAGTTGAGGAGGAATCCCTTCGCCGCGCGCTGAAAGGCTGCTTCACAAACATGCCTGCGTCGACCCGCGAAGCATTGCCACGAGCCTGTGGATGAGGGCAGAGAGGGGAAAGGATGAAGATGACACGACGACTCTTGATTCTCCTGCCGGCGCTCGGACTGCTGGTAATCGCCGCTGATACCAGCACCCAGGCCGGGCGAAGGCAGGGGAGCGGGGTGCGAATTGGCAAAGCCCGGATCACCCCCAAGAGGCTGCCCGGAGAGGGTGGCAACATCGTTATTAGCGTTCCGATAACCACCTCCCCGGGGGTGGCCGTCCAGTCGGCGGAAGTGCGCGCCCAGATCCCCGGCATATCGAGCCGTGGCCCCAGCGTGTCGCTTGCCGCATCCAGAGGGCGATACGTAGGCACGCTGCGCGCCCCATTCAACCGCTGGCCGACCCCCCTCGTGATCACGCTGTTCATCGAGGTGCAACCCTCAGTTGGTGCCCCGGTTACCAGCCGAATAGGCGCGGTGAAGCAGGCCGGCTTTCAGCCGAATCCCGATCTTCCGCCCCCGCCGCCGTTCTAAGGCGCCCACGGGCGCATCTGTACCCATCGACGCCTCCACGACGGACGAGGGCGGGGACGGCCCCGCGAGCATTGGCCGGCTTTGACCCGGAGATCCAGCCGTTCCCCCGAGGCACAGCGCTATGATCCGGCGGGATGGCTGGTTCGGCGTACCACAACTCCTCCCCTAACGTCCTTGGCGCCGGAGTCGGTACCGGCGGGCTGCTGGTGCCTCGGATCCCTCGGTTGCTTGTCCAGTTTGACATCTCCACAGTCAGGGGTATAAGATCAAACAGTGCCAGGGTGCGGCTTAAGGAAGCACAGATGAGCACTCCAGATGGGTGGTTACTGATCTTCGCGATCATCCAGGCGCTAAGCCTGGTAGGGATTGCGCTGGCGGCGGGACTGCTGTACCGCCGGAGTAAGGGTCTTACGCATCTGGCGGCGGCTCCTCGCCGCGAGCTCCAGCGGATGGCCAGCACCACGCAGCACCTGGGCGCTTACGCTGCGCACTCCGGTCGCCAACTGGGCGACCATGCCCGGCGGCTCCGCCAGGTGCTGCAGCGCCGTTGGGAAACGGTGCGGCGGGTGATGGAGGAGATTCGCCGCCCCGCGAGAGAAGAGGTCCCCGCTGTCACGCGGACGTTGCGGGAAGGCGTGGCGCAGACGCGGGCGTGGAGCGGCCGCCTGGCGCGATTGCGCCGCGCCGCCTTCGCCGCCGCACCGCCACGCCGCCGGGAGTAGCGCGGCGCGCCGCCCGACAGGGCACGGAAACCGGTGCTTCTCCACCAGGCGCCCGACGGAAGCAGGGCAGAATTTCCCCGGTAACCGGGGCTGCCCGCCGCGCCTGCGGGAGCGCTCGAGACCAAGAAGGCTTTCTCATCCAACCGCTTGCACACACCTCCTCTCGCATAGCCCGGCCTGGCCGCCTGATCGGGAGGGGGAGCCGTCCGCAGCGCCAGGCTCCGGTCGCGCGCCTGCCCCGAAAGCCCCGACCCTTCGTCCCGAAAGCTTTCGGGATCGGGCTTCGCCCGGGACGTTCGGGGCCTGCGGCGGCTTCCTCGACCGTGGGCTTCACCGCTGTTCACAGTGAAGGCAGGAGTTCCTAATGAAGCCGGCTGCCGTCGTGCGTCAAGGCCGGTGCTTCGTCACCCGCCGCGCCACCACCGATGAGCCCCGCGAGATCCAGGGCGAGCTGCACGCCCAGGGGATCACGCACGTCTTTAAGGGCGATCAGAACCAGGCATGGGATGCTGTCCTCGCCAACCACTGCCTGGCCCGTGCGGTGGCAGACCAGGGTGCCGAGATCACCTTCTTTGTCCAGGATGAAAAGCTGGGCACGCCGGACGTGCGGCTGATCCGCTACTGGAGGCGGCGCGGCGCGCGCTATGCTCTCACCGAGGACTATTACCGCAGTCGCAGCGGCGCCGTATGGGAGCACCAGGACGCCTCCTATGGCCTGTTCTACACCGAGCCAATCTCCCCCGAGCAGTTCACCGCCGCCGCCGTCCACCTGCCGCGGACCGCTGATCTCTGGGCTCGCTATGGACCCCAGGCCCGGCAGGATGCGGGGTTTGTACGGGCGCTGGCCAGCCTGGGGGTTGCCCTGGCCGGAGAGAGCCCCGACGCCGCCACCCGACTCGGCCCCTCTGTGGATCCGGAAGCGCTTGCCGCCTGCTTCACGGACTACCCCGATGCCGAGCTGTTCTACGCCCTTACCAAGTCGGATGGCCTGTATGGCATCATTCCCACGGACAACGAAGACGTCACATTGAGCAGCATTCCCGCCCGCCATGTGGCGCTGCGGGAGCAGGCGCGCCGGCTGCTGGTTCAGGTGGCCGTCCGTGGTGCCTTGCGCACGGCGGCCACTCCCCGCCTCCGGCGCGAGGTTATCGCCCGGGCGCGCCGCCTGACCGCCTGGGCGGATAGCTTTCTGGAGGCGAACCCCGCCGCTACTATCGCCGATTTCCAGGCCGCCCTCGGCCAGTACCTCACTTCGGAGACCTTCCCGCAAGATCGGCTCCGCCTCACCCGCACCAGCGAGATGACGCGCGTTCCCAGTGGCGTCTCCCCGCGATCCGAGGAGAACCTTCACTCCTTCCTGGATCTGGCCCTGCGCGCCCCCGCGGAATTCGCCGCCGCCTACAACGAGGCGCTGATCCGGGTGGGCTTTGGCCTCCAGCGAATTAAGTGGGATGCGGCCGGGCAGCGATACACCCTGCCGTTCTTCGTGGAATACGCGCCGGAGGGTCCAGGAACGTCCGTCTATCGCTATGCAATGGAGATCCACGGGCCGGACGCCCGTACGGTAGTGCTGACCAATCCTACGGGCGGCTCCCTGGCGCTACAGGCGTCCGAGCCGGTACGCAGTGCTGCGGCGCTCTTCCGCACGCTCCGGTCGCAGCTCCGCACAGATGGCACACTTGCGGTGGTGGGCAAGGCGGCCCCGTTCATGGCGGAGCTGCGCCGCTGGCCGCGCGCGCTGGGGCTGCCGCGGCAGGGCTCTCGCTACGCACCTATGGTGGACTACCTCCTGGACGGCTTGCGCACGCGCGGGGTACTCTGCCATACCGATGGGCTTGTGATCCGCATTGGTCTGAACGCGCTGGATCGGCTGGACGGCCTCGCCAACGTGCACCTGCGGCTGCCGCGCTTCCTGGAGGGAGTGCTCGGCCGGGAGGTGAGCGCTGCGAAACTGGCACACAGCTGGCGCCGGGTTGCGGCGGAAGCACAGGCGTTACTGTCGTTGCTGCGCCAGTGCGAGTTCGGGCAGCACGTCCACCTGGTAAAGCTGTTCCTGCTCAACTACCGGGGTGGAAACTGGGACGCCACCCTGGCCGCCGATCCCCGGCTCGCCCGCGTGGCCGCCCGGCTGGACGCAGTGGCGGCGGACCCGGGCCTGCTGCGCCGCCTGGGGCGGGACTTTCCATCGCCGGCGGCTATGTTCGTGGAGCGGGCGCTGGCAGAGCGGGATGTGCTGCTCGCCGAACGCCGCCGCCAGCGCCAGGCCACGCCGCCGGAAGTGGTTGAAGATCTGCGGCTTGTCAACCTGCGCCTGCTCCTCATCTACGCGGCCTACGTCCGCCGCCTGTGGCAGCGCGCCGACTCCCTCCAGTACCTGAACGACCGTCCCTATTCGCTGGCGTTGTATCTGCTCTTCGGGCCGGAATTCTTCCACCATCTCTGCCGGCGGGTGGAATTCGACCTGGAGTACACCACCAAGCCCTCCCCCGACTCCTGCGGTTGTGCCTGTGGAGCGGGGTAGTCGTGGAGGGTGGAGCGCAGGTACCATGGCTGCCCGCCCCGGAGTGTGGCGTGTCGGTCGGGAAGCATGGCGGGCGATGTATCGCTATCTGAACGCCCAACGCCTGAATACCTGACTTCGATGTCATCCCGCCTCGAACTCACGGATAACCAGCACTGCTTCGCGTGCGGTCCGCAGAACCCCACCGGACTCCAGCTATGCTTTGCAGTCAGCAATGGCCGCGCCCGCGCGGAGGTAACCGCCGACGCCCGGTTCCAGGCCTACGTGGGGATTGTGCACGGCGGTATCGTGGCCACACTGCTGGATGAGGCCATGGCTTACGCAGCGATCAGCCTGGGACGCTGGACCGTCACCGCGGAGATGACCGTCCGGTATCTCAAGCCCGCGCGCATTGGGGAGCGGCTTATTCTCACGGGTGAGGTAATACGGAATACGTCGCGCCTGGCGGAGTGTACGGCGGAGTTGTGCACCGAGGCAGGAGAGCGAATCGCCGTGGCGCGTGGGAAGCTGCTCAAGGGAGAGCCGGTGCCGGCAACGCAGACAACCTGCCGCGGGGTAGCGCCGTAGCTCACCCGTCCGGTTGCCACGTTCCCATAAGGGGGTATTCCCAGGTTTCAGCAGATTGCCGGCGCTGCCTCGCTCCGGAGCACGGCGGTGAATCAGCTCTGGCGTCGCTTTCGCGAGCCGCGGCGAGCGGGCGCGCGACCGCCCTTTATACCCGCAGGTACTGCGGCCAGCTCCAGCCCCCTGGGCGGTCCCTCCGGAGGTGGCTGCCCGCGCAGATCGGCCCCCAGCTGCGCGAGCTCCCGCAGGCGAGCCACTTCAGCGTCGATGTCGATGACCTGCAGATCCTGTCGGTCGATGGCGTTCACGATCCGCTCCGCCAGCCGCACCGCCGCCAGTACCAGCTGCTCGTTCTCGTATTCTACGTGAACGTGAAACGTACCGCGCGGGTCCACCCGCCAGTTCCACTGGGTCTCCCCCTTAAGGACTTCGTGGCGTTGTGCCTGTGTCTGCAGCTCAATGATCAGGTGCTCCAGCAGGTGAGGGATCTCTGTGTTACGCGCCTCACGGCGGAAGCTGTAGCCGTACTCGTTATGGCAACGGTGCTCGGCTAGATGGGGAAAGAGCTCAAACAGCGAAATCGGTAGTTCGGGGAAGGTGTCCGTAGTGTATCGGTTGGCGTCGGGCATCTCGACAACCAACTTGATCTTGTTGGTGTCGTAGAAGAGGATTTCCACGATTCTCATGCCGCGGACTCCCCGGTGGGACGGACGCGCTCGGGATGCGCGAGTGAGGGACGTCCTCAGAACCCCGCCGGGTGCGCCCTGGAGCTACTCCGGCGGATGACCGGCCAATACCGATAATCGGTTCCGTGGGGCGCTGCTAGCAGCCGGACATGGAGCCGGCCCTGCGAGGCGCTCCTGTGAGCGCGTAATTTTAGCACGGCCCGCAGGCCATGTAAAACGAAGCGCTTCCCCCAGAGCAGCGGTCCCCAATACGACTCAATCTCCAGATACCCGCCACACACCGCCCCGCCGCGCTATTCTTATCCTGTGGATACGCGCCTACCAAGGACATACCGAGCGCGTGGAGAGAAGGAAAGCCCTAAGGACGCGCCTGCTTGCGAATCTCCGGGCGCCCTGCCAACCTGATCCTATCGCGGATCCCGGAGGCATTCCCATCGACGCGCAGCTTCTGGGGTTGAGCGGCGATCGCTGCTACTGCCATTGAGAGTCTTCGCGCTTACGACGAACTGAACCTTCTTCGTCCCGCCATGTCACCATCGTAAAGGTTGCACCGCCTCATGCTCTTCTTTCACGTCAAGTCTGCCGGAGAAGTCCGCACGCTCCTGGAACGTCCGGTCCCTGTCCTCGCCGAGGAGTCCGTCTCCCTGTTCGCGGCGGCGGGCCGCGTGCTGGCCCGAGATGTGGTCGCTCCCATCGACTTGCCCGAATTCCCGCGCACGGTAGTGGATGGCTACGCGGTGCGGGCGGCGGATACGTTCGGCGCCAGCGCCAGTCTGCCGGCCTATCTGAACCTGGTGGGCGAGGTGGCGATGGGGCAGCCGGCCGCCGTTGCCGTCGGCCCCGGGGAGGCGGTCCGCATCGCTACTGGCGGGATGTTGCCTGCGGGCGCCGATGCGGTGGTGATGCTCGAGTATACGGATGTCGTTGATAGGCAGCTCATCGAGGTCCTGCGCCCCGTCGCCCCGGGCGAGAGTGTGGTCCGTGCCGGCGATGATATCCGCGCGGGGGAGGTGATCGCCCGCCGCGGACGCCGGCTGCGTCCCCAAGATCTGGGCGTCTGCGCCGGCGTGGGCATCACCGAGGTCACTCTGTTCCGCCTCCCGCTGGTGGCCGTGATGCCCACGGGCGATGAGATTGTCCTACCTGAACAGACACCGCAGTCCGGCCAGGTGCGGGACATCAATACGGTGGCGCTGTGCGCGGCCATTCAGCAGGCCGGCGGTCAGCCGTGGCCGTTTCCTATCGTCCACGACGATCCCGACCGGCTCCGTGATGCGGTCCACGTGGCTCTGGCCACTACGGACCTGCTCCTCATCGCGGGTGGCTCATCCGTGGGCACGCGGGACTGGACCCTGGAGGTGCTCCTTTCGTTCCCGAACGCGGAGCTGCTGGTTCACGGGATCGCCATCCGGCCGGGGAAGCCGGTGATTGTGGTGGGCATGGGGGAGCGGGTCGTATTCGGGCTGCCCGGCAACCCGGTCAGCGCGCTGATCGTCTTCGAGCAGTTCGTGCGTCCCTACCTGCGCCGTCTGGCGGGCGAGAGCGAGGGCCCCGCCGCCACGCGAACCGTCCGTGCCGTCCTGGCAGAAAGCTACGGCTCCGACCCCGGGAAGGAAGACTACGTGCGGGTGAGGCTATCCCGTGGCAACGACGGCCGGTGGGCCGCGCATCCCGTTCTGGGGAAGTCGACGCTCATCTCCACGATGGTGGAAGCGGATGGGATCGTGGTCGTCCCCGAGAACGTGGAGGGCCTGGAGGCCGGGGAGGTGGTGGATGTCCGACTCTTCTAGACCGCAGGGCGATCACGATCCGTGCTGCGCCCCCGGCCACCACGAGCGGCGGCGCTACCTGCGCAAGACGTCCCTGGCGGACGCGCTGGCCGCCTGGCTGGGGCACCCGGCGTGCCACCGGGAGATGGAGGCGGAGACGCTCCCCACCCCGCAGGCGCGCGGCCGCGTGACAGCGGCGCCCGTCTACGCCCGCCGCTCCGTGCCCCACTACCACTGCGCCGCTATGGACGGCATCGCCGTGCGCGCGGCAGATACCTTCGGCGCCTCCGAAACCGATCCCCGCCGCATCCCTCCCACGGACTACACCGTGGTGGACACCGGTGACCCGCTCCCCGAGGAGCGCGACGCAGTGGTTATGATCGAGCACGTCCGCTGGCTGCCAGACGGCAGCGCCGAGCTCATCGAGCCCGCTGCCCCATGGCACCATGTGCGCCTGGCAGGCGAGGATCTGGTGGCCACGGAGATGGTGCTCCCCAGCGGGCACATCCTGCGTCCCGCGGATGTGGCTGCCCTGCTCTCCTGCGGCGTCACCGACGTGCCCGTGCGCCGCCGGCCCCGCGTGGCCATCCTGCCCACCGGTGACGAACTCGTCGATCCCTATGCCCCGGATGAGGCACGCGACCTTCCGGGCGCGATCCCGGAGACCAACTCCTACCTCATCGGCGGGCTGGTGGAGGAATGGGGCGGTGAGGCCCTGCGCGTGGCGCCACTGCCCGACCGCCCGGAGGCGATCTGCAATGCCCTCCGCTGCGCCCTCGCGGAGGCGGACGTGGTCTGCATCAACGCCGGCTCCTCCGCGGGAAGAGAGGACTTCGTGCCGCGCATCCTCGAGGAAGAGGGGGAGCTGCTGGTCCACGGGGTGGACATCATGCCCGGCAAGCCGACCGCCCTGGCGGTGGTAGCGGACAGGCCCGTCCTCGGCGTTCCCGGCTACCCCGTATCCGCGTGGGTGGTGTGCGAGGAGTTCCTGCGACCGCTACTCTGCCGAATGCTGGGGCTGGCGCCCCTCCCGATCCCGACTACGTCGGGAGGACGCGTGCCCGCGGTGATGGGCCGCAAAGCCCCCTCCCACATGGGGAACGACGAGTACGTGCGCGTGAAGGCGGGCCGCGTCGGTGAGCGGCTGGTCGTGGTCCCTCTCCCCCGCGGCGCAAGTCTGCTGAACTCGGTGGTGCGCGCGGATGGCGTGGTGCGCATCCCTGCCCATCTGGAAGGGGTGGAGGCGGGCGAGACAGTGGCTCTGGAACCCCTGCGGCCCCTCGCCGCCATCGAGGCGTCCCTGCTCGCCATCGGCAGCCACGACCTGCTCCTCGATCTCCTCTCCGACTTCCTGGGCCGCCGCCACCCCGGGGCCGGTCTCTCCAGCGCGCACGTGGGCAGCCTGGCGGGCCTCGTCGCCCTACGCCGCGGGGAGTGCCACCTGGCGGGCACGCATCTCATCGACGAGGCGACCGGCGAGTACAACCTCTCCTGGGTGCGCCGCTTCTTCCCGGAGGGTGAGGTGGCGCTGGTGAACCTGGCCTGGCGCGAGCAGGGGCTGATCGTCCCTCGCGGCAACCCCCACGGCCTGCGCGGGCTGGCGCATCTGGCGGAGAAGCAGGTGCCGTTCGTGAACCGCCAGCGCGGCTCCGGCACGCGGCAGCTGCTCGATTACGAACTGCAGCGTCTCGGCATCCGCCCCGAGCAGATCCGCGGCTACGACCGCGAGCTCTACACCCACCTGGCAGTCGCCTCCGCGGTGCAGACAGGAGCGGCGGAGGCGGGCCTCGGCATCCTAGCTGCGGCGCGCGCGCTGGACCTGGACTTCCTCCCCATCGCCGCGGAGCGCTACGATCTGGCCATCCGCCCCGACGTCCTCGATCTGCCCGCCATGCGGGCGCTCCTCGCCATCCTCTCCGACCCCGAGTTCCGCACCCAGGTGGAGGCGCTGGGCGGCTATGACCTGCGGGACGCAGGCCGGCGGTGGTTGTAGCGCTGCGGACCGAATCCCTCCCTCACGAGGGGGGAGAGAATCCGGCCCACAATGACGTGTTCTGCCCCCGGGATCCCCCCTTCCCTCTGAAGGCAAGACAGTGGCGCGCGCCGTCTCCCGCTCGGCCCGCTCGATCATCCGCTTCACCATATAGCCGCCGAGTTTGCCCGCCTCCTCGGTGGTCATGTCCGGGCCAATCCGGGTGATACCCCGCTCCTGCTTGGCCTGCTCCTCAAACTGGCGCAGAACCTGCTCCTCCGGCCCTCCTGCCTTGGCGCGCTCGACCAATTTGCGGACCATATGTCCGCCGAGGCGCCCGGCATCGTGGGTGCTCGTCTGCGGGCCGACCTGAATCCCTTCCTCGCGAATGACCTCCTCCTCGAGCCGGTGCAGAACTTCCTCGACCTCTGGCATTGCCATTCTGTGGCCTCCTTACCTGGGGTGGATCTCCCTCCTGGCAGGCGTTGAGGCCAGGATGGCAGGCAGACCAGTAGGGCACCGCGACGGCCCTGTACAGGGATGGCGCATCGCCCCGACCGGTCTGAGTCGAGTGGTGATTCCCGCTTTACCGTGCGTGCCAAACGCGGCTCGCGTGCGGCTCCCGGGAGCGCCGGACAGCGGTGAGCCGGTTGCCGGGAGTGGATGACGCCCGCCCGCAGGGGCCGACGCCAGTGCTGCCTAACTGCCCGTTAACAGACAACGCCCGCGACAGCAATCCCTCCGCATCAGCGGGCCTCGTATACCCGTGTCCAATCCTATGCACCGCTCTCCCAGCTTCGCTCTCGGCATCGACATCGGCGGGACGACGGCCAAGCTCGCGCTGGTAACCAGTGCGGGCCAGATCGTGGCGCGCGCGCAGGTACCCACGGGGCGCAAGCTGGGCGCTGAGGATCTGGTAGCCGATCTCGCCACCGCCACCGGGCGGTTACTGGTTCCGATAACATCGGGACCGACCGTGGTAGGGGTGGGAGTTGCCGCCCCCGGTTTCCGCGCCCCCGATGGAAGCGGCGTGGTCAACGTGAGCAACCTGCCCACGCTGGATGGCTTCCCGCTCCGAGAGCGGCTTGCCGCCGCCCTGGGCCTCCCGGTCATCATCGATAACGATGCCAATGCCGCCGCCCTCGCGGAGTATCGCTTCGGTGACCGCCAGGGCGCGCGCCGGCTCCACCTGGTGACCGTAGGCACCGGCATCGGCAGCGGCTTGATCGTGGACGGCGAGGTGCTGCGCGTTTCCTGGGGTGGGTTGGGGGACTCCGGCCACGTGGTCGTACAGCGCGATGGGCGCCCGTGCGCGTGCGGGGGGACCGGCTGCCTGGAAACGCTCGCCGCCGTGCCCGCGATGGTGCGCGCGGCGCAGGCGGCGGGGGTAGGGGTGGAAGACTTCCGTGCGCTGGCAGCGGCAGCACGGGCGGGGGAGCCGCTGGCGCTGGCCGCGATCCGCGAGGCGGCGGGCTGGCTGGGGATGGGTCTGGCAGCGCTCACGCACGTCCTGGGGCCGGAGCGTATCCTGCTGGGTGGCGGAGCGACGGATGCCCTGGGAGATCTGCTTCTGGAGCCGGTGCGCGCGTCCTTCGCGCGCCACTGCCAGCCGTTTCTCCGTGTTCGTGTTACCTTCGGCCGCGCGAGGTTGGGCAATGATGCGGGGGTGATCGGCGCGGCGGCCCTCCAACTAATGCAGCGCGAAGCTTGAGCCACGAAACAGGTGGAAGCCGCTACTTGCCTTGCTTTTTCGCACCAGGAGGATATGCGGGTGCCGCACGAGCATATAGTACGCATACACTACAAGCGTACGTCTGGAAGCCTGTTGAGGGCCAGATATCGGTGGACGTGACGAGCCTTTCGGAGACCTTCCCAAGCGCACGCACAGACCTATAGGAGAGGTGTTATGCGAGTTCGATTACGACCAGTTCTGTTCGCAGGGATGCTCCTCAGCGCCCTGCTCATCACTACCGCCCATTTACTCGCGGGAGGGGGTAGGGGACCGTCCCTGCCGAAGAGCGGGGTGCAGCGCGGCCTGGCTATCTCGCCGGTACCGCTCGACCTGCGGGGGAAGAACCGCAGTCTGGTGGCACAGGGCAGTTACATCGTCAACGCTCAGGGCGGCTGCAACGGCTGCCATACCAACCCTCCGTTCGCTCCGGGGGGCGATCCGTACCAGGGACAGCCGGAGCAAATCAACACCGCTCACTTCCTCGCGGGTGGACAGCAGTTCGGCCCGATTACCTCGGCAAACATCACCCCGGATGAGATGGGCAGACCGGCGATGATGACCCTGGACGAGTTCATGATGACGATGCGCACGGGACGGGAACACGACGACCCCGACGAGATCCTCCAGGTAATGCCGTGGCCGTACCTTGCGAAGATGACAGACCGGGACCTGCACGCCGTCTACGAGTACCTGCGGGCAATTCCGCACGCCGAGCCGGGGCCTTAGGAGGTCAACGAAACGGGACTGGCGGCGATACGGCTCGTGGGATACGTGAAGAGGCGTAAATCCCTTACCGAACGCCCAACGAATCGCAATCCGTAAGGGAGTTGACCAGACGATGAAGATCGTCGCGGCCTGCCCCGTGATCGCGCCCGGGTTCCTGCCGCCGAGGCAGGCGCTACGGGCGCGGGCCGCGTTCCTCATCCCGATAGCAGCACCGGTGCAACTGTTTCCCGGCGCGCTCTGTCCGCGCCGGTTCAGGAAGCGCGGCGCGCGCTATCCCTTACCCTCGTCCCTGTTCCGATGGAGCGCCCGCCAGATCCGTTCGGGGGTGGCGGGCAGATCGTTCACCCAGGCGCCGGTGGCGTCGTGGATCGCCAGGTGCAGCGCCGCGGGAGTGGGCACAATCGGCGGCTCCCCGATCCCTTTCACGCCGAAGGGACCGTGCTCGCTGGGGACCTCCAGGTAAACGGACTCGATGGCGGGCAGATCCTGAATGGTGGGGATCCGATAGTCAGATAGGTGGGTATTGAGCATCCGGCCCTGGCCGAACTGCATCTCCTCCATCCAGCCCCAGGATAGCCCCTGCGTGGCGCCACCCTGCATCTGCCCTTCCACTTCGTAAGGGTTGATGGCGCGGCCCACGTCCAGAGCTCCCACCAGCCGCTTGATCTCCATCACCCCCGTTTCCGGATCAACCTCGACCTCTACGATCTGGGCCGAGATCAGCGGATGGCTTGGCTCGCTCGCGAAGGTGCCGGTACCCACCAACGGCCCGCCAGTGGTGCGCAGCGCGATCTGGGCCAGCTCCTGCAGTGTAACGCTCTCCTCCGGCTGGCCGCGCCTCTGCACGCGGGGGATCACCCGCCCGCTCTCATCCGCGGCCCGCACCGCCTCCAGGCTGTCAACCGTGGTTTCCAGGTGCTGGGCGGCAAGCGCGAGCATCTTTTCACGCAGGTTCTCGGCAGCGCGCTTGACGGCGTTGCCCATAGAAAACAGGACTACGGAGCCGCCCGACCCGGTGGCGTACGGGGCGCTGTCTGTATCCCCACGGATAACGCGCACGTTTTCCCAGGGCACGCCCACCACCTCGGCGGCGATCTGGCCCATACCGGTATCCGTACCCGTAATATCCATTGCGCCGGAGAAAACCTTCAGCGTGCCGTCGTCCATGAGGGTGACTACAGCGCTGCCCGGGCCCGCACCGTGGTGCCACTCACCGATGGCCACGCCCCAGCCGTGGTTGGGCTTCTTCTCGCGCTCAAACCAGCCCGCCTGCTTCGCCGCCGCCAGGAGCGTCTCTTTGAACGCCACGCGCGAGAGCGGTTTCCGGTCGATGACGCGCTGGTCGCCATCCTGCGCCATGTTCTGGAGGCGCAGCGCGATGGGATCCATCCCGATGGCGGCGGCGCACTGGTTCAGGTTGGCCTCGGAGGCGTAGCTCCCCTGGGGCGCGCCGGGAGCGCGGTAGGCGGAGGTGCCGGGCTTGTTGGTGTAGATACCGTAGGCGTCATACTTGATGTTCTTGAAGTTGTAAACGCCGACGATCCGCCCGGTGGCGTAGATAGAGGCGCCGGGCACGTGGCCGCAATCCCACAGGCCCACTGCCTGGCGCGCGGTCACCGTTCCGTCCCGCTTGATGCCGGTTTTCACCCAGATGACGGCGCCGGGCGCGGGCCGCCCGTCCAGCATCTCCTCCTCGCGGGAGTAAACGATCTTCACGGGGCGGCCGGTCACCTGCGCGAGGAGCACGGCGTAGGGATGCACCAGCACCCCGAATTTGCCTCCGAACCCGCCGCCGATTGTCTGGCCGACGACGTTGATGTTGCTCTGGGGGATGCCCAGGCTGGACGCGACGCCGCTGCGGATGGCGAAAATGCTCTGCGTGCTCGTCCACACGGTCACCTTACCGCTGGGATCCACCCTGGCGACGCAGGCATGCGGCTCGATGTAGGTCTGGTGCACGCGGGGGATCCGGTAGATGCCCTCGACAATCACATCCGCTTCGGCGAAGCCCGCCTCCACATCGCCCGCGCTGAAGTGCGCCTCCTGACAGACATTGCGAAACATGCCCAGATTCGCCCACGGGCAGCCCGTCGGGGCCTCCACCTCCTTGGCGTCCTCGCGGATAACGGGCGCCTCTGGGCGGATAGCCTGCTCTACCTCATCTACGGCCGGCAGCCGCTCGTACTCGACCTCGATCGCCTCCACTGCGTCCTTACAGATCTCTGGCGAGATGGCACACACGGCGGCGATCTTTTCACCCTGGTAACGGACCACCTCCACGGCAAACAGGCTCTGCGAGAGCCGCATGCCGTGGACCGTATCAATGGTCTCCTGCGTGGCGCCCGCCCCCAGGGCGTCCTGGGTGAGGATCTTCACCACGCCGGGGATGCACTCGGCCTTGCTGGTATCAATGCGCTTGATGCGGGCGTGAGGATGCGGGCTGTGAACGAACCCCGCCCACAGCTGGCCGGGGAGGTTCACGTCGGCGGCGTAGCGAGCCGCACCGGTGACCTTGTCCACCGCGTCCACGCGCGGCACGGGCTTGCCAATCACGGCGAATTCGGCCATAACTGCGTCTGCTCCTTTCGCTGCCAGGCAGGGAGAGGGACATCTCCCGATTGGAGTTCGGCGGGGTCCGGGCCGTTTCCTGCGGGTCTCGGCCCCGTTCGGAACCCCCTCTCCCGGCCCTCCCCAGAGCCTTCGGGAAGGGGCATGGGCGGCTTACCAAGACGACCCCGGCAGCCGGGTGCGCCCCATCCTCGTAGGGAAGGGGTCGGAGGTTAGGTTCGATGGTGAGACGACGCCTGTCGTCCGCCGGGGATACCGATGCCCGGGGCTGGCCCATCCCTCCCCTTCTGAGCAGCCCCGCATGGTGGGAGTTTTAGGGCGGACGGAAAAGCCCCCGCCCCCGGGGGCCGGGAGCGGGGGCCAGTCAGACAAGAATCTGCTTCGAGGCCCGCGCCGCCCCACTCACGGCGCAGGTGTGGCCGTTAGCAGCAGGCCCTGCAGCGTCCCACTGCCGTCGTCCACGGCGGCGGTGAACACGATCTGCCCGCGCTCGTTG
>JACQGL010000105.1 GCA_016199525.1 Armatimonadota bacterium
CGCGAATCCAGCACACGGTCCTCGAGGAATCCGCAAAACGGGCACTTCATAGGTCGCGGGTGCCGACGGGGCGGGGAGGACGCCGCCCGGCTCGTCCCAACGCGGTCGGCATCGGCGGGAGACGACCCCGAGGGACTTCGATCGCTGGCTGATTCGCAGGCGGGGAAGGGACGGATTCCTCGACCGCCAAACCAGCGCTACATCTCGGGGGGTATACAACGCTACCCTACGAGATCTTGTGAGGAGATTATACCCCGGGAGGATCGCCCGGTCAACCTCTTTTTTGGCGCCGGGCGGGGAACCGGAGGGCCGAGGTTCGCCCTCCGGGAGCGGCGGCGGGCGGAAAAGAGACACTACGAACCGGGGATCGGGTGTGCGAACTACGGGGCGGGCACGCGCCCACTTCGCCTCCCGTGGGGGGCACGGCAGTCCGCCGCGCTTCCCGGAAGCGGGCAAAAAAAGAGCGGCGCCCGTACGGGCACCGCCACAAGAATCGCCCGCCGATGGGAGTTGATTACCCCTCGACCGCTTTCTTGCCTTGCTCGATCAGCTGGCGGACCTTCTGCCCGCCCTTATGGCCGATCTCCTCATAGAATTCGTGGCCATACTTCTTGGCGGTGGCTTCGCCGCCCTTGCGCCCCAGCTGCTCGTAGCCCTCGTGGCCGAGCTGGCGGGAGCGGACCTCGCCACCTCTCTTACCGATCTCTTCGTAGAACTGATGGCCGTAGCGCTGCGAGGTGGTCTTGCCCCCCTTGGAGCCGGCCTCGCGGACGCTCATCGATCCTTCCTGCTCCGGCATCGAGATTATCCCTCCTGTTACTAGAACGCGGCCCCGTACGGGCCCTCGCGAGGACGACCGCTACTCTGCGCCCAGCGCGTGCTTGCCTTCTTCAATCAGCTCGCGCACGCGCTGGCCGCCTTTGCGGCCGAGTTCCTCGTAGCCTTCGTGCCCGAGTTCCCGGGCGCGCGCTTCGCCGCCTTTGCGGCCGAGTTCCTCGTAGCCCTCGTGCCCGAGTTCCCGAGCGCGCGTTTCGCCACCCTTCTTGCCAATCTCTTCATAGAACTCGTGGCCGTAGCGCTCTTTGGTGACCTCGCCGCCCTTCTCGCCACCCAGGCGGCCGGCCTCACGTACGGTCATCTCGCCTTTGTCTTCTGGCATCTCGCACTCCCGTAACCGTTTCCCCCGGGCATCTCGCCTGGCTCGGGACCCGCACTGCCGCCGCGTTTTCCGCTTCTGCAAGCAGGGCCCGCGATGCGAGCACCCCACGTGTCCCGCCCGTGGCAGGACGGAGTGGCTATCGCAGCGCCTCGGCGTATTCTTTTCCGGCAATCCAGCAAATCAAACCTGGGATGGCTATGCAGGCCGCTAAGGGCCGGGAAAGTGGGGATTCCAGATCCCGATCCGGCGCCCTGGAGCGATTCAACACCCAAGGGAATGCGGATGCGTGGCAATGAGGAGCGCGAAGCGCGAAGAGGGAGGTGAGAAGCGGCAATCCCCGAACGCTTTCGGGGTTGGTCTCGCACCTTGCCTCCCGTTTCTCACCTCCTTCTGACAGGCGCGCTACCCGCGCCGGGCCAGCCAGGCATCCAACCGGCGCAGCCCCTCTGCTATCCGATCCAGGGCGTTGGCGAAGGAGAAGCGGAGATAACCTTCCGCGGCAGGACCAAAATCCGCCCCGGGCGTGACGGCAACGCCCGCCTCTTCCAGGAGTCGCCCCGCCAGGCGAACGGAATCCCGGTCCACATGGTGCGCGTCCGCCAGAACATAATAGGCCCCCTCCGGCTCCCCAGGGACCGGAAAGCCGAGTCGCCGCACGCCGTCCAGGAGCGCACGGCGGCGCTGCGCATACTCGGCCTGCATGCGCCGCACGTCCGCCCCTGCCTGGCGTAGGGCCGCCACCCCCGCCCACTGCGCCACACTTCCCGCGCAGATGAACAGGTTCTGCTGCAGCTTCTGGATGGGTCGCACGTACTCCGGCGGCACGACCAGCCAGCCGAGCCGCCAGCCGGTCATCGCGTAGCGCTTGGAAAAGCCATCCAGGACGAAGGCGTGGTCGGTGACTTCCAGCACGGAGGCGGCTCGCTCGCCGTACTCCAGTCCGTGATAGATTTCGTCGCTGATCAGCGGCGGGCCCAGGGCAGCGAGTTCGGCCAGTACCTCCCGAGGCTGAATCGCCCCCGTGGGATTGGCGGGAGAATTCACCAGCAGAGCTGCCGTGCGGCGGGTGAGCCTGCGACGCACCTCCGACGGGTCGTAGCGGAAGCCGTTCGCGGCGGAGACGGGAAACGAGATCGGCACGCCGTTGAACGCCGCCACAAAGTTGGGATAGCAGGGATAGCGAGGGTTTGAGAGGAGCACCTCGTCGCCGGGTTCCAGCAGGGCAGCCATCAACAGGCACATGCCCGCCGATGTCCCGGCGGTGATGATGATGCGCCCCGACTCCACGGCGACGCCGTAGCGTTCTTGATACGCATCGGCGATTGCCTCACGCAGCACGGTGATGCCCAGACTGTGCGTGTAGTGAGTACGTCCCTCACGCATGGCGGCCTCAGCAGCCCTGCGGACGCACTCCGGGACGTCAAAATCCGGCTCGCCCAGCTCGAGGTGGACGATGTCGGCTCCCTCACTCTCCAGCTGCTGGGCGCGCTCCAGCACCTCCATCGCCAGGAATGGAGGAATGGAGCGGGCGGCACGACTGATACGGGGCTCAGGGGTCATGTTATGTTGGCGTACGGGTGGGTAAACGTGTGGGCACACAGACGTGCGGGTACATACCAACGGGGATAGTAGAACGCCGCGTTTTCGCCGCCGGGCAGTTGGTGGATCGCCTCCTGGATCCACTGCTCATCGGTCAGCCGCCGCACCCGCTGCGGATCGACGGCCATTTCCGCCAGAACCTGCACCACCGCCGCTCTCTTCCAGTCTAGCCTCCGGCACTCCCTCCCACGGTCTTCTACCGGATCTCCTCGATGAGCCGCTCCGTGCTCACATGGCTGCCCTCCAGCCCAGGTACTGCCCGCCACCCCCTCCTGCTGCATCCCACCCAACACGATCTCCTAACGAGGCTTGCCTGCGACGACCGTCGAGGGTGTGTTCGCGTTCAGTGGGTAGCGCAGGCATCCTGCCTGTCCCGAACGCTTTCGGGACGGGGGCACGCCCCGAAAGCGTTCGGGGCGCTACGTCTCGGGCCGGCCCTCGGGCACGAATTCCTTACCTACCCATCTCGAACGCACCCGACCGTCGATGCAAAATGATGTATGAGAGAGGATCTCCGAGCTGCCAGGGGTGCAACTGGAGGTCAGCGCTCGACGGTCCCGACTGCGTCGGGATCCCGCGGCGCCCGGCAGGCCTCCACCAGCCGCCGTGCCCGCGCCTGGAGTTCCAGCTCCGCAAGGGCCAGCCGCGGTCGGATCCCGGCCTCGATGTACTCCCGCTCTCGCTCCACAAGGAAGAAGCGACGGCCCGTACGCAGCGCCGCATCTCCCGTCGTCCCTGTCCCTGAGAACGGATCCAGCACTCTATCCCCCGGTCGGGTGCAGGCACGGAGGATGCGCTCCAGTAGCGCCAGCGGCTTCTGAGTGCTGTGCAGTTTGACCCCATCTCCTCCCTTAATGCGCTCGTTCCCCAGACAGATCGGGAAACGCCACACGCTGCGCATCTGCTTCCCGCCGTTTTCCCGCTTCAAGTCATGGTAGTTGAAGGTATAGCCCTTCGCCTCTTTCTGGCTGCGCGCCGCCCAGATCAGCTCCTCATGGGCGTTGCAGAACCGTACGCCGCGAAACTGGGGCGTGGGGTTGAGCTTCTCCCAGACCACGCTGTTCAGAATCCAGAACCCGAGGTCCTGAAGCGCCGCACCAACGCGGAAGATGTTGTGATAGGTGCCGATCGCCCAGAGTGTGCCGGTAGGCTTTAGGACGCGCCGGCAGGCGGCGAGCCACTCGCCGGTAAAGCGGTCGTACTCCTCGAAGCTGCCGAACTGATCCCACTCGTCATCCACCGCGTCCACGAGGGTGTTGTTCGGGCGACGCAGTTCCTGCTGGAGCTGGAGGTAGTAGGGTGGGTCGGCGAAGATCAGATCCACGCTGGCTTCAGGCAAGTCGGCAAGCACGCGACGGCAGTCGCCGCGGACCACCCAGTTGTCGTCCAGGTCGAACTTCTGGCCTGGGACGTGCAGCGTGTAGCGAGGGGACATCGAGGTACTCGCTTTTCATGTCGGTGTTCCACATCAGATGTCACGCAAAGGTGTGCGTCTTACGCAGAGAGAAAGGAGGGAAGATGTAAAGATCATTGACTATCGGTATCTTGATTCCCCCTACGTACCTCGGCGTGATATCCCCCCAACGGCGTTTTGGCCTACAAGTTGATTCAAGGAATCCGCACAGGAATCCTCGCCAGACGGGCAAGGGGAATTGAGGCGAGGGAGGGAATAAAATGGGGAAGCAATCGCCCGCGTGGCTGGCGATCGGACTCAGGAAACGGGCAGCCGTGGGACCGCCAGCATGACGATCGCTCGCAGATCGCTCTCCGGCACGGGCGCCGCAGATTCCCGAATGATCGGGCCCGCCATCTGGCGCGTGAGGTGGGCAACAACCGCTTCCCCGCCAGGCAGGGGACTGAAAGCATGCGCACACGCCTCCCAGCCCTGCTTCTGAGAGTTTTCGGGACCTCCGTACTCGTGTGGCTGGCCAGCGTTTCGCCCTGCCAGGCCGCAGGCAGCATTCGTTTGCGCGTCCAGCCCGACGTGATCCTCGCCGACGGCAACAGCACGGCCACCGTGAGCGCCGAAGTGCGGGACCAGCGCGGCCAACCCGCACGGGATGGGACTGAGGTCCGATTCGTGACCACCGCGGGGACCGTTCCTGTCGCGGCGGTCACTTCGGCAGGCGTGGCGCGGGTCACGCTGACGAGCAGCAGCGTTCCCGCGTCGGCGCTCATCACTGCCTACGCCGGCGCGCAGAGCGCCGTCGTGCGCGTACAGATGGTCTCTCGCATGGTAGAGGCGAACACCGGCGGTCGCGTGTTGCGTATGAAGGGTAACTATGTTGCCTACAGTGAGGATCGCCGTTATCTGGAGGCAACGCAGGGCGCCCAGGTGCGTTTCCGTGGCCTGACCGTCGAGGCGAACGGGATTCAGATCGAGATCACGGGGGACCTGCTGCGCGCCTTCGGAAGCATCCGGCTGCGCAGCGGCGAGAAGCAGCTGGAGGGGGAACGACTGCTCCTCAACCTCAGCAACTTCGACGGCTACTTGCTGGGGCCGCACGGCCGGATGTTCTTCAATGGTTACGGCCTCAATCCGCTGCCCGAGCGGCCGAAGACGCTGGTGGGCGACTTTGAATTCGCCGATCTCTCCCAGAGCACGCTCCTCTGGGTGGGAAAAGAGGCAGTCTACATCCCCGGCGAAGTAGTGCAGCTCCGGGGGGCGCGCGCTTACGTAGGCGGCATCAAAGCCTTGCGGATGCCCTATCACCAGTCGAATCTCCAGGAGGGCTTCGGCGAGGGGGAGCAGTACCTGGGCGCGGGCACCGAGGGGTTGATCGTCGACATCCCTTTCTACCTGCAAATGGGGCCGTCCGGCAGCACCGCGCTGCGGATCCGCAACGGGGAGCGCCTCGGGTTCGGCTACTTCGGTCGCCGGCCCGGATTCGGCCTGGACCTGGAGCAGAAGTACGGGATCACTGGGCGCTACCAGGGCACCGCGATGCTGAATCAGATTACCAGCGGCGACTGGGGATTTCACTGGGACCATACCCAGCAACTGGGCCAGCAAACGCGGCTATTCACCCAATTTGACGCGCCCCGCCACCGCGATCTGTTCGGACAGCTGAACCTCTCCCATCGCTTTAGCTTCGGCGCCGCCCACCTGAACCTGTCCGCCAACAAGTACCACGGGCGGTCGCTCGGGCGGACGCTCGACCTCAGCTTCCAGACGCGCCCGCAGCTGCTCTGGCAGCGGCGCTTGCGCCTCTCCCTGGAAGCGCGTCACACGGATGTGCAGGCGGGCCAGTTTGAGCGCGCCTTCAACCGCAAGTTCGAGATTCCCCAGCAAACGAACGACCTGCTGGGCCTGCGCCTTTCCACTCCCTCGATCCCCCTCACGGGGCGCCTTTCCCTCAATAGCTCCTTCAGCGTGCGGCAGATGTTTGGTTCTCGCTCAGGGTTCGGGTTCGGATTCACTTCCGGCCTGAACGCGCGCCTGCCTGGCAACGGATCCTTGAACCTGAACTATACCTTCAACGAGGCGCAGCCCTACCGGACCCGCTTGAACAGCGCCACGCAGACGCTCAGCGGCCAGCTCTCCTGGCGTCAGGGTAACTGGCGCACCGGCCTGTTCGGAACGATGGGCCTGGGTAGCGAGCAGCAGACTCTGGCAGGGCGCATCTCCTACCAGCTGACCCCCTCGTGGCGGCTCGATCTGCTCCCCACTTACTACCGCTTCGGCGAGTTCGCGCGCACGGACAACCAGTTCGGGGTGGCGCGTTCCCTGGGCAGCCGGGAGATCATCCTTTACTGGTCTACGGGGAGGCACCGGTTGCTGTTCGAGCTGGGAGCGAGCAACTTCTAAAAAGCGCCGAGCTGATGTCGCCCGCGGATCTCACACCAGGACGCAAAGTTGCAAATGGGGCCCGGTGGGTGGCGCTGGCTCTATCGGCCGGCCTGTGGGCGGCTCTCTCGCTCTGCTACTGGGGGCAACCGGATGCCTGCGCCGCGATCACGCTCTGGCCGCCCTGGGTGTGGCTGGCGCCGGGGCTGCTGCTGGCGGGCCTGGGATGGAGCCGCCCCGGAAAACGGATCGCCAGCGTGATCGCCCTGCTGTGGCTGGTGTATCTGCTGGCGTTTGTGGAGGAACCGCGAAGCCTGCTCCGCTTCCGGTGGGGGCCATCCTCCGAGTGGCAGGCAGCGCGACAGCGCAGACAGGCGCTGCGCGTCGTTTCCCTCAACTGCGCGGCCGGCAATCAGGACGCGGCGGCGGAGGTGGAGCGCTGGCAGCCGGACATCGCGCTGCTGCAGGAAGCGCCCGTCCGGCGGGATACGGAGGCGCTGGCGTGCCGGCTGTTCGGGAGACAGGCGGCGGTGGTGTGGGGCGGCGACGTGGCCATCCTCGCCCGTGGCACGGTTTTCCCTACCCCGCCGCCCCGCGCCCTGCGGGCGTTCCTGGCGCAGGGGCGCGTTCGACTAACCACCGGTAGCGAGGTGGAGGTCATCAGCATCCATCTCCTGCCGCCTGTGTTCCGGACGGACCTTTGGTCCGCCGCTTGCTGGCGCGATCTGGCGGCAAACCGGCAGGCGCGGCGGGAGCAGGTGCAGGCCCTGGCGCAGCAGATCGCGCGCCTGCCCGGCAGCGCCCCGCTCATCGTGGGCGGGGACTTCAACGCGCCCGCCGGCGACGCCGTCTTCCGCCTGCTCGCCCCGCGTCTGCACGATGCCTTCGGGGAAGGTGGGATGGGGTGGGGCAACACTGTTCTGAATGACATGCCTCTATCACGGATCGATCAGGTGTGGATCAGCGAGCACTTCCGCGCACCAGCCGTCACGGCGCGCAAGACGCGGCATTCGGACCACCGGATGGTGATCTGCGATCTCGTAGTTCGTTAGAAACATTCCTGCTGCGGGCACCGAAACTGATGTGGGTAGCGAACGCGTCGCAACTGGTTGACGCGCGCCGCTTCCAGGTCTATCATTCAGCCGGTGCAAGTGAGGGGGGAAGTGCTATGGAGCCGCAGCTCATCGATCGGTATGCCCGCCAGAAGCTCGTGCCCGGGGTGGGGGAGGAGGGGCAGAGCCGTCTGCTCGCCGCCCGGGTGGCCGTGGTCGGCTGCGGCGCCACAGGCAGCCTCATTGCCAGTCTGCTCACGCGTGCGGGCGTAGGTACGCTGCGGGTGCTGGACCGCGACTTCGTAGATTGGACGAACCTCCACCGTCAGGTCCTCTACTCCGAGGAGGACGTAACCGCCGGGCGCCCCAAGGCGGTGGCCGCCGTCGAGCGCCTGCGGCGTGTAAACTCCGACATTACCATCGAACCGTTCGTCGTAGACCTCAACGCCGCCAACGTGGAGGAGCACGTGGGGGCGGTGGATCTGGTAATGGATGGAACAGATAACTTCGAAACGCGCTTCATTCTCAACGACGCGTGCGTGAAGGCGGGTAAGCCCTGGGTCTACTGCGGGGCGATTGCTTCGCAGGGGATGGTGATGCCGGTGCTGCCGGGGGAGGGGCCCTGCCTGCGCTGTCTACTGCCGGAACCGCCCCCGGCGGGGATGGCGGCCACCTGCGATACCGTGGGCGTGCTGGGCCCCGTCGTAGGGGTGGCAGCGTCCGTTGCTGCGGGGGAAGGGCTGAAGATCCTGCTGGGGGCCGGGGCGGCTTCACCCCCGGGGCTGGTCCACATCGATCTGTGGGAGAACGAGTACCATCGCTTCACGATTGCCCGCCGGCCCGGCTGCCCCGCCTGCGGCCGCGGCGAGTTTCCCTACCTGGTGGCTGCTGCAGTGTCCCATACCACCACGCTCTGCGGGCGCAATGCGGTGCAGATCACAGTCACCCGTAGCGTCCGGCTGGACCTGAAGACGCTCGCCGCGCAGCTGCGGCCCCTGGGCGAGGTAACGCTGACCCCGTTCCTGTTGCGCGCCGCCCTGGATGGCCACCGGCTGACGATCTTTCCGGATGCCCGCGCGATCATCGAGGGGACGACGGACGAGGCGGCGGCGCGCTCTCTCTACGCTCGCTACGTGGGCGCGTGACTTGAGATCGTAGCGGATTCCTATCCCCGACGTTCCCTTTACGTATCCACTCTGGTGATTTAACGGTTGCCGAAACGTCTTCAGGTGCGCCAGCGTGCTCAACCTGGACGCGCCCGAACGAGCCCGCCGCGACCGCCCTCCACTCCGCGATCTCTGCGCCGCAACCGACCGTCGCCATTGAACGGGCGACGGCAGTACCAGGCAGCGCGCGGCTCCTGCCCCGATCATAGAGGGACTTGATTGCTGCAGGACGATAACCAATCAGCACGGAAATCTGGAGAGAGGGCTAGACCGCGGCCGGCAGCCGCGTGAGGGAGGGAACTGAGATGATCAAGAAGCCGAAGCACCTGTTTCCCGGGCCATCCCGTCTGATGGCCGGGCTGGTGGGACTGTCGCTGTGTCTCGGCGGGCTGTGGGCCAGCGAGGAGAAACCCGCCGCGCCCGACGTCACCGCACAGGTGGCGCCGACCCTTAGGGCGCGGTGGAAGCCCCTCCCCCAAGGGAAGCTTTCCGCCGCGGCGGCGGGGAAGGTACTGGCTCGGGCAGGGAAGATGACCCTGCGCGGCAACCAGGAGTTC
>JACQGL010000106.1 GCA_016199525.1 Armatimonadota bacterium
GTCTAACGGCTCCACCTCCATGGGCGCTACATGCGGCAGCACCCTTGCCCTGATGGACGCGGGCGTGCCGATCCACGCTCCGGTGGCGGGCATTGCCATGGGACTGATGACCGAGAAGGAGCAGTGCGCCATCCTCACGGATATCCAGGGGATGGAGGACTTCGGCGGGGATATGGACTTCAAGGTCACGGGCACGCGCGAGGGGATCACGGCCATCCAGATGGATACCAAGATCGCGGGCATTCCCGCCCCTGTGCTGCGTGATGCCCTGGAACAGGCGCGGCAGGCGCGTCTGTTCATTCTGGATCGGATGCAAGAGACGATCGCCGCGCCGCGCGAGGAACTCTCGCCCTACGCGCCACGCATCTATACCGTCGAGATTAACCCCGAGCGGATTGGCGAGCTGATCGGCCCGGGCGGCAAGACCATCCGCAAGATCCAGATGGACACAAGTACCAAGATCGACGTCCAGCAGGACGGCCGCGTGTTTGTGGCCTCCACGGATGCGGAGGGCGCGCAGCGGGCGGTCCGGATGATCGAGGGCCTCGTGAAAGAGGCCTCGCTCGGCGAGGAGTTCGTCGGCCGCGTCACCCGCCTGATGGGGAAGGGCGCCATGGTCGAGTACGCCCCGGGCAAGGAGGGCCTCGTGCCCACCTTCGAGCTCTCCTGGCACCGAATTATGCGCCCGGACGACGTAGTGCGGGTCGGCGACGAAGTGCAGGTGAAGGTCGTTGAGATCGACTCGCAGGGCCGGGTGAACCTATCGCGGCGACAGATGATTCCTCGAGAGGAGGAGCCGCCGCCCGCCTACGCCGGCGCGGGCGGCCCCGGCGGCCCACCGAGCGGTGGACCCCCGCGCGGGCCGCGAGATGGATACCGGCGGGGCGGACGCGGCGGGGGTCCCGGAGGGGGTCCTGGCGGACGCGGCGGCCCCAGTGGCCCCAGTGGCCCCAGCGGCCCCAGTGGCCCCAGTGGCCTCGGTGGCCAGCGAGGGCCAGGAGGGCCCCCCGCGGGCGGACAGCCTTCCGGTGGGGTTGGGGCACGCTTCCGACCGCCGCGCCGGAAGGACTAACTCTCCCCCTGGACGTGAGCCGTTGCCACAGCGCCCGCCCCCCTGGGGGGCGGGCGCTGTTCCTATTCCCACACCGAGGCGCCGGGAGTGCGGCTTTTCGTTTACCACTCCGTCCGGCAGACGGGTACAATGGGAATACATCTCTCGACGGCGCTACCCAGTATTTCGGGGGTCGCTCCCCCGAAATACTGAAAGTCCCTTGCAGGCTTTCGGGGAGAATGCCCGGGGCGAAGCCCCGTCACCTCCGGGTCGGCACGTTCGAAGACAACGGGAATAATCGAAGCGAGGCATCCCGAAAGCTTTCGGGACGCCGTCGCCGTGTAGGTGCATCTATGTACGCGCAGACTAAGCTTACCAATGGTTTACGGGTGGTTACCGAGAGCGTTCCCTTTGCGCAGTCGGTGGCACTGGGTATCTGGCTGGACGTGGGGGCGCGCGATGAGCAGGACCGGGAGGCAGGCATCTCTCACCTGGCCGAGCACATGCTCTTCAAGGGCACGGGACGGCGCACCGCGCAGCAGATCGCCGAGGAGCTGGACGCCGTCGGCGGGCAACTGAATGCGTTTACCGATAAAGAGTACACCTGCTACTACGCGAAGGTGCTACCGGAACACGTGTCCATCGCTGTGGACGTGCTCGCGGATATGCTCCAGAACTCGCTCCTGGACCCGGAAGAGCTGGAGCGGGAGAGGAACGTCGTCCTCGAGGAGATCAAGCGCCACGAGGATAGCCCGGAGGACCTGGTCCACGACGTGTTCGCCGGTGTGCTCTGGCCCGGACACCCGCTCGGGCGGCCGGTGATCGGCCGACCGGAATCAGTCCAGCGCTTCACCCGCGGCGATCTGGTCCAATATCTCGCTCGCCATTACCGGCCGGATCGGCTGGTGGTCGCCGCGGCGGGCAAGCTGACGCACGAAGAGATCATTGCTCTGGTAGAGCGCCACTTCGGGGGGCTCACGGGCCAGTCTTCGCCTCGCACCTCCCAGCGGCCCGATTTCGGCTTCGGCGAGGTGATACTCTCCAAGAACACCGAGCAGGTTCATTTCTGCTTCGGCACCCGCGGCTTCGACGAGAACGATGAGGACCGGTACGCCCTGGGGATCCTGGACACGGCCATCGGCGGGGGGATGAGTTCCCGGCTGTTCCAGGAAGTGCGCGAAAAGCGGGGCCTCTGCTACAGCATCGGCTCCTACGTCGCTTCCTACCGTGAAGCAGGGATGTTCGCTATCTACGCGGGCACCAGCCTCACTCACCTGGACGAAGTCCGGGAACTGGCGCGGCAGGAACTCGTCAGCGTGGCAAAGAAGGGGTTAACCGGCGACGAATTCCAGCGGGCCAAGAACCAGATCCGCGGCGGCGTGCTCCTCGGACTGGACAGCATGACGGGCCGTATGTCCCGGCTGGGCAAGTCCATCCTCCACTACGATCGTGTTGTTTCGCCGTTCGAAATCGTAGAGAAGGTGGAATCGCTTACTCAGAACGACGTCCAGCGGGTGGCGCAGCTGGTGTTCGGGGATGAGAGCTTTGCTTATGCCGCCGTCGGACCCTTCAATGCCAGCCAGTAGCCCTCAACACGCGGGCCCGGAATCGGAGGCAACTGCCCCCGGGCCTTCCCCTGCCGGCGAGGTCAAACCCCGCGTGCGCGTCGCGGTGGCGGGGATCGCCGGGCGCATGGGCCGCGAGGTCGGGCGCGCCATCCACGCCGATCCGGATTGCGTGCTGGTGGGCGCCGTGGACGTGGCCCCGCACGCGCAGGGGAGGGATGCGGGGCAGCTCGCCGGCGTGGGCGAGCTGGGAGTCCCTGTCTGCGCCTCGCTGGCGGAAATGTGGGAGAGCGCGCACCCCGAGGTGCTGGTCGATTTTACCATCGCCCCCGCGGCGTTCGTGAACGCGCAGGCGGCGCTGGAACGCGGCGTCTCCCCGGTGATCGGCACCACCGGTCTGACTGCCGATCAGGTAGAGACCCTCCGCCGGCTGGCGAGCGAGCGAGCTACGGGGGCGTTCATCGCCCCCAACTTCTCCATCGGGGCAGTGCTGATGATGGTCTTTGCGCGGCAGGCGGCGCGCTACCTGCCGGAGGTAGAGATCATCGAGCTGCACCACGAAAAGAAGGTGGATGCCCCGTCCGGCACGGCCCTGCGCACGGCGCAGCTCATCCTGGAAACGCGCGGCCTGCGGATGGCCCAGCGCCCCTCGCAGGAGGACGTGCGCCTGGAAGGGGCGCGTGGCGGCGACCTGGAGGGCATCCGCATCCACAGTGTTCGCCTCCCTGGCTATGTGGCTCACCAGGAAGTGATTTTCGGCGGCCACGCCCAGACGCTGACCATTCGCCACGATTCCACGGATCGAACCAGCTTCATGCCGGGGATGCTGCTCGCCGTCAAGCGGGTCCGCTCACTGAGCGGCCTGGTGGTGGGCCTGGAGAACCTGCTGGACCTGGAGTAGTCAGACGAGATATAAAGGACCGCATAGGACGGTAGACAGGCAGGACGCCCGGTAGCGCCGACATCCTGGTCGGCGTCGCCAGACAGAAGCCTGGTGCTTATCACTTTCGGAGGGTAGTGCGTGGACGCTTATCACGTGGCCGTGGTCGGCGTGGGGGCGGTGGGCCAGGAGATGGTCCGCGTGCTGCGCCAGCGTCGTTTTCCCCTGCGAGAGCTGCGCCTGCTGGCCCGTACGGGGAGAGAGATAGAGATCGATGGGGAGCGCTACTCCGTGCAGGTAGCGGCGCCAGAAGCGTTCGAGGGCATCCAGATCGCCCTGTTCGCGGGCACGGAGGGCGAGAAGGGCGCCGCGGTGACCCTCGCGGAGGAGGCCATCCGGCGCGGCGCGGTGGTGATCGACAACGGGAGTGACTTCCGCCTCGATCCGCGCGTCCCTCTGGTGGTGCCGGAGGTGAACGGCGATACTCTGGCCGACCACCGGGGGATCATCGCCAACCCGAACTGCTCCACCGCCCAGCTGGTGCACGTGCTGAAGCCGATCCACGACCTGGCGCGCCTGCGGCGGGTCATCGTCTCCACCTACCAGTCGATCAGCGGGGCGGGTGGAGGTGCGGTTACCGAGCTGGAGGCGCAGGTGCGGGCTCTGGTGGCCGGTGCGCCACTGCCGCCTTTCCAGAACATCCCCGCCCAGCTGGCGATGAACGTGCTCCCGAGCTGCTGGCGGTTCCTGGAGAACGGGTTCCAGGATGAAGAGTGGAAGATGGTCGCCGAAACGCGCAAGATCCTAGGAGAACCGGATCTGGCCGTGACTCCCACCACTGTCCGCGTGCCGGTCATCCGCGGGCACGGGGAGTCGATCTACCTGGAAACGGAGCGCAAGGTAACGGTCGACGAAGCGCGGGCGGCACTGGCAGCGTTTCCGGGCATCCGCATCATCGATGACACCAGCCCTACGGAACGCGATCCCCACCGGCGCACGGCCCCCACTCCGCTGGACGCCGCCCACCGCGACGAGACGTTCGTGGGCCGCATCCGTGAGGATCCGCACGCCCCGAACGGCCTCTGCCTCTGGTGCGTGGCGGACAATCTCCGCAAAGGCGCCGCCCTGAACGCCGTGCAGATCGCCGAGGAGCTGATCCGCCGGGGCCTCCTCGGCTCGACAGCGTAAAGAAAGAGTTGAGACACAGAGGCACAAAGCGCGCGGAGTATGGGTGCGCCGGAGTGTGGGGTTTCGGGCCTCGGGATTGCCCGAACGCCCAACGCCTTAACCCCGATATACGCACACCTCTTGCTCTGCGCTTTCCGTGCCTCTGGGGCAAGAACCCGTGATCGATGCAGCGGAGGGAACCATGGACTTCGGACGGCTGCTAACGGCGATGGTCACCCCGATGCGGGATGACCACTCCGTGAACTACGACGCCGCGGCGGAGCTGGCGAACCATCTGGTGACCACCGGCAGCGACGGGATCGTGGTCACCGGCACGACGGGCGAGTCCCCCACCCTTACCACCACGGAGAAGCTCCAGCTATACCGTGTGGTACGAGAGGCGGTGCACGGGCGCGCGCGGGTGATCGCCGGGACGGGCAACTACAACACCCAGGAGTCCATCGAATTGACACGGGCGGCGGAGGAGATCGGCGTGGATGGGGCCATGCTGGTGGTGCCATATTACAATAACCCCCCGCAGGAAGGTCTCTACCGCCACTTCCGCGCCATCGCCGAGAGCACGGACCTGCCGATTATCCTCTACAACGTGCCCACCCGCACGGTGCGCAACATGGAGGCCGCCACCACAGTGCGGTTGGCGGAAGTGCGCCATATCGTGGCGGTAAAGGAAGCGAGCGGGAACCTGGAGCAGGTGGCCCGCATCGTCGCCGGGGCGCCATCCACCTTTCGGGTATATAGCGGCGATGACGCGCTGACGCTGCCGATTATGGCCGTGGGCGGTTACGGAATCATCAGCGTCGCGTCGCACGTGGCGGGGCGGCAAATTCGGGCTATGATCGAGGCGTTCGTGGCCGGTCGCGTGGCGGAGGCGGCGCGCCTGCACGGTCATCTGCTGCCGCTCTTCAAGGCGTGCTTCGTTACCACTAACCCCATTCCGGTGAAGGCGGCGGTGAGCATGCTGGGCATCCCCGCGGGGCCGGTGCGCCTGCCGCTCATCGACGCGGACGAGTCGGTCCGTGAGACCCTCCGCCAGGCGATGGCGGGGCTGGGGCTGCTGTAGTCCTGGAGCGCGGTCCGAGCGCGCCGGCAAATAGTTACGAATTCCCTGGAAGGGGGAGCGTATCTTCCATAACTTCTAACTCTCATCTGCATCCGCGCGGCTACCCTCACAAGATGTAGTCTATGGCTGAAAACGCGCTACACATCATCCCCCTGGGCGGCGCCACCGAAATCGGGCGCAATATCACCGCCTATCACCTGGGCGAGCAGATTCTGGTCGTGGACTGCGGCCTGATGTTTCCCGACCAGGAGATGCTCGGCGTAGATATCGTCATCCCCGACGCCTCCTTCCTGATCGAGAACCGCGCCCAGGTGGCCGGCATTTGCCTCACCCATGGGCACGAAGACCACATTGGCGCGCTCCCCTACGTCCTGCCCCACGTGCCCGCACCGATCTACACCACCGAACTCACCCTGGGACTGGTACGCGAGAAGTTGAAGGAGTACGGCCTGTGGGCGAGCACTGAGGCGATCCAGGTGGCCGATGGCGAGCGCGTCCAGATCGGCGACTTCAACGTCGAGTTTGTCCATGTCTGCCACAGCATCCCCGGCGCCTGCTCCCTGGTCATCCGCACCCCCACGGGCACGGTGGTCCACACCAGCGACTTCAAGTTCGACCAGAACCCCGAGGACGGTAAGCTCACCGATGTAAGCGCCCTGGCGCGCGCCGGCGACGAGGGGGTGCTCGCTCTGGTTGTTGACTCCACCAACGTGGATAAGCCTGGCTATGTCCTCTCCGAGGCGACGGTCCGCGAGGCGCTGGATCAGGTCTTCCTGGAGGCTTCGGGCCGGATTATTGTCACCAGCTTCGCCTCAAATATTAACCGCATTCAGCAGGTCATCGACATCTCGCAGCGCTACAACCGCCGTGTGGCCCTGGCGGGCCGTAGCATGCAGGAGAACGTCCGGATCGCCCGCGAGCTGGGCTACCTGCACGTGGGTGAGGATACCCTTATCCGCCTGGATCAGATCGAAGGCTACAGCCCATCCGAGATCACCATCATCACTACGGGCAGCCAGGGGGAGCCGCTCTCCGCCCTCACCCGTATGGCGATGGGGGACCATCGGCACGTGCGCATCCAGGAGGGAGACACAGTCGTCTTCTCCGCCACCCCGATCCCCGGCAACGAAGACCTGATCCTGCGCACCATTAACCATCTCTTCAAACAAGGGGCCAACGTCATCGATCCCCGGATGCACCCCCCGATCCATGTCTCCGGCCACGCGAACCGTGAGGAGCTGAAAATGATGCTCAACCTCACGCGGCCTGCATTCGTGGTCCCAGTGCACGGCGAGTATCGCCACAAGGAACTGTGGCGGCGGATGGCAGGGGAGATGAACTACCTGGCCATCCATCTGGAAAACGGCGATACCCTCCAGGTTACTCCTGAAGAAGCGGTGATCACCGAGCACGTCACTGCAGGCGCGGTGTTCGTGGATGGAAGCGGCATGAGCGGCCTGGAGGATGCCGTCCTGCGCGACCGCTGGCACCTGTCGCAGGATGGCATCGTGGTGGTGGTCTGCACGGTGGATCACGCCACGGGACGGCTGATCGCGGGGCCGGATGTGGTGGCGCGCGGGGCGATCCTCACCCCCGAACTGGATAAAGTGACGGAAGAGGCCCGCCGGCGCACCCAGGAGATTATCGAGGCCCTCCCCGAGGATGGGACGGTGGACTGGGCCACGGTGCGCACCGACGTCCGCCGGGCGATCAACAAGCTGCTCCAGCAAACCACCGGCCGCCGCCCAATGGTGGTGCCGATTCTGATGGAGATCTGACCGAGGCAGAACACATTGCGCAGCGTTCGGTGCGACACGCTTCCTCACCTCAACCTTTGGCCTCTCCCCCTCAACCGATCGCGAACGCACCCGGCCCTGGCGGGTGCGTTTGAGATGAGTAGGTAGCGGAGGCCCCCACCAGGTCAGCGGAAGTCGCTCCTCACCCCGGCCCCTTTCCATACGACCCGGTTGATGGGGAGGGGTGGGCGAAGCCCGGGGTGAGGCGCCGCACGAACAGGGCTCAAGCCAGGTTTGGTGGCCCGTTCTCGCAGGGGCCCACGGCTTCCGCCACGCTACCTACTCTACGGAAACCCACGCAGAGATCCGTCCCCGCCTTGACGATTTCCCAGGGTAGGGGTACCATCGGTGGGGAATACCATCTCTTGGCGGACAGTAAGGAGAAGGGCTGGGATGCCGAGGATCTCCGAGTTCTTCGGGATCAGTATCTACGTCTACTACCGCGAACACCTGCCTCCCCACTTCCACGCCCTCTATGGGGATGACGAGGCGTTGGTGGCGATAGCCAACCTCTGCGTGCTGTCAGGCAGGCTGCCGCCACGAGCAATGGGTATGGTTATCGAGTGGGCCAGCCTTCACCAGGAGGAACTCCGTCGGGTGTGGGCGCAGGCGATCGCGCATGAACCACTGGATGGGATAGAGCCGCTGAAGTAGGAGGAGCCATGCATAGGATTGTCGCTGTCCAACCCCTCCCCTCATACCGTGTCCACCTTCGCTTCTCGGATGGCGTGGAGGGAGAGGTAAGCTTGGCCGACCTGGTGGGCAAAGGAGTGTTTGCTGCCTGGCAGGATCCAAAGTACTTCGCCAGGGTTTCCATAGATCCTGAGACGCATACTCTGACGTGGCCGAACGGGGTAGACCTGTGCCCGGATGCGCTCTACGAGGACGTGGTGGCGCGGAAGGCGGCTTAGCCGGTTTAACCGGCGGGACAAAGGGGACCTATCGTCCGGTTCAGCGTGCGTGGCGCCCTCGGCTCGGTTTATTCGTTTCCTCGTTGCGTCGTTTCCCCGTCTCTTCTGCATCAGCGTTCCGGCCCCGCCACAGCGCCCGGTAGTGGTGCAGCGCAAGTCCTGGGCTGCGGGGCCTGCAACACCGTTGCACCCGAAGCCATGATCTGATAGAATCAACCGCGCTGTTCGGGCCCGTAGCTCAGTCCGGTTAGAGCGCCGGCCTGTCACGTCGGAGGTCGCGGGTTCAAGTCCCGTCGGGCCCGTTTATCTACTGGATCACGATGCCCCCCGCCACCTGGCGGGGGGCATCGTGATTATTAGGCGAGTAATCAACCGGGGTCTCGCTCACCAGTGGTCAAATCGAGCCGCGCGCGGTATAATCCTTTGCAGAGTAGACCTCACACGGCTGCGCCGCAGATCTTCGGCGACCGGCACAGGAGCGGTATCGTCGGGCGGGTTAGCGAAGTATATGCATTTAAAATGTGAGGCGGCGAGATGGCGCCGTCCGCAGTGGCTCCGCGTCCTCCTGGCACCGCGCGGACGGTGGGTACCGATGGTTGCCGGCGTCTGCGCGCTCTGGTTGCTTTCTCTCTACGTTATCCACGGGGTGCCAGGGGTGGTGCCGGTTGCCCTCGCCGTTTTGCTACTGGGCGGCGGCCTGTCTCTCTGGGCGCTGTGGCGCTCGGGAAGCCTCCACCAGCGGCTGGCGCACCTGGAGTCGGCGGCCGCGCGCCTGGCTCTCATCTACCAGAACGCCCCGGTTGGCATCGCCCTGTTCTCCGCTCCCCCCGAGTTGCGCCTGCTGGACGCCAACGACGCCTATCTTGCCCTCCAGGAACCACCCTACAACCAGCGGTCCAAGGCGCTGGGCGAGTGCTTCGCGCAGATTCTCCCCCGCTTCAACGAGTCGGAGGCCCTGGCCCTCTTCGAGCAGGCCGCGCGTACCGGGCAAGCCGTTCACGTGCGTGAGTTCCCCTACCCGTTCTTCACCCGCGGGGTGACCTACTGGAATACGGATATCCTCCCACTGCGAGATCGATGGGGTACGCCGGAGATCCTCCTCGTGTTAAGCGACGTCACCGAGGAGGTGCGGATGCGAGAGGAACTCCGCCGTCTTACCCAGCTTCAGCTGCAATCCGAATGGGAACGGCGCGAGTTCTACCGGCAGCTGGTCACCGCCGTCAGTCGCGGCAAGATTGACCTGGTTGAAGAGGATGCGCTGCGCCTGCCCGGCGAAATCATCGGCCAGGTGGACATCCGCAACCCCGAGGACGTGGCTGACTTCCGCCACGCGATCAGTCATGCGTCCCACAAGGCAGGGCTTTCGGAAGCGCAGGCATTTGATCTCAGCGTGGCCGCCAGCGAAGCGGCCACCAATACGCTCAAGCACGCGGGTGGCGGCCTCGGGCAGGTGGCGATCACCGAGAGGGGCGTGATCGCGCGAGTAGAAGATCAGGGACCGGGTATCAGCGCGGAACGCCTGCCACGCGTGCTCTTCCAGCCCGGCTACTCCACCAGGGCCACCCTCGGTATGGGCTTCACCCTGATGATGGAGCTAATGGATCGGATGGAGTTCGCCACGCGGCCCGGACGCACCATTGTGCAGCTGGAAAAGAACCGCACGGCCCCGGCCCCCGCGGCCCCGCTGGATCTTCTCCTGCAATCCGCGGATCTGTGGCAATCCCTGGACCTGCCTGGAGGCCATCCCCATCACCCAGATACGGAACAGCAGACCCCCTGAGCACCCCCACCCACACACCCTACTCTCTCTCCCCGACCGCTGTCTACCTCCGCTCCCCCTCATAATGAACCCAGTGCCTGCCGCCCAGGAGCTGAAGCACCGTCAGCACCAGCACGATCAGGAAGAGCACCCACGCCAGCGCCGAAGCATAGCCCATCTTGAAGTACTGGAAGGCGTTGTTGAACAGGTAGAGCACGGGAACCATGGTGCTGTCCACAGGTCCGCCACTGGGGCCGCTGATCACGTAGACATCGGTGAACCGCTGCAGGCTGCCGATGGTCCCCATAATCAGGTTGAAGAAGATGTAGGGAGTAAGCATGGGAAGAGTCACGTACCGCAGGCGGTGCCGCCAGGTGGCGCCATCCAAATCGGCGGCTTCATAGAGGTGCTGCGGAATCCCCTGCAGGCCCGCCAGCCAGAGGATCATCCCTCCGCCCGCGCTCCACAACCCGATGAGGATGTAGGAAGGCTTGGACCAGGTCTCGCTCTGGATCCAGTTGGGCGGCTCCAGCCCGAACGCCGCGGTCAGCGTGGCTCGCCAGATGGCATTGATCACGCCGTACTCGGGGTTCAAGATCCAGGGCCACAGCATGGCCACCGCCAGGATGGGGGTAATGCTGGGCAGATAGTAAACGGTGCGGTAGAAGTGCATCCCCCGCACCTTCGTGTTGAGCAGCAGCGCCAGGCTCAGGCTGACGAGCATTCCCAGCGGGATGCCAAGCAGTGAGAGATAGGCTACGTTCCCCAGGGCCTTCCAGAAGATCGGGTCCGAGGCTGCCCTCCCGGGGGAAGCAGTGGGCAGTGGTTGCGTACCGAGCAGCTCGGCGTAGTTCGTCAGCCCCACCCAACGGGGCGAGTGGAGAACATCGTAATCGCAGAAGCTGAAGAAGACCGAGGCCAGGATTGGCCCGGCGGTCAGGCACAGAAAACCCACGATCCACGGCCCCGCGAACAGGTACCCCGCGCGCACTTCCCCGCGCATCAACCGCCCCACGCGTCCCGCCCGACGCGCTGCCAACACGAACGCGGCCAGCGCTGCCGCCAGCGCCAGCGCCCCCACCGCGACGGGGTAGGTCCAGGGCAGCACCGGATGGCGCTCGCGGGAGAAGACCTTGTCCAGCTCCTTCTGGACAACGCGCTGTCCCGCCGCCAGCGCTTCCTCGGGCGTCTGCTTGTGCCGGATGGACTGCTCGAAAGCGCGCACGTGTTCATCCCACAATCGCTGCCCCACGAAGGTGACCGGCCGGAAGCGGGAATGTTCCATCATCTGCAGGCCCACCTGCATCCCCGCCCGCAGGCGCTGGCTGATGGCGTCCTGGCCGTGGGGCGCGAATTCGGCGAAGATCGCCTCGTTCACCACGCGGTTGGCGCTCATATCCGGCACGTAGGGGCGGCCGTTCTGTTCGTTCCATTCCCGCTGGGCGGCGTGGAAGGCCCGCCGTCCCGCCTGGCTGTTCATCCACTTGAGGAACAGCCAGGCCTCGCGGGGATGCCGCGAACCCCGGGGAATGGCGTAGGAGAACCCGCCGGACCAGGTGATGAACTGCGGCTGGCCCGCGAAACGCCCCTCGCCTCGCAGACGCTTCCCGGGCACGGGCGCGGGCGCTACCCCAAACTCCAGATCCTGCCCGTAGCGGGCGATGTTGCGCAGGTAGACGTCGACGGTGATCACCATCGCCACCTGGCCCATCAGGAACGGATCCAGCTCGTTGCCCTGAAAGGTGGATTGAAAGGAACTGACGCGCTCCGCCCCCTGGAGTGTGTCGTAGACGCTGGTCATATAGGCGAGCGCCTCAGTGGTGTAGGGATTGGCCAGGGTGCAGGTGCGGCCGTCCGCCGACATGAACTCCCCGCCGTTCTGCCAGCTGTAAAGATAGAGCCACGAATTCCCCCAGTTGGGAATGAACCCGATGCGCTCAAAGGTGCCGTCCGCACGATAGCGCGTGAGCCGTACGGCCAGCTGGCGCAGCTCGGTCCAGGTGCGCGGTGGCTTCTCCGGATCGAGGTGCGCTTCCCGAAAGATCGCCTTGTTCCAAAAGAGGAGGCGGTCGTCGGTGCTTTCGGGGATGGCGTAGACGCGCCCGCGATACACCGCCTCCTGCCAGCAGGGAGGGTAGTACTCCTCGGGGCGGATACGCCACGGCTCCCCATCCTGACGGATGAACTCGTCCAGGGGCCGGAACGTCTCCCGCGCGGCCCAGTCGCCGATGGTGAACCGATCCTGACGGACGAGATCGGGCGGCACGCTGCCCACGATGCTCGTCATCAGCTTCTGGGCGTTCATACCGCCGGCCGCCATGGAGAGGTTCTTCACCTCGATGTGGGGGAAGCGCCGTTCGAAGGCGCGGATGGTGGCGTCCAGGCCCTTGTTATCCTCACCGGACGGGAGGCCCCACACCACCAGCCGGATCTTCCCGGGTGGGGCCGAAGACGCGAACGTGGCCGCGTACAGCGCCGCCAGGCCCAGGGCGACGAACGGGGCCGTCAACAGGGCGATTAAGAGGCGGGGAAGGAGAACGCGCAAGGACATGGCATCTATTCATATCTTATCGCCTCGATCGGGTCCTTCCTTGCCGCTTTCATCGCCGGGAGCACGCCGAAGATAATCCCCACCGCCACGCACACGCCTACCGCGGTGGCGATGGCGGCCAGATCAATGAGCGGCGTCAGCGGCGTCAGGCGGCGGGCCACCTCGCACCCGGCGAACGCCACGCCGATTCCCAGCACCCCTCCGAACACGGAGAGCAGCACCGCTTCGGTGAGGAACTGCAGGAAGATATCCACGCGGCGGGCGCCGACCGTCTTCCGGATGCCGATCTCCCGCGTGCGCTCAGTAATGGAAACGAGCATGATGTTCATGATGCCAATCCCGCCCACTACCAGCGAGATGCTGCTAATCCCCAGCAGCAGCGTGGCCAGCAGGTTGAAGATCTTGTAGAACATCTCCAGCATATCCTGCGAGCGCAGGATGGTGAAGTCGTCCTTGCCGCCGTGTTGGTGCAGCAGCGTCTGCCGCATGCGCTCCACCACCCTCCCGGGCGGCTGTCGGGCATCCACCTCCACGAAGATACGGTGGAACTGCCGCGTCTTCATCTGTTTCCGGCAGGTCTCGATCGGCAGGTAGACGATCGCGTCCAGTTCCTGCCCCCCGAAGAAGGAGCCGCTCACGGCGCGCTGCTCCACCACGCCCACCACCTGGTAGGGCCGCTGGTCCACCAGCAGCGTCTGTCCCACAGGGTTCTCGTCCGGCCACAGGTCCTTCGCAATCCCCGATCCGAGCACGCAGACGGCGTGGCCGCCGTCCGCCACCTCCAGGAAGCGCCCGTGATGAACGCGCAGGCGGCGCACCTGGCGGAAATCGGGCGTCGTCCCCAGGGGAAGCACGATCTTGGGGTTGCGATCCCCTCGCCAGATAGGCACGCCGAGGAGCATCACCGGGGCCACCGAGGCCACCCCCTCACACCGGCGCAGGACGTCCAGGTCCGCATCGGTAAGATTGTTTACGCCGAGCCCGATGGTGGGGTTGAACCCCGACTCCCCGCGCGTCTTGCCCGGAACGATGACCGCGACGTTGGTGCCCAGCATCTCGATCTGGGCGGTGATCTCCCGTTGGGCGCCGCGGCCGAAGGCGATGAGCATGATCACCGAGGCGACCCCAATCACCACCCCCAACACGGTGAGACCCGCGCGCAGCGGGTTGCCCGCGATCGCTCGCAGAGCCGCCTCCAGATTGATCTGCACGGCCAGCCGCAGGGGCAATCGCCGGCGCAGACGTCCGTTGAGTCCATGCTTACCGTCTGACTTCCCATCGACCATCGGTAACCGCTCTCGTGTGTAACAACAGAGGACAGGGGATAGAAGCGACCGGGGAATGCTCCTTTCCCTCCGTCCCGACGCCGCCGGGAGCCTCGGCGTTCTTCGCGCCTGCGCGGCAGATTCTTTCTCTGAAGACGATGAATGGCGCCGTAAAGCAGATCACCGAGGCCGAGGTGCGGGAAGTCGCCCGCCGCCTGCAGATCGCCTATCTCGTGGATAAATCCGGCCAGATAGAGGACCCGGTGGACGCCCTGGTACGCACCATCCTTTCCCAGAATACGAGCGACCGTAACCGGGACGTTGCGATGGCCCGCCTGCGGGAGTACTTCCCGGATTGGGACGCGGTGGCGGACGCGCCCCTTCCCGAGCTGATCGACACCATCCGCGCCACCAACTACGCGCCCACCAAGGCGCAACGCATCCAAGAGATTCTGCGCCATCTGCGGGCGGAACGGGGCCGCATCACGCTGGATTTCCTGCGAAGTTGGCCTGTGGAAGAGGTGGAGCGCTACCTGCTCTCGTTCAAAGGGATCGGCAAGAAGACGGCGGCGTGCGTGCTGGCGTTCGCGCTGGGAAGGCCTGCGTTTCCCGTGGACACCCACGTCCGGCGGGTGGGCACCCGGCTCGGCTGGCTGGACGAGAAAATGAGTGATGAGCGTGCCCACGAGCGCATGCAGGCGCTGTGTCCGCCGGAGCTGACTCTGCCCCTCCATTTCGGCATGTGGGCGCACGGCCACTTCACCTGCCGCCCCCGGCCCCGCTGCGCCCGCTGCCCGATTTACGAGTTCTGCCTCTACCCCGAGAA
>JACQGL010000115.1 GCA_016199525.1 Armatimonadota bacterium
CCATCGTGGAGAACTGGCGGCAGGCAACGGACAGGTCTCGGAGCCTGACACCGCCGAACGTGATGCCGCCCTGGCCAGGGCGGCGCACCGCCTTGGCGCGCGTGATGGCCTGGATCTGGAACCCCTGCTCCTGAAGCCGTCGGCTCAGGACCTGCTGATTGTCGGCCTCGGCGGTGCCCGTGCGAACTTGCCCAGCGTTGTCTCGAATGGTGTACTGGAAGGTCGGCATCGATTTCCCTCCTCGCCGGGCATGCCGGCACAAGCCCGATTACGGATCCATACGGGCCGTCTACAACGATCCCCCCGGGCGACCGGGGACCCCCGCGCTCGGCCCGGCGATCATCTTCTTCAGCTCCTCGGGATTCATCGCCCGCGCAAGTGCGTCGTCATAAGTGATCAGGCCGCGGTGGTAAAGGTCGCGCAGGCACTGGTCCATCGTCAGCATCCCGATCTGGCCGCTGGTCTGGATGGCGGACGTGATCTGGTGGGACTTCCCTTCGCGGATCAGGTTCCGAACCGCCGGAGTGGCGATCATCACTTCCATGGCACAGATGCGCCCGGGAGTCCCCGCCCGCGGCAAGAGCTGCTGAGTGAGCACTGCCTCCATATTGTTCGACAGCTGGACGCGAATCTGCTCCTGCTGGCCGGGGGGGAAAACATCCACAATCCGATCTACGGTGGTGGCGGCACTGTTGGTGTGCAGGGTGGCAAACACCAGGTGGCCGGTCTCGGCGGCGGTCACCGCCAGCGCCATCGTCTCGTGGTCCCGCATCTCGCCGACGAGAATGACGTCGGGGTCCTCCCGGAGCGCGGAGCGCAGCGCTCCCGCGAAGCTCCTGGTATCCATCCCCATCTCGCGCTGGTTGATGACGCTGTAGCGGTGCTGGTGCAGGTACTCGATCGGGTCCTCGATGGTAATGATGTGGAGGCTCCGCTCGTTGTTGATCTGGTTCAGCATTGCGGCCAGGGTGGTGGATTTCCCACAACCAGTAGGGCCGGTAACCAGGATCAGACCACGTGGGCGGCGCGACAGATCGATCAGCACCCGTGGCAGCTGCAGCTCCTCAATAGTGGGGATCCGGGACGGAATCACCCGAAATGCGCCCGCCACGCTCCCCTTTTCGCGGTAGACGTTGACACGGAAACGGGCAACGCGCGCCACCTGGTAGGAAAAGTCCAGCTCCAGGTTGGCCTCAAACCGCTGGATCTGCTCGTCCGTGAGAATATCGTAGCAGAGCCGCTGCGAGTCCTGGGGTGTCACACGCTCGAACGGCGTAGCCGTCAGCTGCCCGTCCACGCGGATGATGGGCGGCACTCCCACCACCAGGTGGAGGTCCGATCCGCCCTTCTCCACCACCAGGCGAAGCAGATCGTCAATGTGGATATCCTCTAGACTCCGCGCTCGCGATTGCGGGCGACTCGGGGGAGTGACTGCGGCTGTTTCGCTCACGTGCGTTGCTTTCTGTCCAAAGGCCAGGCGGGCACCCGCACGGGCGCCCGTCTGGCGAGCACAACTCGTATCGATTGCCGGTACGGCGCTAGTACCCAATAGTGAACACCACGCGGCGTACTTCCTCAGGCGTGGTGACTCCCGCCAGCACCTTGCGCAATCCGTCCTCCCTGAGCGTCCTCATCCCGTTGGCGCGCGCTGCCTCACGGATTTCCGCTACCGGCGCACGCCGCACGATCAGCTCGGCGATCTCGTCGTTGATCCGCATCAGCTCGAAGATGCCGACCCGTCCCCGGTAGCCCTTATTGCGACAATTCTCGCAGCCGCGCCCGCGCCAGAGCTGCACCTTTTTCTGCCCCGTGCCCTCGGGTTCCCACCCGAAGCGCCGCAACTCATCCGCGTCTAACTCATACGCTTCCTTGCATTGCGGGCAAATCGTGCGCGCCAGCCGTTGCGCCATTACACCAATCAGGGTGGCGGAGATCAGGAAGGGCTCCACCCCCATATCCACCAGACGGGTGATGGCGCTGGGTGCGTCGTTCGTGTGCAGCGTGGAGAGGACCAGGTGGCCGGTCAGGCTCGACTGGATCGCCATCTCCGCCGTCTCCAGGTCGCGGATCTCGCCCACCATCATAATGTCCGGGTCCTGCCGCATAAAGCTGCGGAGCGCGTTGGCAAACGTCAGACCCGCTTTGCGGTGCACCTGCACCTGACTCACACCCGGCAGCTGGTACTCGATCGGGTCTTCGATAGTCAGGATGTTTACATCAACGGTGTTGATCCGGTGCAGGACAGAGTACTGGGTGGTGGTCTTACCCGCGCCAGTGGGGCCGGTGGAGAGGAGCATCCCATAGGGCTGGGTAATGAGCTCCTCCAGGTTGGCCATCGTGTCGGGGAAGAAGCCGAGCTTGGTCATCCCAATCATCACGGAGCTCTTGTCGAGGATGCGCATGACGATCTTCTCGCCCAGCATCGTGGGGATGCAGCTCACGCGCATGTCGAAGTCCTTCCCCTGGAAGGTGATGCCGATGCGTCCGTCCTGGGGCAACCGCCGCTCGGCGATGTTCATATCGGACATGATCTTGTAGCGGGAGCTGAGCGGGGCGTGGATGTGCCTGGGAAGCGTGAGGACTTCGTGGAGGACGCCGTCGATCCGGTAACGGACGCGGAGGTTGCGCACGGCGGGCTCGACGTGAATGTCGGAAGCGCCCTCCAGGATGGCGTTCTGAATGAGCATGTGGGCGATACGGATGATGGGTGCCTGCTGCGCGAGCTGTTCATCCGAAAGCGGCCCCGCATCCTCGCTAATGCCACCGATCGGCTGGTACTCAGCGAGCGCCTGCTGAATGCCACCGATTCCCCCGCCGACCTCGAGCTGCATGCCGCCCGGGGCGGGTGCTGCCTCCGCTACCTGCCCGTAGTGCTGCTCGATCGCCTGGTCGATCTGCTCCGGCAGAGCCAGCACGGCCTGCACCCGCAGGCCGCTGGCGGCCTGGAGATCGTCCAACGCAAGCACGTTCCCTGCCTCTGCCATCGCCACGATAAGGAAATCCCCGCGCTTCTGGAGCGGAATCGCCTTGTGCCGCTGGGCCACGTGCGCGGGCACGACGTTCACAGCGCTCGTGTCAATCTGGATCGTCGAGAGATCCACCGCCCGCAAGCCCTGGAGATGGGCACGGGCTTGGCATACGCAAAACTTGGTGCAGAAGCCCCTGTCCACCAGGATGTAGCCGATATCGCCGCCTTCCTGCTGCTGGATCTGCCGGGCTTCGGCAAGCTGCTCCGCGGTTATGAGGCGACCCTGCAACAGCAGCTCGCCCACGTCTCGCTTCATCATGACCATGGCGCGCCCATCCTTCGCACGTTGAGCAGGCGGTCGGCCTGCTTCCTCTCGCCTTCATCGGGTGGGGCAAGCGGTCAGCCTGCCGCACAATACCCGTTCCCGACTCCCGAGCTGCCTCCCTGTCGGTTAACAAGAGCCGGCACGCCCGGAAGCCTGCTGGGCTAACTACTGCACTTCTCGGCCAGGACCCGCCGGAGAGTCGCTTCCATCAGGTCTACGGGAGCGGGCCGCTGCAGCCACAGCTCCAGGGCCAGCGCGCCCTGGTGCGCCAGCATAGGCACGCCGTTCAGGGTGCGGCAGCCACGCGCCTGAGCCAGCGCCAGGAGGCGCGTTTCCGGCGGATCATAAATTAAATCACAGACAAATAGACCGGACCCGAGCCCTCCCGGCGACACCGGCGGCATTATTTCCTCGTGGGGCGTCATCCCCATCGAGGTGGTATTCACCAGCAAATCGGCAGATTCCAGCGCCTTCGCTAGGCTTTCTTCTGCCCACGGGACCACCTGAGCGATCCCCGGGCGTATCTTTTCATTCAAAAGGTTAGCCAAAGCGAGCGCGCGTGTGATGGTTCGGTTCGCCAGGATGAGCGGCGTTTCCTGCCGGGCCAGCGCCAGCGCCACCGCCCGCGCCGAGCCGCCCGCGCCCAGAATCACCGCCTGACGCACGGGCTCCGGGCCGCGCGCCGTCTGGAGGGCAGATAGGAAACCGGAAGCATCGGTGTTGTAGCCGATCCGTTCGCCCCCTCGGTACACCACCGTGTTGACGGCGCCGATTAACTCCGCCTCGGGAGCCAGCCGCGTGAGGGGCTCTATTACCCGCTCCTTGTGGGGGATGGTGACATTCACCCCCCCGACCCCCAGCGCCTCCAGCCCGAGGATCGCGTCCCGTAGCCGATCCGGAACCACACGGAACGCCACGTAGACTCCATCCACCCCCAGGGCCCCCAGCGCTGCGTTCTGCATCACGGGCGATAGGGAGTGACCCACCGGATCCCCGATCACGCCGTAAATGCGGGTCTTTCCGGTAATCGCCGCCACGCCGCCAATCGCTCCCCGCATCAAATGACGACTGCCTGAGAACCGATGTTCCCGGCGCACTCGCAATTCCCCACCGCGCCCGCAGCACCTATCGGCCCCGGGCCGGCCGCCATTTCGTGGCGACCTGATTCTATTCGAGGTGGCGGGCGCCATTCCCTAACCTTGCGCCTGCGAGGCGACCGCCTCTTGATCGCTGTAGACGCCGCGGCACGCACGACCTCCTTTATTTCAATTCGCCGCGGCACCGCTTCACACCCTCTGACCACAATGAATCAATGACTTACTCTTTTTGTTTGACACCGGTGGCCGAGTGTCTGCCTGATTGTTCTGCAACCAATCGGCCATCTGCCTGAACAGGACCGCAGATTTAATGTTGGATTTCTGTGGCGCCACGGACAGAGCGTCTGAAGGCGTTTGGGACATGCCGGTAGCGGTAGTGCCGGCATCCCATTCCCATACGGGACCGTCCCTACGAACCCGTATGGGTTGGGTCGGGCCGTATGGCTTGCCGGCGCGCTGTTTGCTTCCCATGCAGGTTGGAAGCCTGCGCTACGGGTTACGCCGCTTCCTGCTCCGCCTCCGCGCCGCCATAGGTCACCCGGTGGCCGCGGATGAGCGCCTCTTCGTAGGCGGCGATCGGCGTCTCCTCCCCGGAGCAGATACACTCCACCACCGCGCTGCCCTCCGCCGCCAGGGCCGCGTCAAGCGCGGGGCCGATCTCCTCGGGCTGCGCCACGCGCCGGCCGAACAGGCCGAACCCGCGGGCGATGGCGGCGAAATCTACGTCATTCCACCGGAACGGCTCACCGTTAGCCCCAAAGTAGATCCGGTGCCAGTGGTCGATCCACGCCAGACTGCGATTATTGAAGACCACACACTTGACGGCCAGCCCGTAGAGAGTGAGGGTAGCCATCTCACCCAGGGAATAGGCGAAGCCTCCATCCCCCGCCAGAACGAACACGCGCCGCTCGGGGCCGGCAACAGCCGCCCCGATGGCGGCCGGGAGGCTGTAACCCAGCCCCGCCGATCCCCGCGGCGCCAGGAGCGCGCGGCCAGGACGCTGCTGCGGCCAGTAGAGGGCGCCCCAGCCGGTGGCATAGCTGGCATCGCAGACCACCAGGTCGTCCCACCGCGCCCGAGCCCGCAGCTCGGCCATAATCCGCTGGGGCAGCAGCGGCACTTCCCGGGATGCCAGGCGGGGAGCGACTTCCGCTTCCCACTGGCGCTTCCAGGCAGCGATTCGCTCCCGTGCATCCGACCGCGCCGGCGCCCGGCCCCGCAGATCTTCCCGCACCGCACCCGCCAGCGCCGCCAGTCCCAGCCGCGCGTCGCCCACCAGCCCGATCTCCGTAGCAAATACCTTGCCGATCTCTTCCGGGTCAATGTCCAGATGGATCACCGTCTGGTCAGGCCGGGGCAACCGCCAGCCGAACGTGGAGTTCTGGGCGGACTTAAAGCCCACGAGCAGCACCACATCCGCCGCCTCTACCGCCGCGCGGGCGCACCGCGTCCCGATGTTGCCCAGCAGCCCCAGGGAGAGGGGGTGATCGTCCTCCAGCACGCCGCGGCCCGTGAACGTGGTTACGACGGGCATGGTCAGCAGTTCCACCAGCTCACGGACCTCCTCGCCAGCGCGCGCCAGCAGCGCGCCGCCGCCCGCGATCATCACCGGCCGTTCCGCCGCTACCAGCCGCTGCGCCGCCACCTCCACGGCACTCTCCGCGGGCGCGCAGGCCGAGCTGGGAAACCGCCCCCACTCCGGCTGGATGCGCAACGGGATCGATTCCGCCGCAAACCGCTCATCGAATACGTCGTGTGGAATGATCAGGGCTACGGGACCTGGTCGGCCAGAGGTGGCGGCGCGCAGCAGCGTGCCCAGCACCTCGGGGAGCTGCGCGGGCGTGTTCAGCCGCGCCACCCGCTTGGTCAGGGGGCGTAGCAGCTCCTCCTGATCCGTCGCCTGGGTGGCCGCGCCGCGCTCGATGAGGGGATACCAGTCCCGGTTTATGTCCCCGACGATCGCCAGAATGGGAACCGAGGCGTTGTAGGATTCCATCAGCCCCGAGGGCAGCTTCACCGTGCCCGGACCAACGGTAACCGCGCACACCCCCACGCGGTGAGTCAGGCGAGCATAGGCATCGGCGGCGAAGGCGGTGCTGCGCTCGTCCCGCATCGTCACGTGGCGGATGCGAGGCTGCCGCCGATGGATGGCATCGATAAGGGCCACGATCTGGCCCCCTGGCACCCCAAACACGACGTCCGTTCCATAGGCGAGCAATAGCTCGGTGAGCAGATCCCCGGTATTCATAGGCGGCTCCGCAGCGATTCGGCTACCTTCACATTCGCCGCTCCCCGCGGGAGGTTCCTCGTCCACCCGAACGTCTCCCCGTACGGGCTGCGTTCCGACAACCGGAGGGTTTCCGCCTCGTCTCACCCTGCCCATACAGGGCCCGCAGGGACGGCCAGCGCATCCCTGGATTCCGGCAGGTGTAATCCTCGCCGCCAACTATGCAACTAACAACCCGTGCCCGGCACCTTATAAGCGCCGGTCCCCGAGGGACGGTGGGAGGCCAGGCAACGCCCCCCTCTCTGTGGACGCGACTTTAGTAATAGCCCGGTTGGCAGGATACCGAGGAATCTACGTGGAATCCAGGACTTGATCCCAAAAGCTTTCGGGACGGGGCACTCATCACCGAAGGCTCCTCCCGGCGGGTAGAAACCGTGGCCTCGGGGTACCAGCACCCGGGACATCGCCTTTCGAATCTCACGCTGCGAGGAACACATGCGGTCCCGAATGAGAGTGTGGCAACAAAAACGCATTCGACCCCTGGATGTGCGACGGCCATCTCTGCGCCGTGTGCCCGTCGATCCCGACGCAGTCGGGACGGCGCCCGCCCCCCAGCCAGAGGTGAACCCCATGTCGAGCGGCTCCCCATCGCCTTATGTAGTAGAGCACAACGAGCGTGTGTACCTTGACTGATCTGAAAGACGAACGAAGGAATATGGAACGGATAACCTGAGACCAGAAACAGAGGAATAATGATGGGCCCGTACAGGCCGATGGAGGGAAAGCCCTTCGACCTGAACAGCTCCTGCTCCCGCGCCTGTCCTCCTACTCGTCCTCCGTCCGGCGACGCTGCCCTTTCGTCTTGCGCCCATCCTCTACAATATTTCCTCCTTTTTCGGATAGGAATTCAAGCACGTCCGACAGGCGAAACCGCCGCTGGTTCCCCACCGTCCGGTAGTGGCGCAGCAGCCCCCGACTGGTGTAGCGACGCACCGTGGTCGGACAGACGCCAATGAGCCGCGCGGCCTCCTCCAGGCTGAGGGGGGGATCCAGGAGGCGGCTTATCAGATCCTCACGCGTCTCGCGGAAAGGGATCTTGTAGGAGTTCTGCGCCACCTCGCACGATGGCAGGCGTAGCAGCAGCTCCCAGTGCCGCGGAACGCGGGCGGATGGCTCCGGCGCCGGCGCGGACGTGGCAAGGTGCTCTACCTCCACGGGTTCGTCTGCGGGGACAGTGGGCGCCGCAGCCTCTACCGGCAGCGGGGTAAGGACCTGCTCCTGCAAACGATCCACGAACCGCGCCGATTCCGTCAGCGGCGCGGTCTCCCTCATCAGGCCGAATTCCGGGATGGAGGCGGTGGGCACCACCGGCTCAAACACTGGCGACTGAGAGGGCGGCGCGAGCGACGGAAGGAGGCTTCCTTCAGGCGCGGCCGGCACGTGCTGCTCCACCAGCGCCGCTACGAACTCCCGCGCCCGCGTGCGGGGTGTGCCCGGCCGCCGGGGCAGGGAAGGCACGGAGGGCGCACCCCGACCCAGTCGGGACTCACGACGCAGCGGCCGTGATACGCGGTCTACGTACTCGTACCACTCCTTGAGGGCATCCATAGCGCCTGCGCCCGGGCCGGAGAGGGCACGCAAGCGCGAGAGTGGCCCGCGAGTCAGGCAGCCCGGGCTATTAAATACGTCGGCCCGGCGTCTGCGACTGGACCAGACAGATTATGCCTGCCACGGTGAGCACCCAGGCGGGCACCAGCACGAAATTGAGCCACCGCGGCCGGCGCGCCCAGTAGATCGCCTCCAGGCTGAACAGCGGGATGCCCAAGCCAAGCATCAAGTAGCCTGCCCAATCCAGCACGGAGGGTAGGAAGGTGATCCCCAGCGGCTGCCACTGGATCAGGATCACGGGCTGCGCCACCGACAGTGCTTCGTAGAGCGCCGTCAGCCCCGCCACCCAGCACACGAAGGCAAGCATCAGGTTCGCGCCGCCACCGGGCGCTACCCGGGCCCGCTCCGCCGCCTCGTAGGGCACATCGGCAACACCCGCCCTATCCCTGGCGGCCGCCATGCCGCCGTGCGAGCCATCCTTTCTGGCTGGTTCCCAACTCACTTCTGGGGGAGTGGACCCGGATGACGATGTGGGTTCCACCCCTCCCCCGGAGTCGGCGGTCGCTAACTCCGCATTGACCGGACCCGCGCGCGGTGTCCCCTCTGCCGATTGCGATCGCGTCGGGATTTGGGCGTGAACCCCCGCCGCCGGAGCGGCGTCACCGCTTTCCCCCGCAACACGCGTCGCGTCCGGCCCTGCCGGAGACATCGGCTCGGACCCTGACGTCGTTGGGATTGGCGTAGGCTCGCGATCAGTTGTGGGCTCCCGTTCCAAGATACTCTCCCCTAATCATGACGGTTCGATTCGCGATGCGGGTGATAAAGAACACCGGACAGAGGGTCGGTTGGCCTGCCTTGAGCGCGGAGGCAAGCTGTCGTCGCAGAATTTCTGGCCGGATGGCGGCGCCACGGGTCTTCAGGACTACGTCGCCCGCCCCGAGCGCCCTCAAACGCCGTGCCAGTTCCTTGCCGCTGAACGGCGCGCACTCCCGGACAGCGTAGGCCCGCGCCCAGGGGGTGATCCTCGGCGTCTCCGCGCACAGGAACGCCCGTTCCGGGTCGATCTGCCACGCCTCCAGCTCCTCGGCCAGTCTTCCGACCAGACCGGCCCGCACTACTGCCGCATCTGGCTCGTACAGTACCCGCCCCAGCGGTCGCACCGGCGCCCGCTCCTCCCCGGTCCCGTCCAGGCTCACCCCGGCCGGCAGAATAGAAGCACGCCGTACGGCCTGCTGCAATTGCCCCAGCCAGACCACCGCCTCGCGGCACTCCCCCTCAACGGAGAGGAACTCCCGCTCGTGCGGTAGCCCGCGCAGGGCCGCGTCCAGCTCCGCGTGCCAGACGGCGGGGGAGAGCTTGACGCCCAGGTCTCCAACGGCGCCCCGCACGCGCAGCAGCGCGGAGAACGGCGGCGACATTGCTTCCAGGCCGCGCACCCGCCGTCCACCGGGCCTGCGGGAGGGATCCGCAAACGCCGCCGGCACCTTGGGCAGGCCCACCGCCGCTGCCGCCTGGAGCAGCCAGATCTTCCCCGCGACATTATAAGCCGCGGCGTTCGCCGCTGTAAGGAGCAGAGCGAGTGGATCGCGATCTACCGCGACCACCCGTGGGACCTCTGCTGCCAGCGCCATACTGTCCCCGCCCAATCCGCAGCCGATATCGGCAACCAGGCGGAAAGCGTGCTGGGCATACCGTGCGGCGCGCCACCGCGCCACCACCTCGCCGCTCGCCTGCTCCAGCAACGGAGCGGTGAAGAACATTCGGTCCGCGCGGCTGAACTTGCACGCTGCGCGCCGGCGGAGCTCCGCCTGCGCCAGCGCCGCTCTGGCCAGCTCCGGCGGCCCATAGGAGGCCAGCGCCGTGCGGGCACGCAGCGGATCGTCCACGAACGCCATTGCCACCCGCAACGCCATCTCGCCTGCGGGGGACCGCAATAGTTTTAACAGCTCCGGGGTCAGCACGGGCGGAATCCAGGCCGGCGGCCTGCGGCATCCCACATTGACGTCCATTGACGAGGATCAGGTGTTCCGATGTTCGGGCGTGCCGGCGTTCAGCTCCTCGTAGCGGTTCAGAAGTCTCTGCAACCGGGCGCCTGCGGGTCCGCAGGCGGGTACCTCCGGCAACAAGAGAGCCCAAAGTCCGCCGGCACGGATGGCATACGCTCTCTCCTTCAGTCGGCGGAGGGGGTGCCTTCTGGATCCTTGCGCACTGGTTGCAGCACGTATGCGCTCTGCACGCCAAAACCCGGAGACCGCTCTCTCATTCCAGAAACGAATCTCACCGCTCTGCCAGTTCCTGGGCGGTCGACGATCCCCGCCCCGCCCCCACTGATTGGGAGTGCAGGGTTCGGTAGCCACGGCCGAGCGAGGCGCTGCCGGGAGAATCATGGTGCAGCGGGCCCTCCGGGGAAAGATAACTGCCGCCTGGTTCGCTTTCACCACTCCAGCATTCCACCCCAGGCAGGCAAGGTAGGATGCCGGCGTTGTATTCCGTGGCGCAGGCATCCTACCTTTCGGAGGTGAAGAGAAGAACAGACCCCGGGCCCCAACCCTTTGGGGCGCCCTCGCGGCGCACCGTCTGAACACATCCCGTTTCACACAGCACGCCTTGCGCGCCACGCTCCAGGCTTCACATTCTGAGATCACAACGCGGGCGCTGCCCGTGGAGCGAGCGCTGCTGCCACTCTTCGGGCTGCGCGCCATCCTCATCGCCGTGCTCCTCACGCCGGTGTGCGCCTACTGGGCGACGGAACAACCCGTGGATATGATCCTTTCCTTGATCATTCCACCGGTCTCCTGCCTCCTGATTCTGGTGCTTCTCAACGCCTTTGTCTATTGGGCCCGGCCCCGCTGGGCGCTCACCACTGCCGAATTGCTGATCACCTACGGCATGCTCCAGGCGGCGACTGCCATCGCCTCCGAGTGGATGATCGTTACCAACCCCCTCATCGCCGCCTTTGCAGCATTCGAGACGCGCAACCCGAAATTCGGGCAATGGATGCTCCCCAATCTCCCTGACTTCCTCTTCCTCAAGGATGCCACCCGGCTGGCGGACTACCAGACCGGCGGACGCGATCTCGGCTACTTCTTCACCCAGCTGCCGCTCTGGATGGGACCGATCTTCTGGTGGACTCTCCTGTTCGGCCTGGTCTGCGGCGCCATGCTGTGCATCAACGTCCTGATGCGCCAGGAGTGGACGGAACGGGAGAAGCTCTCCTTTCCCTTAATCCAGCTGCCTCTGGCGATGACTCACGGCGGCCCCTCCTTCTGGCGCAACCGGTTGATGTGGACGGGTTTGGCGGGTATCTTCGCCATCGATATGCTCAACGGGTTCGCTTTCCTCTATCCGTCCCTCCCCAGCATTCCCGTCCGCTTCCTGGGCGATCTCCAGAGGGCATTCCCCGATCCACCCTTCAACGCCATCGGCTGGACGCCCATCGGTCTGTTCCCGTTTATCGTAGGCTTGAGCATCTTTCTGCCCACAGACCTGATGTTCTCCGTGTTGTTCTTCTTCTTTATGCGGAAGACGATACAGGTGATTGCCGCCTCGATGGGCTATCCGCAGGGCGTGTTTGGCGGCGGTGGGCTGGTCCCCAGCCCACCGTACTTCAATGAGCAATCCTGGGGAGCGTTCCTGGGACTATTCTTCAGCGCGCTCTGGGTAGCGCGCGGCTACCTGCGCAAGGTCTGGAGCAACATTCTGTTCGGCGCGCGCTGCCCGCAGGGCGGCATCTCTCCCCGGTGGGCGTGCGCGGGGCTGGTAGGCGCGCTCCTGGGGCTGGGGTGGTTCGGCACGCGCTGCGGACTGTCGTTCGGATACACCGTAGTCTATCTGGCCATCTTCCTGGCGTTCAGCACGGCGCTCACCCGCATGCGCGCCCAGCTCGGCCCTCCCACCCACGAGATGGCCTTCATGGGCCCCAACCAGCTGCTGGTAGATTTCCACGGCACGCAGGGCGTCTCCACACCGCTGATTGCGCGAACAGTGGCCATCCTCTACTTCACGAACCGGAGTCACCGCACCCATCCGATGCCCAGCCAGCTGGAGCTGATGAAGATGGGCGAGCGTACGGGTACCAGCCAGAAGCTCATCTTCTTTGCTATCTTGCTGGCCATTGTCTGGGGCAGCGTGAGCGGCCACGTTATGAGCCTGCTGCGCTCCTATCGCTGGGGCGCGCGCTACGCAGGCGCCGACGTGGTCGCGGTGGTCAACGAGCTGGTGACCAGGCCTCGCCCGCCGAACACCACCGCCACCACCTTCGTGGGCCTGGGGATGGCGGTGGTCTTTGTCCTAAACTTCATCCGCTTCCGTCTGCCCTGGTTCCCGCTTCACCCGATGGGCTACGCCCTGTCCATGAACTTCGGAGTCGATTACTACTGGTTCGGAATCTTTGTTGCCTGGGTATTGAAAGCCAGCGTCCAGCGCTACGTGGGGTTGAAGGGCTACCAGAAGCTCCACCACCTCGCCCTGGGAGTGATTCTGGGAGAAATGGCCGCGGAGACGATCTGGGCCTCTTGGGCCCTCATTAATCGCTACGCCACCTACACGATCTCCATCAACGGCCGGTTGGGGTGGAACCAGTAGGAAGCGCCGCAGAGAGTAGGGGTATAGGAGCGGGCTCATTCCCTCTCCGGCCGGGCGGGGACGCTCCGGACTGGCTGTCGGGCGGCAGCCGGCGCCCGCTTCTGGCACTGCGGCGCCGGTTGTGGTATCCTCTACAGGTGTCCATCCCTGATCCCATCTTCCTGACCGTCACCCTCAATCCGGCTCTAGACAAGACCCTCTTCCTGGACGAGAATGCGCCCGGCGTGACGATCCGTGCCCGGCGGGTGGTGGACCTGGCGGGAGGCAAAGGGATCAACGTGGCCCGCGCCCTGCGACGATTAGGCGCCCAGGTGCGCAGTCTCATGCCGCTGGGGGGCTGGTCCGGACGGGAGACGGAGCGCCTGGCGGAAGTGGAGGGCCTCCACCCGCGGGTCGTTCCCATCGCGGGAACGACCCGGCTGGCGCTGACCCTGCGAGAGGAGGGGACGGGGCGCACCTGGCATTACCTGGAGCCAGGACCTTCCCTAATGCCGGACGAACAGGAGCGGCTCCGCACAACCTTCGCTACCAGCCTGGCGGAGTGCACCGGGGTAGCGATCTCCGGAGGCCTGCCCTGCCCCGAGGTGGAGCCGCTACTCGGCTGGATGGTCGAGCGTGCCCGCGAGGCGGGTGTGCGGGTGGTGCTGGACACACACGGGCCTGCCCTGCGTTCCGCCGCCAGCGCCCTGCCCTGGCTGGTAAAGCCAACCCTGGAGGAGCTGGAGGCCTGGGCGGGCCGTCCGCTGCCAGAGGAGGCAGAGCAGTGGGCGGCGCTCACCGATCTAGTGGCCCGGGGCCCCGAGGTGGCGGTGCTCTCTCGCGGGCCAGGGGCCGTCCTGGCACGGTGGCGGAACGCGCGCTTTGTCGTGCGGCCACCCGCGGTGGCGGAGGTCAATACTCTGGGGTCGGGGGACGCGATGGTCGCGGGGATACTGTGGGCCTCGGTGTGCAGCGAGGACCCCGCGGAGATCCTGCGCTGGGGCGTGGCCTGCGGTGCGGCCAACGCCGCCGTCTGGGACCCGGGCGGCATTGAAAGGGAGTCCGTCGAGCCGCTGCTGGGTAAGGTCCGCGTGGAACCCGGGTAGGGAGGGAGCCGCGAATACAGGCAAATACACACGAATAACCACGGGGATGTGGGGACCACTGGGAGAAGGCACGACGTGGCCACCCGATCCTCATTCCATCCCTCTATTCCTCCGTTCTTCTTTTTTCTTCCTCAGATGCTCTACGCCCCCTACGGTTCACGTTTTCTCTCAATCCGTGTTCATCCGTGTCCATTTGCGGCTATCCTCCCTTCGGGACAGAGGAGAATGAAGGATGCCACGCCCCATCGTCGCCATCGTCGGCCGACCGAACGTCGGCAAGTCCACGCTGTTCAATCGGCTCCTCGGCCGGCGCGTGGCCATCGTCGAAGATACCCCCGGCGTCACCCGCGACCGCGTCTACGGCCACACCGACTGGCGCGGCCGGGAGTTCACTGTGGTCGATACAGGCGGCCTGGGCCTCACCGAGGCACCCTACACGGCCATCGTAGCCGAGCAGGCGCAGGCGGCCATCGAGGAGGCGGACCTGATCCTGTTCCTGGTGGACGGGAAAGAGGGTCCCACGCCGCTGGATCAGGACCTGGCGGATCAGTTCCGCACTGCCCAGCGCCCGGTCCTGCTGGTGGTCAACAAGGTGGATAACACCCCGCGCGAAGCGGCGGCGCAAGAGTTCTACGCCCTGGGTCTGGGCGAGATCTACCCCATTTCCGCGCTTAACGGCCGCGATGTTGCCGACCTGCTGGACGAGGTGGTGGAGCGGCTGCTGCCCGCTGAACCGGAGCCGGAAGAGGAGGAGCGGATCAAGCTGGCCATCGTGGGCCGCCCAAACGTGGGCAAGTCGTCCCTTCTCAACGCCATCCTGGGTTACACACGCACTCTGGTCAGCCCCGTGGCGGGCACCACCCGCGACCCCGTGGACGTCCCGTTCGAGCACGGGCCGCACCGCTATCTCCTCATCGACACGGCGGGCATCCGGCGGCCGGGGAAGTACCAGGGCTCCCTCGAGTACTACTGCGTTCTGCGCGCCGAGCGAGCCCTCCAGCGGGCGGATGTGGGTGTAGTGGTAGTCGACGCCAGCTTTGGCGTCGTGGATGGCGACAAGCGCGTGGCCGGACTGACCCACGAACTTGGCCGCGGCTGCGTGATCTTCGTGAACAAGTGGGACCTGGTGAAGGGCCGCACGCCGCGCGAGTTTGGGAAGACCGTCCGGGATGAGATGCCATTCCTGAGTTACGCGCCCATCGTGGTCGGCTCGTCCCTCCAGCGCCGGGGAATGGACGAGCTGCTGGAGACCTGCGCGGACGTGGCCAACAACCACGCGCTGCGAGTGAACACCAGCGAACTCAACCGCGTCCTGCACGAGGCGGTGGACGCGCGCCCCTACACGCGCCGGGGGCGACAGTTCAAGATTTACTACGCCACCATGCCCTCTGTGAAGCCGCCCTGCATTGTCCTGTTCGTCAACGATCCCCGCCTGCCGCACATCAGCTACATGCGCTACCTGGAGAACCAGCTGCGCGCCAAGTTCGGCTTCATGGGCACGCCGCTGAACCTCGTTCTGCGCCCGCGCACCCGCGAGGAGGCGGAGGAGCGGATGGCGAGGACGTAGCCGCTGGCAACACATTGTTCGTCGCCCCGCGTTTGCTCCGTCCGCCGCTCGGGCACTTCGCCCGCGAGACGATCGCCCACATCCCACGCGGCCGCCTACGTGGGCGTCTGCTGTGCCATCTGCGACGCGGCGACGGTAATGCCTGACCCGAGCCGCGCCTTCAGGAGGC
>JACQGL010000009.1 GCA_016199525.1 Armatimonadota bacterium
GCTGGCGCGCGCCGGCATCGTAGTGATAGAAGCGCATGAAGGCGACCGAACTGCCATGCTGGGCCACAGCAGCGATGTCGTCCTCGTTACTGTCGGTGCCTAACGAGATATCCGCCAGACCGCGCGCATCGGTGCTCGTCTGGGCCACCGTCGTGGCGCCGCGATAGACGGTCAATCGCGCGCTGGGAACCGGCTTGCCCGTGCGGAGGTCCGTGGCGAACGCCAGCAGGCGTCCGTCGTCCGTCTTGGTGACCAGCGCCAGGTCGGTGACCATCAGCCAGCCCAGCGCTTCGTTCGTGGCGCCACGCGCCGCAATCAGATACAACCCGGGGCGCAGCCGGCCCAGGCGCACGTGCTCATAGAACACGCCCTCCGCGTCCTTCTTCCTGATCGAATACGTCCATTCACGGACAGGCAGGAGATGACGACTGCGCTGCACCCTCAACGATCCCTGTGGGACGGTCGCGGCGACGGGCGTCAGCATACTCCGCAGATCGCTGCCATAGTCCCGGACCAGGGTGGCGCTGTCCACCGCCAGGAGACGCAGACGCAGCGCATCCCCCTGTCGGAAACCGTGGAGCGCCATGCGCGGCTCTTCCTCCGGCAGATACGCGCGTTGGTGGACGTGGAGGTTGAGGAACGGATCGCCCGGCGGCAGGCGGAGCTCCACCGCCGTGGTTTTGCCTTCCAGCACCTCGGCAAACTGGTGACGGCTTTGGTACACGGAGGTCGCGGTCTGGACATCATAGCCGCCCGCCGGCAACCTGCGAATCTCGAAGAACCCCTCTTCATCCGCCCGTACGGGCCAGAGGCTCCTGCCGTCCCGAGGAATCTCCGAGCGGATGAGGAGTTCCGCGCCCGCCAGCGGCCGCTGCGTATCCGCCGCCAGGACCCGGCCACGCAGCGCCCCGAACGGGGTTTCGCGGGCGAAGGCGTAGGCATAAAGGCTCATCGCAGCCAGCACGCCGGCCACGAGCGCCAGGCGAGACGGAGAACGAGTGATCAGTCTCATCTGAGACCCCCATTTAGCGAACGTCGTTCGCGAGCTATGGGGAGCGCGCGCTCTCTACCGCAGGCCTGGCGCCGGCGCGCCGCTCCCGCCACGCCGTGGCCGCTATCCACGCCAGCGCTATGGCCGCGATCGCCGCCAGGATGCCAATGCGCTCCCCGCGCGTCCGCAGTGCCAGCGGTGCGAGCAGGTGGGTAAACTGGATCGCGGACAGCGCCATCCCCACGCTGAGCAGGCGTATCAGGATCCCGACAACGTCGGGACTGCCGGCTGCCTCGGCCTGTAGCGCCGCCCCGTCGCTGGCCAGCAGAAACCCGGCGCCCACCGCCAATCCCACCAGGAACGCCGCCTGCGGCCGCTCACCCACCAGCAGCCAGAGCGCCAGAGGCGCCAGCGCCGCCCCCGCGCCCGCCAGGCCGATCCGCAGGAGGGATGAAACCGGCCGCGCCGGCTCCGGCACCGCTGACGCGTGCATCCAGCGGCGGACAGAGTCGCCCAGGAACGCGGGCAGCAACGCTCCCAGGATCAGTGCCGCATAGTAGTAGAAGAAATCGGGCTCCACGCCCCGGCGGTAATCGTATCGCTCGGCGAACACGCGGTAGAGTACCAGCAGCAGCCCGAGGGTGATTGCTCCCTGAAGGCTCGCCGGCGACCGAGCTGCCTCATCCTTATTCTCGGCGTGTGCGGAGAGGGCCGTGGCCACCGCGATCCCCGCCAGCACCGCCAGGCCCACCCCGTAGCCATGCAGATCCCGGAAAGCCAGGGCTCCGCCTCCGAGCATCAGCAGAGAGGCCAGGATCCCCAGGTCCGCGCGCAGGTGCAGACCGCGCTCGCGCGCCGGGGCGCCTGCGGGCGCCGAACTCGTGCTGCCCAGCCAGGCGATCAAAGCATAGACGGCCAGCCCGGTCAGCGCCACACGGAAGAACCCCGGTGTCCCGTGAAGCCGGTAGCCGGCAAGCCAGGCGATCAATACCAGGGGGACGAAAACGGCAGCCAGCGTGTGAACCCAGGCGGGACCGCGAGCCCGGGCCAGGCTGGCGCGTCCTGCCAGGCCAACTGCCAGGGCAGCCATCAAGAGGGATGGCAGCGGCTGCCACTCGCGAACTCCCTCCACGCTGCGATGATCAGTGGCCAGATAGGTTGTCGCTGCCAGAGTGATGGCTGCCAGGGTGGTCCTTTCCGCTGCGGCGGCCATCTCGGCCGCTTCCCGATCTTCGGTCGCCAGGCGCAGACCACCCGCGATCAGCAGGCCGGAGGTGACGGCACCCAGGCCGTAGCCCCCCAGGGCGTCCAGAATCCGGTGGGGATAGATAACCAGCAGCACCCCGATCCCCAGCGTCGCTGCCGCCACCTGCGCGCTGGCCGCCACAAAGCGAGCGCTCCCGTCCTGCGCCCGCTCCGAGAACGCTTGCGGTCGCCCAAGCAGTGCCGCGAGGAGAACCGCGCCTCCCCCGAGCAGCAGCCCGGGAGCCAGTGTCTGCCCGGGCGACCAGGGCGGCCGGGTGGGGAGCGTCAGGAGGGCGCCGAGCACCAGGATGAGGGCTGGAGAGATGAGGAAAGGTTTGACACTCGCGCCTGGGCCACGCTTAGCCCATGCGGCGTGCAGCAGGGCGTACCCCAGGGCCAGTCCACTGAGGCCTAGCGCTACCCACGAAAGAACGTGCGTCATCCGGGGGCCCTTTCCGCACGGGGCGACGGTTCTCGCCAGGTGCGAGCAGGGGAGGGAGGATCTGCCGCGTGCTCGTCCACACTGCTGTTAGGAATAGTGCCATTGGGGGCGCTGCAGTTCTGTTGGGGTCCACATTGAGGGTTCAGGTAGAGGGCGGCAGCGAGGGCGCTTCCCCATAGGGCGGGCCATCGCGGCGGGCGAGTTCATTGGACTTGCCGTTCATCCCGTCCACTCGTGGACGCGTTTGCGCATTGATCTATTCACTCCGCGGTAAGCACTCCCGAATCCGTGCCCAAACCGGGCGTGCGTTGACCCTCCCGGCGCCCCGCTGCTATAATCCGCAGGGATCGCTGCCCCGAAGGGAGTGCTCGCCATGCGCCCCGCTGGTCTCATTGTCCTCCTTCTCGCTCTCACGGCCCTGGCCGGCTGCCAGGAACCACCGCGCACCAGCTCCGGATCGGGAGCGCTGCTCAGCCCCACCGGCAGCAAGATCAGGATTGCCATGATGCCCAAGAAGAAGGGCCTCGAGTACTTCAACGTCTGCCTGCAGGGGGCGCAGGAAGCAGTCCGGGATCTGGGGGACGTGGAGCTGTTCTACGACGGCCCCACCGGGGATAGCAGCGAGGACCAGAGCCGCATGCTGGGCAATTGGGTGATCAATCGCTACGATGCTATTCTGATTGCCTGTAACGACTCCGAGCAGATCGCGCCGGCGATTAAGAAGGCGCGTCAGGCGGGCATCCACGTCCTTACCTACGATGCGGATGCCAACCCCCAGAAGTCTGGCCGCGAGTTCTTCGTGAACCAGGCCACCAACGAAGAGATCGCCCGAGCGCTGGTCGACGAAATGGTGCAGCAGGTCGGCCCTCAAGCCGAGGTGGCGATCGTCACCTCGCGCCTCACCGCGCCCAACCAGACCGCCTGGATTGCCGCGATGGAGCGCTACCGGCAGGAGAGGTATCCCAATCTGAAGATGCTCGAACCACGCCCCTCGGATGAAGACCAGCAAAAGGCATTCACAGAGGCACAGAACATCATCAAGACACGCCCAGAATGCAAAGGGATCTTTGGTTTGTCCTCCGTGGCGTTCCCAGGCGTGGCGGATGCGGTCAGGCAGCAGGGCCGGTCCGGGCAGATCGCTGTGGTCGGTCTCTCCAACCCGAAGACGATGCGCCAGTATGTGGCCGATGGCATTGTGAAAACGGGTATCCTCTGGAACGTCCCCGATCTGGGCTACCTGGCGGTCTACGCGGCGCGGGCAGTGGTGAAGGGCGAGCTGAGGCCCGGCGCCAGTTCGTTCACAGCGGGGCGGCTAAAGTCGATACGGATCCAGGGCAGCGAGATCATCCTGGGGCCGCCGCTGCTTTATCATCGGGATAACATCGCGCAGTTCGATTTCTAGCACTTAAGCTTCTGGTGCAATCATGCTTCTGACGAAGGCTTGGCCTGCCCTCGAACCGAGCTGTCATGTGCTTGGAGATCGCCTTCCGGGGAGGATAGTAGTACCCAGGTTCCCGAACTGGCGCCCGCTGGCGTCGCACAGCGCCGTGGGGTAACACGTTGAACCCCGCACCGCCAAACCTCTGACGTGCGGGAGCTCGAGGGCTTATCGACTGAAGGCAGGGCGGCTAACAACTCGCTGTAGCGGACGCGCCATGCGGGCCGGCGGCCCGCAAGCGTAGCGCGCCGCTGAGTTCGATATCCGTTGGCCCGAAACGAGGTCATCATGATCGACGCAGTCAAGAAGGAGTTCCCTGACCTCCGCATCCCGGTTGTCGACGGCGGATTACAGCTCGTCTACGAACCAGATCCCAACCGTCCCAATGCGTGGATGGTGAACGACCACTGTCTTATCCAGGATGAGGATGGGCTGATACATTACTTCGGTATCGAGAATCCCTTCCCCACCACAACGCAGGCGTTGGAATGGCTCGAGGAGAGTCTCAGACCCTCGGAACGGCCTTTCATCCAGACGATGCACCAGCTGATGCACGGGTACCTGTATCGCCCGGGCACACACTTCAGAGTGGGCCACGCCGTGGCCCGCGACATCTGGGGCCCGTGGAGTCGTCTTCCCGCCGCCTTCGACGGGGAGGAATCGGGACATGCGTATGGTTCACCTTTTGTGGTCCGAGATAGCGCACAATACCGAGCCTTCGGCCCCGGGATGGGGGGCGACTATGTGAGCTCGGATCTTCACTCCTGGGTGCCATCGTCGGACAAGACCGTGTGGGTTGAGAAGGGCCGCTTGGGGTTCGAGAACTACAGGGATCCGTGCATTATCCAGTTGGCAGACGGGACCTACCTGCAATACTTCGCGGCTGCAGATCCACACGGGCGTCACACCGTCGCCGTGGCTTCCTCCCCTGATCTGCGCATTTGGCACAGAGAAGAACCCTGTTATGTGGAAGAGCTTCCGCCTGGAACTCCAGATTGGTTTGGCATCTTCGAGTCGCCATTTGTCCTGCGCAGAGAAGATCTCTACTATCTCTTCGTGGGTTTCTCCCACCGCCATTACAACGAGACCTTCGTCGTCGTTTCCCGCAATCCCCGCAGCTTCACACCGCGACACAAGGTCACCACTCTGTTCACCCATGCGGCGGAGCTCATCGACGTGGATGGTGAGACATACATGAGTTCATGCGGAATTGAGGACCCCCAGTGGCTGAATCGCTCCGGTCTCTGGATGTGCAAGATCAAGTGGCTCACACCTTGAGACAGGGGCCACCATCATTATTACGGCGATCACCACCATTGCGGCGCAGTTCAGGGCTCGCTTCTCATAGCCCGTATGGGCCAGGGATCGCCCGTGCGGGCGATCCCTAGTGCAAAAGGTCAGAGGATACTTCCGTGAAAAGATGGGTAGAACCAGCGTGTTATGTGCATCTACGTTCGCCCACTCACCGAGGAAGAACAGCAGCAGGTGCAAGCCCTCCTGCGCTCTTTGGATGCGGCCACCTATCGGCATGCCCGCGTCGTCTTGCTCTCGGGCCAGGGCCTGAAAGTCTCGCAGATCATGCCGGCGGTCGGCC
>JACQGL010000107.1 GCA_016199525.1 Armatimonadota bacterium
AATGTGACCCGTCCCCCCCAGGGGTCGAAAAAGCGCGGGATCAGCGATACCAGGGTGCTCTTGCCCGCGCCCGTTGGTCCGACTATGGCTACCACCTCTCCGGGGTGGGCTTCGAGGGTCACGGCGTGAAGCACGGGACGCCCCGTCTCGTAGCCAAAGGTGACGCCTTCCAGCCGGATATGACCCTGCACCGGTTGGGGCAGCGGCCTCGCTCCCGGCGCCTCCCGCACCTCTTCCTCCGCATCCAGCACCTCCAGGACACGGTCGATGCTTGCTTCCACGGATTTCAGATTTCCGTAGGTCGTCAGCAGGCCCTGGGACGCGTTCTGCATGGATCGCAGGTAGGCCAGGAAGACGAGAAGACTGCCGAGTGATAGCGATCCTGACAGCACCCGCAGGCTACCGAAGTAAAGGACAAAGGCGGTCCCAATCGTCACCGTGAGGCCGCTGACCAACCCGAACGCATACCTCAGGAGGGCTCTGCGCTGCGAAAGGGCAACGGTATCGCCTGCGAGACGCCGGAATCGCTCGCCGTTGCGCTTCTCCGAGCCGAACGCCTGCAGCACCGGGATGGCGCCGAGCGTCTGGTGGACAAAACTCATCAGCCGGGACTCCGCCTCGCGGCTCTGCCGGGCCCGCCGCTTGAGGTGGCGGCCGAAGAACAGCGCCGACCCACCCAGCACCGGGGCTATCGCCAGCGAAAGCGCTGCAAGCCCCGGGTCCAGTCTCCATGCCACCGCGCCCAAGGTCGCCAGCGTGAGCGCGTGCTGGACCGGAGACACCAGGAGGCCCTCGCTCACGGAGTAGACGCACCATGTATCGCTTGTCAGGCGGCTCAAGCAGTCGCCCACGCTGCGGCGCCGGTGGAACAGGAGCGACAAGCGCTGGAGCCGGTGGAACAGGTCTGCCGCCAGATCGTAGACCATGCGCTGGCCGGCGGCGGTCCAGGCCCAGCTAAGACCGACATCGAGCCCGCTGTTCAACGCGAAGAGCGCCAGGCTGGCACCGGCGGCGGTGAAGGCAAGCACGATCGGCCGCGGGCGGAGCGAAAGGGTGGCTAGACTCTGGCGAAGCAGATCCGGAACGGGCACACCGCCAAAGGCATAATCCACCAGCATCTTCATCGGCCACGGCTGGAGCGCTGTGGCGCCCGACATTATGGCCGTCAGGCCGACGATCAACAGCAGGTGGGGCCACTGGCGCAGGGCGTACTGGATGAGCCGCCCGTACCGGCGCCGTATCCCCAAGCCGGTGTTCCTTGCCAGATGTTCACCGCTTTTGTTCATCCTATCCCCTAGCTAGATGGCCGGCCCCTCACGCCAGCGCTAACGCGTACTCACTCCGCGGCGCCACGGGTCTACTCGTTGAGCGCCTTGACCTCCGGCCGGCGGCGAGCGACGAGCTCCTCCTCAATGGGGACCATTCCCAGCAGCTCGCCGGCCTTTCGCCCGAGTACCGCCAAAGAGGCCAGCAAACGGCGTTTCTCCCGACGGAGGGTGAAAAAACACCCGGCTAATGGCACGAGCAGCGGTAACAGCGGCAGCACGACGACTGCGCCTACCATCGCCGCCGCCAGCACGCCCTCCAGCAAACGCAGCCGCAGCGGGGTCCGTAACCTGGCACGGAAGCGGATCTGCGATTGATGCTCGACCACGCTCTCCAGAACGGCAACGTAACCGGGATACACGCGTACTGTCAGGTCGTGACGGCCCCAGGAGTCGTGTGTCACCCCCATCCCCGCATCGCGCAGCAGGCGGCTCAACCGCTCCAGCCACTCCTCACGCCGTTCCCAACCTGCCCACAGCGTCCCCTCGGTCCCGATGAATCGGGACGGCCAGAGATGCTCCTTCCGGCATCGCCAGGCGCCCTTCAGCCGTCCCAACCACCGTGCCCAGGGCTGCAGGAAATGCAGCCTCGCCACGCCTATGACCCGCCGCCAGTAAGAAAACCCGTGCAGCTCGTCGCGCGCGCACATCCGTAGACTGGCTTCCAGGCAACAAGCGGCACTGGCCACCATTCCAAAGGCAGCCAGTACCGCGGGAGCCGGCCAGAAACTCAGGCCTGCCAGTCCTATCCACAGCGCGCTCGCTCCCAAAGCAGCGGTGGCGCCGTGAAACTCCGGTGAGGCCGCGACGGACAACCACCACGGCGCTTGAGGCGTGTAGACGGACTGAAACAGGCCCGTGCCCTGGGGGCCGTGATAGACGCGGTCCCGCCGCCACGGCAGCCAGAGCGATAGCGCCGGCTGGGGGCCCTCGTACACCCGCCCCCGCCAGCAGGCGCCGCCCAACAGACCATAGCGCTCCGGGTAGCGGGCTTCCAGCAATGCCTCCGCCACGCCGTAGCCCTGCTGCTGGCGCAGATAAGCTCTTAAAGACTGGCGCCGGTGATGCCAGACAATGGCCACCGGACTGAACGCCAGCGTTTCTCCCCGTTCGAGGAGCTTCCAGCAGACATCCACGTCGTCACCGGCGACGCGATAGACAGAATCAAAGCCGTCGACCGCTTTCAGGGCGCTTTTGCAGAATGCCATATTGCAGCCCGGGATGTGTTCGGCGGCCTCGTTATCGAGCAGGATGTGGACCGGATTGCCGGGTGCCCGCGCCACCCGCTGCGCCGGCTCCGGATCGCCCGGCGGTGACAGGTTCGGACCCCCACATCCGGCCGCGTTCTGCTCCTCCAGCCGGGTTACCAGAAAGTAGAGCCAGTCCGGATCCGCGGCGGCATCTGCATCGATGAACGCTACGATCTCACCCCTGGCGGCATTGATCCCCAGGTTGCGCGCGCGGCTTAGACCCCCGTTCGCCGTCCGGATGAGCCGGCAAGGGTAGCGCGCGGCGATTTCCGCGGTGGCATCACGCGACCCGTCGTCGATGACGATCACTTCGTAGTCAGGGTAGTTCAAGCGCGCCAGGGAGGCGAGCGTCTCGTCCAGCGTGGCCGCGGCATTGTAGGCGCAGCAGACGACGCTGACTTCCGGCCAGTCGCGCTCTCGCAACTCATAACGCGAGCGCCGGTAATAGTCCGTTACTGAATCCAGGGCTAGCTTGGGATGCCGCTCTCGATCGACGAGGCCGAAGTCCCAGTCTTCCACCGGGACTCCAGCTACCGCCCACTCATCCGTCCAGGCGTAGACGGTGGCGCCTATCAGCCCCTTCTCCCATGCCGCACGCAGTTGCCAGCCCAGGACCTCCGCCTGCTTTTCCTGCCCGTTGCGGCGGCTGTCCAGGCCGAGTTCGGTCAGCAGAAGAGGGCGGTCGCCCGCCAGCATCTGAAGACGATCCAGGTAGGCGCGGAATTCCGACTCACACTCCAGGTAGACGTTGAAGCCGATGACATCCAGAAAGCTGAGGTCCAGGAACTCGGTGGGAGGGTAGTTGGCGTAGGTAACCAGCAGATCCGGGTCGATCTCCTTAACACGATTCCGCAGCCGCCGGAGCAGCCGTTCAATGCGCGCTTTGCCGTGCCAACGGGCGACGAGGGGGGGGATTTCGTTGCCCAGGCAGACCATCAGTAAGGCCGGATGGGCAGCCATCGCTCGCACCTCGGCGACTACACCCTCCTCTATCTTTCGCAGGACCTCCCGGTCTGCAAATAGGCACTGGCGGCCCTCCCAGAACACCCCCGCAACGACCATCAGGTCGTGCTCCGCGGCCAGGTCTAGAAACCAGGCCGGCGGCGCCGTATACGTGTGGATAGTGTTCACGCCCGCGGCGCGCATCCGCTCCATATCCCGGCGCACGGTTTCGCGCTCCGGGAGGAGTTCGCTGTCTGTGTTCGGCAGGAACGTGCCGTAGGTAACGCCTTTCACCCAGAAGCGCTCACCGTTGACGCGCAGAAACTTGCCGTCCACCTGAGGGCGGCTGACAGTGGATGCCCGGGAAAGGCAAGAAGACGCGATGCGGAGAGGAGACGATCCCCTCGGCGCAGTTGAATGGGTGCCTACCATAAGTGGTTGCTGACTGTAGAAAGCGAGCCAGCAAGCGGTTTACACCGCTGCCAGAGGAGAGGTCTTGGTACTTCGCGGGAGTGGATGCGCCGTCTCGATTACGGAACTGGTGCCAGTACCCTGCGGATGCTGAATACCAAGCGTAACTGGCTCTATAACCTTTCCCTAGTTAACGCTCCCTTAAACGGCGTTACCACCAGGTTAACTGTCATGCTCGAAGACAGACGCATTGGGGCGCCACTCAACGTGCGCCCGACAGAGGAGGGGAAATGGTGCAACACTTATAGTAAGTAGGATACTTTGCCGATAAGCCGGACCTCGCCCCGTGAAATCGGTTCGCTACCAGCCACGCAACTAAGGGGCGAGGTCCCGATACGAGATGCCGGTAAGCAGGCGGGAAGCCTATTATTCATTTTATCCTGGAAAGCTGGCCTTCAGCAAGTTGATTTCTGATCGTGTGCCAGAAGAGATTCGTGACGCTGGGAGGACGGCTCTCCAGACGCCCTGCTCCTAATTGCCGTGGGCAAGGCACATGTGCAATCTGGCCACCGCGTCGTCATTCCCTGGCCCCTCTCCTCATCCGCGCTTCCTGTGCCGACGGCCAATCAGCACCCCACCACTCCTCTCCACCGCCTCCAAATTGATCCATTCCCCGCGTTCCTGCCACCGCACGTCCAGTCCAACCTATTAGCTGGGCTTCCCTGGGTGGTTGCCCTGGACCTGACACACGGCGTTCATCAGCGCGGGCGGATGCTCCCCCCTGGGCCGATCCTCCTACCGGGGACCCGACGTAGAGCCCGCAGGACAGGAACCGCCCCGGTGCGAACAGACTTATGCTACGTACACAGATCCCTTATCTGGCAAGCAACTGCAAGAGGCGAACCCGCAACGTGCGAACCAGCGGAATGCCAGGTTAGAAGGCGCGGACTTGCAGAGCACGGACCTGGAAGGCGTGGGCCTGATGGACACCCGCCTGGAGGGTGCGCTTCACAACCGCTCCACCCGCTGGCCGGTGGGTTTTCGCCTCCGAAGTCCACGACGCAAAGCCGGTAGGGTGATCTGCTATGGCGACGAAGCGCGCCGCCGTTCAGCGCCGCCGCCCACGCACGGCACGTCAATGCGGGTCTGATACCGGTCTCTGGTACGCCGTTCGGTGGCTCAAGGCGAGTTCTGGCCGGACTTCCGGGCACCCTCTGATAGCGGAGAAAAACAATGACGCGACACGCGGAACCGAGTTTCGAGACCGCCTGCCAGTGGTGGACCGATCTTTCCGATATCTGGACACCCGTGGGCTGGAAAGATCACCTGTTCCAGTTTAACGTGCTGTTCAACGGCACGATCCTCGCCCAGCCGAATCTCAACCGACGCACGCAGCAGTGGCGCCGCCAGGGCGCCCAATTCACGTTCGTGCCGTCGGCGACGGGTATTGTGAGCGGGGGATGGCCCGTCTACGTCACCCGCGATGACGGTATGGTCCGGCAGGGATGGAATGACAGCGCGGCGCCCGTGTTGTGGAGCGAATGGTCGCAAGACGGCCTGCTCCTTCGGCAGGAGGTGTTCGCCCATATTCCCGGGGCGCAAGACGTATCCACGGGTATCGAGCCGCTGTTTGCCTGGGTACGGCTCTCCATTCACTACGCCTGCCGCGCCTTACCGCTGGAAGAGAAGCACGGTTTTCTTGTCAAGATCAATGCCCCGCACATCAGCACCTGCATCGACGCGAAAGACAACCTTCGCTTTGTGTCCGAGACATCGGCATATCCCCGCCGACTGTCCAGCGAAACCGAAGCGTGTATTCCCGAACGTGGCTACCGCATCCTGGAGGAGGAGGGCACAGTACGCCTGGCGATTGCGCCGGGGCACAACTACACGGCGAAGTTTGCGCCCGGCAAGCCGGCGGAGCTGGACCTGGCTCGAATGGATTCCGTGGATGATCTGGCCCTTTCCACAGCACTTACGGTGAAAGGACCCACGGAGAAGGACTACCTGCTGTACATCCAGATGGATGCCGTTGAGGGCGCGCACGTGGATCTGCTCTTGCCGATGCTATCTACCGACCGGGCAGTGTTCGACCGGGAGCTGGCGCTGGGTTACGACCGGGCCCTGGAAGAGGCCAACCGGTACTGGTCGAATACCCCCGCCACAGCGGCGCGCGTGACCACTCCGGAACAGCCCATCAACCAGACGATCAAGAGTAGCCTGAAGCTGGCAGAGGTAATGGCAGAGAAAAATCCGGCGGACGGAAACTATGCTCTGCTTACCGGCTCCCTGACCTATGCCAACCTGTGGGCGACCCCCTACGCGATGACTTCGGTGATGCTCCTCGATACCCTGGGCTATCACGCCGCGGCGGCAAAGTACCTGGAGGTATTCAAGCGCGAGCAGGGAACGGCGACGCCTCCCGGAGAGAGCTTCAAGCCGCACCCCGGCTATCTCGGCACCCCCCGGGCCCTGACTTTGATTGACTGGCTCGCCGATCACGGGGCGATTCTCTACGCGGCCTCCCAGCATGCTCTGCTTTCCGGCGATCCGGAGTTCATCACGGCATGGACGGATCCGATCGTGAAGGCGTGCGAGTTCATCAAAGACGCGCGCGCCGCCACCGGGCACGGTGGGGCGGAAGGGATTATGCCGCCTGCCGTCGCCACGGATAACCAGACGCGGATCCAGGCGGTCTGGAACGACGGGTGGATGTACAAAGGCCTCACCACCGCCGTCCGGCTGCTGGAACGGACCGGTCATCCGCGGGCGGGCGAATTTGCCGCGGAAGCGCGCGCCTACCAGGAGGCGTTCGTGCGGGCAATGCACGAAAAGTGCGCCCGCCTGCCGCGCTGGACGGACGCCGAAGGGCGGCAGCACCATTGGGTGCCTACGGCAATGTCCGGAGAGCAGCCGGGGGAGACGCGGCACGCTTTTTACCTGGATGCTGGCCCTCTCTTTCTGGTCTTTGCGGGCTTGATGAACGCGGAGGACGAGCTGATGCAATTAGTGCTGGCATGGTTCCGCGAAGGCCCGCAGACGCGGCTGTTTCGGGAAGATGGCAACTGGCGGCAGGTGCCCTGCCTGCGCCACGAAATGTCCAGCTGTGAGCCGTGCTACAGCTGGAACACCTTTCACTCCCACCAGAGCGGCGACCGGCGGCGGTTCCTGGAGGGAATGTACAGCCTGTTTGCAGGCGGAATCTCCCGGAAAACATTCGTCTCCTGTGAGACGCGTGGGGGTATTACCGGCACCGTGTTTTCCGCCACGCTCGCGATCTACCTGGCAAGGCTCTCAGTCGTTGATGACCAGATCGAGACTAATGCTCTGCACCTGCTGCGTCTCACGCCCCTTGCCTGGCTGCAATCCGATCAAGAAACCATCTTTGAGAACGTGCCCACGGAATTCGGTCCTGTCACCCTGCGGTTTGCGCTCTCGCCAGATCGTAAGACGCTTCAGGTATCGTTTGGGGCGGCATTGCGCGGCACACCGAAGCGCGTAGTTCTGCCTCCTGCGCCTCTAGAATTTTACCACCAAGGCCATGCGGCATTGCGCGGCACACCGAAGCGCGTAGTTCTGCACGTGCCCCCGGTGGAGGGTTTGACCACACTCCTGCTGAACGGCAAGCGTTTAGATTGGAATGGTACGGATAGAAGCCTGGATATCTTGTGAGCGAGGACTTCCACATATAAGGCAAGATCGATCCTCTGGCATCGCTCACGTCGGAAGAATCGCTGGCAAGCGACTGGCGACACCCACGCCCGGGATCAGGACGTACCTGTTTACCCGGGAAGCGGGAGCAAGAAGCATCAGCCACCCCCGAAACGGCCTCCGTGGCCCTCTCCCCGATCAGAACGCCGCCAGTCGCGGGAATTGGGTGGCGCTTTTCGCCGGCGGGCGGAGAATCGGCGAAACTTTCGGCAGGTTTCCACATATCGAGGGCGTGTGGCATCTTGAAAGAGTAGCCCGCAGTATGGGGAACCAGACGCCGATGCTTCCACCTGACAAAGAAGCCGCCTTCCATCTGCGGCTCATTGATGCCGAGTGGCTGGCTGTCAAAGGCAAGGCTGCCGACGGCCTCACCTCCCTGCAGGCGGGCGCGGTGCGCGCCGAGGAAGCGCGCACCGCCGGGGAGCCCTGGGGCGAGGAGCTGCTGAGCTGGTATCAGGTAGCCGTGGAGTGGTTCGCAAGACGGCATCGGGTGCGCGCTTAGTGCAGAGCACCCGGAAAGCCGTCGGGGCGATCCCTGGCCATGCCCGCGCGAGCGGCGCCGGCGACCCTCCTCCGCGTTTGCCTGGCCTCACAGAATCAGTCAGGGCTTGGGAGGAGTGGTGGTCAGGGTGACGGACGTGGGTTTCCCCGGCCGAACCGTCACCACGACCGGGGTACGGGCCGTCAGGAGGGACCGGCCGCCGGCGCGGTAACGCCAGAGGAGCCGATAGACGCCGGCGCGAATGCCCTCCAGC
>JACQGL010000111.1 GCA_016199525.1 Armatimonadota bacterium
CGAAAGCTTTCGGGGCGTGGGAAGCCGACCGCGACCGCCGCGCCGCCAAGATGGCGTGGCGCTTCACGACGGCGGATGCACGAATCAAGCTCAAGCACCTTTATCCAACACTTCAATCATGACAGACTACTAGGCCGGGCTGGTCAATTTCCCGAGGATGCCAACCAGATCAAAGTAGCAAGCGCCATACAGGAAGGTGATGCAGGCAGCGGCGATCTGTCATTCTGCCCTCCCGGATGTTCGCCGAAGTGCGCTCTGTCGAGAATCGGACGGCCGGGCGTGGCGCGAGACGCGATTGACGGGCTTCGGGCGGCGTCGGTATAATGGGTTCACCCCAAAAGGCTTTGGGGATATCCCCACGCCGAAGTGGCGGAACAGGCAGACGCGCCGGTCTCAAAAACCGGTTCCCGCGAGGGAGTGCGGGTTCGACCCCCGCCTTCGGCACTGGCTAAAGGTTAGCAAGACAACTACATCCGGACGGGCTATACGGACGATCTGCAACCCGTTTGCAACCCAACGGGCGCCGAGACCCCCTCGGCGCCCGTTTGAGCGTACGGACTACTGCAGTCTGCAACCCGCTACCCGCCGAGGGCGGCGCGCAGGACGGTATCCATGCGTCGGGCTGCGTCTTCCTGCATCCCGGGGAGAACGTGCGAGTAGGTGTCCAGAGTGATCCCGACGGTGGAATGGCCCAGCCGCTCGCTGACGATCTTGACGTGGACGCCTTCGCGGAGGAGCTGGGTGGCGTGGGTGTGGCGAAGGTCGTGGAAGCGGACGTGAGCCAGCCCCGAGCGCCGGAGCAGGCTGCCGAAGCACTTGGAGAGCACGGACGGGCGGATGAGGCTGCCGTCGTCGTGGCAGCAGACCAGGTCGCTCTTGTGGTAGGTGGGGCCAAGGAGGAGCTGCCGCTCCGCCTGCGCGCCCCGGTGGCGCCTGAGTTCCTGGACTATGACGGCGGGAAGGGCGACGGCGCGGCGGCTCTTGGGGGTCTTGGGCTGCTTGAAGGCCAGCCCGTTGGCCTGTGTCTGCTCCAGGGTCTGCCGGACGGAGAGCGCGCCTTTTTCGAGATCCACGTCCTGCCACCTGAGGCCGAGGATCTCGCCGCGTCGCATGCCGGTGGCGATGGCCAGCAGGATCGGCACGTAGAGCCAGGTGTCGCGGGCCGCTTCCAGCAGGCGGGCCGTCCCCGCTTCGTCCAGGGCTGCCATCTCCTGAGGAGCCGGGCGCGGGGGGTCGACGGCATCTGCGGGGTTGCGGGCGAGGAGCTGCCAGCGGACGGCCTGCTGGAGGGCTTCACGGAGAATGCGGTGGTGGTGGAGAATGGTCCGTGAGGCGAGGCCCCCCTTCCCGTCGCGCCGGCCGGATTCGAGCCACCGGGAGTACGCACCCTGGATATGGAGCGGCTGGAGCCTGTCCAGGCGCAGCCCGCCGAGGGCGGGGATCAAGTGGAGGCGGACGATCTCTTCATAGCGCTCCCACGTCTTGGGGGCGACGTTAGGCCGGGCGTAGTCGGATAGCCAGTGGCCCAGGTACTCCGCGACGGTGAGTCGGTTGGGCTCGGCGAGGGTGTGGGTGTCCCGCTCGCGGAGGAGCTGGGTGAGTTCCCGCTCCGCTTCCCGCCGGCCGCCGTGGACGGTCTTCCAGAGCCGCTTGCGCTTGCCGTTCGCAGCCTTGCCAAGATCGACGGCGATCAGCCAGGTGTCCTTCCCGCGCTGGTAGATGGTGCCTTTCATCGGGGGTCTCCTTCCTCTCACCTATGAGGCCGGTGAGCTGGGCATTGATACTCCTTCGGGCGGGGCCTCTGCCAGGGCCTGCTTCTTCTGTTCCTGCCGCTCACGCCAGGCCTTCTGCTTGACGCGGTTCCGGCACGAGTCGCTGCAGAACCTCTGGCGGTCACGGTCGGCAACGAAAGGGCGGCCGCAGCCCTCGCGACCGCAGACGCGCAACTCCCGGCCGTTGATGAAGTCTTGATAGAGCATCATGTAGAGTGCAGACAGGAGGGATGGGAACGACCAGGCGTCCCGCCACGTGTCGTCCACCGCCGAGTAGCCCAGGGCATTGTGGGTGCGGTGGATGTGGTACGTGAGCTGCACGCCTATCCTGTCGAACAGGTCCTCACTACGCCGTCCCGATTGCCAGCTCTGGCAGAGATTGTAAGCCTCCCGCAGTTGTCTTACGGCCTCACGGAACCCCTCAACCGGCTCACACAGGCGAGACCACAGCTCCTCAACCTCCAGCTCTTCAGGGTCCCTGGGGCGTGTCGTGAGGTCACCGCTGCGGAGGGCAGGGAAGTAGGATGCGAAGTAATCGCTCTTCAGCACCACCTGGTAGCAGATACCCCACCGGCTGGGTTCGTCAACCACGAGGACACACTCCCTGACGTAGTCATAAAGCCCCGCCGGTTGGAACTCCGCCGGATGCAAAGAGGCGACGATCTGGTGCTGGCACAGCCCGAGGATGCCCCACCGGTTCACCCACTGTTCGATTTCCGTCTCGCGGCGCAGATTCAGGGCCAGCAGGCCCAGGTAGATTGATTGGCCTGCCTTCGGGCTGTCCGGTGGGAAGTAGCCTTCCCTGAAGGGATCGTACGCTTCGAGCCTGGCGCCGGCAGGTCGGATCAGCCCATCCTCCACGAAGTAGCGGGTTCGTACCCACGTGGTTGAGTAGAGTGGTTTCCAACCCGGCTGGTCTGATCCTGTCATCCGCCTGCCCCTCTCCCGCGCCGGCCAGTTACCGTATTGTTACCGATAAATGTAACTGAACTAGTAACAGCGATTGTATGATTCTTGAATAGATAGCAGCGGAACCGCTGCTTCTGGTCAGGATAGTATCAGATCAGCACGTTAGTGTCAGGGAGTTCAGATGAGCAATCGGTTGAAGAAGATGAAGAGTGAACTACTTGCTGTGCTCACAGTGCGCGAAGCAGCGCAGTTGCTGCGTTTATCGCTACCGTCCGTTTACACCGGGATCTCGAACGGTGAGATCCCTTCCATTCGGGTGGGTCGGCGTATCCTGGTCCCGCGCATCGCCCTGGAGGCGTTCCTCGCTCGCGCGGGGGAGCGCGAGCGGTGAGCAGCGTGACGCTGGTTCAAAACGTGCTGACCCGGCTGGAGGGCGTCCGCCGGAACGGCTCCGGCTGGATGGCGCGCTGCCCGGCGCACGACGACGGCCGGGCAAGTTTGTCCCTCGGCGAGGGCGGGGATGGCCGCGTCTTGCTGAAATGCTTCGCCGGTTGCGAGACACCCGCCATCGTCGCGGCACTGGGTCTGGAGATGAGCGACCTGTTCCCGCCCCGTGAAGCGGAAGCAGCAGCGCCACGCGCCCGGATCGTCACCACGTACGATTACCTGGACGAAAACCGCAAACTGCTCTTCCAGGTGGTGCGCTACGCGCCGAAAGATTTTCGTCAACGCCGCCCGGACGGAAACGGCGACTGGACGTGGAAACTGGACGGCGTGCGGCGCGTGCTATATCGCCTGCCGGAAGTGCTAAAATCTGTGGCCGAGGAATGCACCATTTACATCACCGAGGGTGAAAGAGATTAAAATAACATTACAGCCCTCGGCTTGTGCTCTACCACGAACCCCGGGGGCGCGGGGAAGTGGCGCGCCGAGTACGCGGAGGCGCTGCGGAACGCTCATGTCGCCATCCTGCCGGATAACGATCAGGCTGGTCGGGAACACGCGCAGCAGGTAGCCGCGTCCCTCTACGGGAAGGCGGCCAGCGTGCGGATCGTGGAGTTGCCCGGCTTGCCCGCGAAGGGGGACGCGTCCGACTGGCTCGCGGCGGGCGGCACGCGGGAAGAACTGGAGCGCCTGCCGGCGGAGGCGCGGCTGTGGGAGCCACCTCCCGATAGCGCGACACCCGCTGGCGCTGGCGTGAAAGCCCGCCACTCCGGGCGGGGGCCTTCGCAGGCTACGCGGCTGGCGGCGCTGGCCGAGGCGGCGGAGCTCTTCCACACCCTCGGCTCGGACCCCGAACCCTACGCCACGATCCCCGTGAATGGACACCGGGAGACCTGGCGGTTGCGTTCACGCGGGTTCCGCCGCTGGCTGTCGCGCGAGTATGCTCTCGCGGAGGGTGCCACCCCCTCTGCGCAAGCGGAGGAGGAGGCGCTGCGCGTCCTGGAGGGGCGGGCACTGCACGATGGAGCCGCGCTCGCGGTGCACACCCGCATAGCCGAGCGGGACGGTGCGATCTACATCGACCTGTGCAACGACCGCTGGCAGGCGGTGGAGATCGACACGCACGGCTGGCGCGTGGTGGCGGAGCCACCGGTCCGGTTCCGCCGGGCGCGCGGGATGCTGCCGCTGCCGGAACCCGCGCGGGGCGGCAGTGTGGACGAGCTGCGCGCGTTCGTAAACGTCGGCAGTGACGCCGACTGGCGGCTGGTGATCGCCTGGCTGGTCGCCGCGCTCCGGCCATCCGGTCCGTACCCCGTCCTCTGCCTGCATGGCGAGCAAGGAGCCGCAAAGTCGTTTACTGCTCGCGCTCTGCGGGCGCTGGTGGACCCCAATACCGCGTCGCTGCGCGCGGAACCCCGCGAGGAGCGCGACTTGGCAATTACAGCCACGAATTCGTGGCTGGTAGCATTGGACAATTTATCGCACCTGCGCTCCTGGCTTTCGGATGCTCTCTGCCGCCTGGCGACCGGCGGGGGGTTCGCCACGCGCGAACTCTATTCGGACGATGAAGAGCGCATTTTCGAGGGGCAGCGCCCCGTCCTGCTCACTGGCATCGACGAGGTGGTGTCGAGGGGGGACCTGCTGGACCGGTGTATCATCCTCACGCTGCCGCCCATCCCCGAAGGGCTGCGACGCGCGGAGCGGGAGCTGCTAGCGAAATTCGACGCCGCGCGCCCCCAAATTCTCGGCGGATTGCTGGACGCGGTGGCGGGGGCGCTGAAGTGCCTGCCGGATGTGCGCCTGCCCCGGCTGCCGCGAATGGCCGATTTCGCCACCTGGGCGAGCGCCGCCGAACCGGCGCTCGGCTGGTGGCCGGGCGGGTTCTTGGATGCCTACGCGGGCAACCGCGAGGAGGCGAACGAGCTCGCGCTTGAGGCCGATCCGTTGGTCCCCCCATTGCAGGAGCTAGCGGCAGGACTGGCGCCAGGCGCCGCATGGGAGGGCATCGCGAGGGAGCTGCTCGCGGCGCTCG
>JACQGL010000010.1 GCA_016199525.1 Armatimonadota bacterium
GCAGGCCCTCGGCTTTCAGACCTTCCAGATGAAGCTCGATCGCTTCCCGGATGTTGTGCTTTACCTGCTCCAATGTTTCACCCGTGGAGATACAACCGGGAAGGTCGGGCACATACGCGCCCCAGTTCTCTTCTCCCGGCCCGCCCCGTTCGTAGATGACTATGTATTCTTTTATTGCGATTGGTCCCAACCTGCTTGTCTAAAGATGTTTGCCAGCGTTCCTGGCGGTATATCTTTGCTCCCGTGCACGGGGACGGTCACCAGGCCCGGCTTTTGGTCATGCTTGAACTGCTTATGGCTTCCCGACTGACGCACCTCATACCAACCCGCATCGGTGCGTCGCTTGATTACCTCCCGTGCGGTCATTGTTCAAGGTTTCCGTTAGCGGTGGGTAGCCTAACGCCATGCGCTTCAGCCGCGGCGCTCACGTGTGGCCGGCGCCGTCGGCTGCATGCGCGGGTTGGGCTGCCTTATTCTCCACCAAACGCCGAAGTGCTCAAATAGGCTTCTCCTGTTTGAGAGGCATGCCTCCGTATCCGGTTAATAACGTCTGTCAGCTTCATGACGGTGGACAGGGTTAGATAAAGGTGGCCGTGATCAAGAAGCAAAAGAGGCGTTTTGGGGCCTGACGCTTCTTCTTTGGCGACGCTGGAATAGCCAGATATTGAGACCATTATCCCCATTGTGTTGTCGGCTTTATCGTTTACCTTCTTCAGGAAAGAGTCGATGTCCATAGCGCCAGCCTGGTCACGTGTAAATTTCAGTTCGATAAGGTAAGTAGTGCCATGGAGAGTAAGGGATCCGTCGATTTGTCGCCCCTCGTGCACATATGGTTTTCGATTGACTATCTCGGAGTAATCTAACAAGTCAAAGAACCACGTTTGGAACTCATAACCAGCTTGCTGGGTTCCGAGCCTTTTGGCAAGTTCATCGAGTCTTGCATTCAACGCCTGCAAATCTGTCTGAGAGCGCTTTATCTCCGCTTGGCGTTCCCGATAGCGTTTCTGCGCTTCTTCACCGTCCTTGATTCTTTGTAACTCTTCTTCTTACTTCTGTACATACTCTCGAAGGCGGGCAACTGCGATAGTAGCGTCTCGAATTTTCTCCTTGGAGTCCTCCCAATTCTCTAGATCAGGAAAACTTTGTTGTTCCATGAGGAATTTTGATATCTGGATGATAGCCTGACGACCACTGTCTGACTTCTGCAACTCTGCAAAAGCGCGGTCGAGGAATTCTCGTTTACTTTCTTCGTTGCTCCATGTGGCGAGAAAACGGCATGATATCCTACACTGTAGGAGGAATTTCCGCAAAGCGGTCTTGCGCCAAAACGACTTCAATGCGGTGTCATATGTGAGTGTTATGAAATGAGGGGTCAGTCTGTCAATCATCGCTCAACTTACTGTACCGCACTAAAATGATGGCGACCCGTGTAGGCAGCCCAACAGGTACTTTTATCTAGCATTGGCTTACTTGTAATGATATATCACAAAAAGCATGCATTTGTCAATGGCACAGGCCGTGGCATGCCGGGTGGTGGGCTGGCGTGACGGGTTTCGGCGGCGTGCAGGATCATTATCTGGCCTCATTTGCCACGCGCATGTCCCCGACTGACATGCACCTTACTACCTCGGCTGGGTGAGACAAGTGTATGAGCTGTGCTAGTAGGTAATAACCATTAGTCACTTTAGCAGGAGGCAACCCCCCTGTCAATCGGCCAGTTCCAGAACGCGGGGTGGTTCCGTTCTCCCGGGCCGTGCGGGTGCAGCGGAGGTTAGGCGGCCCACCCGTCACGGCTCCGGGATGCCGAGGTCACGGCAGATCTTCCTTGCCAGCAGGTCGCTGATCTCGGTATGACGCGGGACGGCAGATCGGTGGTTATTAGCCGGATTGCCCCACCACGAATGCCTGGCGCCTTCCCGGATCAAGGCGCCGCCATAGGACTGGAGGTGAGCGATGAGATCGCGTCGTTTCACACCTGCAGGGTCATCTCCTCGTATTCACCCTTCGTGGCCGCCAGGGCCTCAGCGCGGTTCATCTCGAGTGCCTCCTGCAGGGCAGAGCGGAGATTAGCGACCAGTTCCTCGCGGGTGTAGCCCTGAGTGTTGACACCAGGGACCTCCGCAATCCACCCAACCCACCATTCCCCATCCCGTTGGATGACCGCTGTGAAATTCGAAGTCACCTCTGATGCCTCCCGGTCCATGATGCGCTTCCTTAGGTCTGACAGGTACTTTTATCCCGTATTGGCTTACCTGTGGCGGTATAGCACCGGAAAGGTGCGCTTGTCAATGGCACAGGCCCGTCGCACGGGGTAGTGCCATTCTCCCGGCCCGTACGGGCTGTTTCGTCACGCGGTTACGGAGGGGTCGAGGAGCCGCCGGTGCTCCTCGATGGCCTCGCGGTCGGTGAGGGCGGCCAGGTAATCGCACAGAGCGCGCTCCAGGCCCTCGGATGCGGCCCGCGCCCGCACCGGGGGAGGGAGCTGACCGGGCTCCTCGCGGTAGAGGCGGAACAGATCCTCCAGCAGGCGGCGGGCTTTGATGGACATCCGGTAGACGCGGTAGTTGTGGTACACCTCCGTATGGAGAAACTCCCGCAGCTCAGCGGCCAGCCCCTGCATCGCCTCGGAAGGCACCGCCACCCGCCCCGGCGCGCGGCGGACATCCGCTGCGGAGGCCAGCCCCCACTCCGCAGCGCGCGCTTCCACAGCGTGGAGCAGATCGTCCACCTGGGCGTTGATGAGCGCCCGCACGCCCAGGTACTTGATTTGTTCCGGAGAGAGATGGGCAGGCTGCTCTGGCTGGCGGCGGACGCGCGACCAGATTTCCACCCGCTCCAGCTGGTCCAGGGTGATCATTCCGGCGGTGAGGCCGTCGTCGATATCGTGCGCGTTGTAGGCGATCTCGTCGCAGATATCCACCAGCTGCGCTTCCAGGGAGGGGTAGGGCGCGTCCGCGAACTCGACGAAGTCGGGCAGGGGCTGCCGGGGGTCGAACTCTTTGCTGTGCTTCGCCAGGCCCTCCCGCACCTCCCAGGTGAGGTTGAGGCCCGGGAAGTCGGGGTAGCGCTCTTCCAGGCGATCCACCACCCGCAGCCCCTGGCGGGTATGTTCGAAACCGCCGTGTTCGGCCATCAGGTGGCGCAGGGTTTGTTCCCCCGCGTGCCCGAACGGCGGATGCCCCAGGTCGTGGGCCAGGGCGACGGCTTCCGCCAGGTCTTCGTTCAGGCGCAAGAAGCGGGCCAGGGAGCGGGCGATCTGCGCGGCCTCCAGAGTGTGCGTGAGGCGGGTGCGGTAGTAGTCGCCCTCGTGGTTGACGAACACCTGCGTTTTGTACTCGAGGCGGCGGAAGGCGCTGCTGTGAACGATGCGATCGCGGTCGCGCTCGTAGGGGGAGCGGAGGGGGTGTTCCGCCTCCGGGTGGACGCGGCCGCGCGATTCGCTGGCTTTGGAGGCGTAGGGCGCCAGCGCGGCGCGTTCCCCGTCGAGATAAGCCTGGCGGGTTCTCATGCCCGGTGCTCCTCCGCGACAAGGGCGGCATCGATGTCCGCCGCCACGGCGCGCGCCGCAGCTACCGGATCTGTGGCGGCGGTGATGGTGCGTCCCACGACCACGTAGTCCGCCCCGGCGCGCACGGCCTCGCCGGGGGTGGCCACACGCACCTGATCGTGAACCTCGCTGCCCGCCAGGCGCACGCCCGGGGTGATGATGAGGAATCCCGGCTCGCAGGCGCGGCGGATGGCGGCCGCCTCGCGTGGGGAGGCGATGGCGCCGTCCAGCCCTGCGTCCTGGGCGAGACGTGCCAGGCGGACGACGTTGGCCTCCACGCCGCCGCGGATGCCCAGCTCCTGCTCCAGGTCCGCCTCCGAAAGACTGGTCAGCAGGGTGACCGCCGCCACCAGGGGCCGCTCTCCTGGTGCTCCCTCCTGGGCACCGGCCAGCGCGGCGCGCATGGCCTGGGAACCGGACAGGGCGTGGACATTGAACAGCCAGACCCCTCTGCGGGCCGCCTGGCGCGCGGCGGCGCGCACGGTGTGGGGGATGTCGTTGAACTTGCCGTCGTAGAAGATGCGGGCGCCGCTTTCATCCCGGATGCGCTCCAGGATGGGCGGCCCGGCAGCGTGAATGAGCTCCAGCCCGACCTTGAACGCCCCCACCTCGCCCGCCAGCGCGCGGGACCAGGTCAGCGCCTCGTCGGGATCGGATGTGTCCAGAGCGACGATGATGCGCCGCGCGCCTTCGGTCATCGATCCTCCTGTTGACCCGTCCGCTCCCCGTGCCGCGCTCTCCGCAGACGCAGTCTGGCGACACGGCCCGTGGGAGAGCCTGCCCCGAAAGCTTTCGGGGCCTGCGCTACGGGCTCGACGCGCCCTGCTCCACGGTCCCGGAAGCTTTTCGGGCCGCATCCACCGCCAGGCGATCCGCGCGCTCGTTGGCGGGATCGCCTGCGTGGGCGGGGACCTTCACCATCTCGAACCGGCCGCACTCGGCGATGAGGGCGCGCACCTCATCCACCAGTTCCTTGTTGACCTTCACCTTCCAGCCCTTTACCAGGCAGCCGATGGCATATTCGGAATCGGTGAACACGCGCACGCTGGCGAAAGAGCGGTCCTTGATGCGCAGCAGGGCCTCTCGTATCGCGAGCAGCTCTGCCTTCTGGTTCGTGCCCGGGCCCAGCGAGAGCGACCACTCCCGCTCCCAGGCGCCCGCACGGGCCACGATGCCGATGCCCATCGTGCGGCAGGGCCCTTTGCCATTGCCGGGGCAGGCGCCATCGGTGTAGAGGTCGATCTGCTGAAGTCGTCGCATAGAGCGCATCCCGAAAGCTTTCAGGACGGAGACGGTACCGCCGGTCCCGATTATATCGGGACCAGCGCACCGGCGTCTAGCATCAGAACCGCCCGCGGGCGGCCAGGTCGAGGGCGGTGAAGCAAAGGAGGCCGATGCTGATGAAGCCGTTCACGGTGAAGAAGGCGGCGTTGACGCGGGAGAGGTCGTCCGGCTTCACCAGAGCGTGCTCGTAAGCGAGGAGGGCTGCCGTCACGCCGACACCCAGGGTGTACCAGCCGCCGAGGGTAATCCACTGCGGTAGCCAGAGGAGGATGCCGATGGTCCCGAGGTGCAGCAGGCGGCTGAGGAGCAGGGCGCGCGCGGCGCCCAGGTGTGCGGGGAGGGAGCGCAGGCGGTGGCGGCGGTCGAACGCCTCGTCCTGGAGGGAGTAGATGATGTCGAAGCCGCCCACCCAGCCCATCACCGCGGCGGTGAGGAGCAGGGGCGGCAGCGCGAGGGAGCCACGCACGGCGATCCAGGCGGCAGACGGGGCGATGCCGAGGGCGAAGCCCAGGATCAGGTGTGAGAGGGTGGTGAACCGCTTGGTAAACGAGTAGCCCCAGATGATCGCCAGGGCGACGGGGGCCAGGGCCAGCGCCAGGCGGTTCAGCTGCGCCGCGGCGAGAAGGAACAGGGCGGTGGTGGCGGCTACGAACAGCCACACCTGCGTGGGGGTGAGCAGCCCCGCGGGGAGGGCGCGGCCCGCGGTGCGGGGGTTGCGGCGGTCGATCTCCCGATCTACCAGGCGGTTGAACGCCATGGCGCTGCTGCGCGCGCCGACCATCGCGACCAGAATCCAGCCGACGACGCGCCCGGAGGGCCAGCCGTCCGCCGCCAGGAGCATGCCGATGAGCGCGAAGGGGAGGGCGAAGACGGTGTGCTCGAACTTGATCATCTCGAGGATGATCCGGAGGCGGTGCCAGATTCTCACTGCCGGAGACATCAGCCGCAAATGCACACGAATGGACGCCTATCAGAAGCAATTGTAAACCACGGGGGCACGGGGAGGGAGGGGAAGAGGGAGAGTGGTGGAAGCGGAGTGTGGGAGTATGGGAGACGTAGGGACGCAGAGAGCGATGAGGGGCTCAGCGCGTCGCTCAAACCAGGCGCTCCACGCGGCGCTTGCGGACATCGTAGCGGTGCGTGGCGGCTATCCGGGGGGGTGCTCCCCTAAAGTAGCGGCACAACTGGACCTCGTACGTAATGTCGTTATACAGCGTTACCTGGGCGACGATATCCTGCGCTCGCCAGTCGACGGAGATCCGGTGTTGGTCCGTCCACTGGAGGTCCTCCACGTCCACCTCTCGATCCTGCTCTGTGATGATCTCTACGGGCCTCGGCCCCAACCCAGGGCCGTGCTTGCCGTGCGTAATGTATGCTCGGATGGCGTCGAAGTCGCTGGCGAGGACGAAGTCACGGCCGGCGGTGGCCGCGAGGTAGTTGAACGCAATCTTGGCGACCCAGCGCCGATGCGGATGACCCACATCGAATGCCTGCTCAACCAGCGGGCGCTCCGGGGGCGGAGGCATCTTGCCGTGCTCATTGAAGGAGCCCACGACACGGACGATCTCAGCCACGACGGCATTTCCGGCCTCCTCGGTGGGAGCAACGATGTAGATGACGTCATCCGGTCCGTACCTGTTGAGCTCCAGGTCGGCCAGCGATCGCATCTGATCAAATGGGACCCATATCCGTTCGTCTCCGTCAGGGAAGCCCGCCTGTGCACGCATCTCAGGGACGTAGCGTCTGCCCTGCGGGACGTACCAGACATGCGCACCGTGGTATATCCCTGGCTCGATCAACCGCAACTGAACACGCCCGCTGAACTGGAACCGCGTGCTGCCGGCCTCTTCCCGTCGCAGGCGGGTGAGGCCCTCCCACGAGTCAACCGCTATACGATTCTCCAGGGCATTAAAGCGAGAGTGGCAGGTGCCGCAGATCCTGATCGTGATTGGATCGGGTGGCGTTCGCCGACCCTGAAACGTGCCCAGCTGCCGTGGGATGATGTGCTCGTCCGTGAATTCCTCATCCGGCCGCTCGATACAGCAGTAGATACATTTCATGTCAGCCTATGATAGCACGGTAGGCTACTGATTGCAACTCCTGGGTGCGCACGCCCACGCGGCGAGCAGAGCGTTCTCCGGTTCAGAAATAGGTAAGTCACCCAGAAAGCGGCGGCAAGCCGCCGCACTCCAAAGGATACGCGTTCATTCGGGTTCATTTGCGGCTATGCCCCAGCGCTTTGCCGCGGGGTCGCGGACGCCGAGGTGGTCCAGGATGCGGGAGACGACGAAATCGATGAGATCCTCTACCGTCTGCGGGCGGTGGTAGAAGCCGGGGGAGGCGGGCAACACCACGGCGCCCGCCTCCGTCACCGCCAGCAGGTTGCGCAGGTGGACCAGGCTGAGCGGCGTCTCCCGCGGCACCAGGATCAGGCGGCGACGCTCCTTGAGCATCACGTCCGCGGCGCGGTGGATCAGGTCGTCCGAGGCGCCCGCGGCGAGGCGGCCCACGGTGCCCATAGAGCAAGGGACGATGACCATCGCATCGGGGGCGGCGGAGCCGCTGGCGATGGGGGCGCCGAAGTCGTAGGGCTGGCAGTAGCAGATGCGCTTCGCCTGCGGGTGGCCGGGGAGCAGCAGTGCGGGTGAGAACTCCTCGGGGGCGGACTTCAGGCCCAGCTCCTGTTCCATCACCTGGAACGCGGGGCGGGAGATAGTGAGGTAGAGCGGCTCGAAGTGCGGCAGGGCGCGCTCCAGGAGACGGACGGCATAGCGGGCGCCGCTGGCGCCGGTGATGGCGACGGTCAGCGACCGGGCGGGTTCAGGCACTCTTTGCACCTCTCAGGCCCGCCTGCCAGAAGTCGGAGTTCTCCAGGTAGGGATCCATTCCGGGGAACGGGCTGGGCATGCGCGGGTCCTCCCGCTCCGAATTGTAGCCGGGAGGGGGTGGTGGAGGCAAGGCTGGGCGGAGTGCGAGGCGCCGACCACAGGCTAACAGACCGCCGAGTTCCCCGCGAAGCTTCGTCGCGCGGGCGAACGCGGCCGGCTGTCGCCCCTATTCCATCTCAATCCGATAGCTCACCATCCAGAGGTCCAGCTGTTCCAGTCGCGTGCGCCAGCGCTCCTTGAAGCCCCTCATCCACTGACGGTTCCCGGCAGAGTCGGGGAGGTCGACAATGACGCGCACGAGATCGTCCCGGTAGAGCACGCCGCCGTGGCGCCAGTGCCCCTCGATCTTCTGCGTCTCGTAACTGGCCGCACCAAAGTGATCGACGATCTCCAGCACCGCTTCGGCGAGCCATTCTGCCGGCACATCCCGCCCGTCATTGAACCGGAGAGGAAGCAGCACCTCGAAGCGCCGCCACCTGCTGCTCATAGGTTGCCTTTCCCTTCACAGTGAACGGGATGTTCTGGTCGGCGAGCGCCTCCAGGGCAGCTTCCGGGACCAGGTGCTCGCCCGAACGGAGCACGCGACCCGAGAACCGGCCGAGCAGGTAGGCAAGCGCGCGCTTCTCGGTATCGCGGTCCGGGAAAACGATAGTCACCATCTTGAGCGTTCCTCGCTACTGCGCAGGCTCGTCTTCCTCACGGATGACGGCGTGCGCTCAACCGGCGCCATTGTACCGCCTCTCGCCACCTCGCAACCAGGAGGGCATTAGGGCCACCGCCCGTTCACGAGTTACCAGTCCCTCGCTCGCCGTGGTGTCCGGTCCGGTAGGGGGCCGAGGCCGAGCTGGTCCCAGATGGCGTCCACCTGCTTCTTCACGTCCTCGGTCATCACGATATCTGGCGGCCAGGGGCGAGTGAAGCCTTCGGAGGCCCACTTGCGGGTAGCGTCGATGCCCATCTTGGCGCCGAAATTAGGGTACTGCCCCGCGTGGTCCAGCTGATCAATGGGCCCTTTGGTGAAGAGGATATCCCGCTGGGCGTCGATGTTGTTGGCCGCGCGCCAGACGACCTCGACGGGGTCGTGGACGTTCACGTCTTGGTCCACGACAATGATACACTTGCTGAACATCAGCTGGCCGATGCCCCACATACCGTTGATCACCTTGAAGGCGTGGCCGGGCCAGCGCTTGCGAATGGAAACGATCACCAGGTTGTGGAAGCAGGCCTCGGCGGGGAGGTGCATGTCCACCACCTCGGGCAGGAAGAGGCGGATAAGCGGGAGGAAGATCCGCTCCGTAGCCAGGCCGAGGTACTTGTCCTCCATGGGCGGGCGGCCCACGATGGTACCGGGGTAGACGGGGTTCTTCCGCCGCGTTATGCAGGTGAGGTGGAAGACGGGGAACTCCTCTGCCAGGGAGTAGTAGCCGGTGTGGTCTCCGAATGGGCCTTCCATTCGCCGCTCCTGTGGATCCACGTAACCTTCCAGGATGACTTCCGCGCTCGCGGGGACCTCCAGGTCGTTCGTCTCGCACGGCACCAGCTCGATCGGCTGCTTGCGGAGCCAGCCGGCGAACGCGATCTCGTCGATTTCGGGCGGCAGGGGGGCGGTGGCGGCGTAGGTGAGCACGGGATCGCCGCCCAGGGCCACGGCCACGGGGATGCGCTGGCCGCGCTCTTCGGAGGTCCGGTAGTGCTCCGCTCCCACCTTGTGGAGCTGCCAGTGCATGCCGGTGGTGGAGGAATCGTACTTCTGCATCCGATACATTCCGACGTTGCGCTTGCCAGTGACCGGGTGGCGGGTGAAGACGAGCGGCAGGGTGATGAACGGGCCGCCGTCCTCCGGCCAGCAAGTCTGGATGGGAAGGAAATCGAGGATGGGGTGCTCCTTCTCGATCACTTCCTTGCAGGGGCCGTCGCGGACGCGCTTTGGCCGTGTGTGCATCAGGGCGGGGAGCAGGCGGCCGCCCAGGGCGAGCGTCTCGCCGAGGGAGCGGGGCGGCTCGAGCTTGACGAGTGAGGCGAGTTCGATGGCGATCTCTTCCAGGTCGTCGACGCCCAGGGCGAGGCTCATGCGCCGGTAGGAGCCGAAGGCGTTGATGAGGAGGGGGATATCGTAGCCTTTAGGGCGTTCAAACAGGAGGGCGGGGCCGCCCGCCTTCATCACCCGGTCGGC
>JACQGL010000109.1 GCA_016199525.1 Armatimonadota bacterium
GCCCCGAACGCCCCGAGCCTGACGGCCCGAGGGCAGGCTTTCGGGGCAGGCAGGATGCCTACGCTACCCACTGAACACGAACGCACCCCGGCACAGGTGACTGATGGCTAACCAATTGAGAGTTGGTATCGTGGGATTGCGGCGCGGGGCGATCCTCCTGCACGTGTTTCGCCACCACCCCGAGGCGGACGTGGTGGCCGTGTGCGATACGGACCCGGCACGCCTGGAGGCGGTAGGCCGCGAGTACGGTATCGACGGCCAGTACGACAACTTCCCAGCTTTCCTGGAACACAATCTGGACGTCGTCGTGGTGGCCACGCCGCTGCCCGTGCACGCAGAGCACTCGATCGCGGTGCTGGAAAGCGGGCGCCACGTCATCTGCGAGGTGCCCGCCGTGAACTCGCTGGCGGAAGCGGAGGCGCTCGTCCGCGCCGCGCGAGCCTCGCGCGGGACGTACCTGTTCGCCGAGAACTGCTGCTTCTGGGCGTTCGTGGAAGCGTGGACGGAGATGGTGGCCGCCGGCCGCCTGGGCCGCGTGATCTACATGGAGGCGGAGTACGTCCACGATTGCCGCGCCATTATGCGCGACGCGCAGGGACGTCGTGCCTGGCGGGCAGAGATGCCGCCCATACACTACTGCACCCACAGCCTGGGGCCATTGCTGCAGATCGCCGGGGACCGCTGCGTCACCGCCATGGGGCTGAACTCCGGCTGCAACATCGCTCCTGATCTGGGAGCGATCGACCTGGAGGTGGGCCTGTTCCGGACGGCGCAGGGCGTGCCGGTGAAGCTGCTGTGCGGATTCTCGGTAGTCCGGGAGCCGTTCTTCCACTACTACAGTGTCTACGGCACGCGGGGCTGCCTGGAGCGGCCGCGGCCGCCCGCCGAGGATGTGACGCTGGCCTATCTGGAAGACCTGCCCGAGCTGCACGGGCCCGCCACCCTGCCCATCGGCACGCGCCATCGTCGGGCTCCGGCCCACGCCGCTGCGGGTGGGCACGGGACCGCCGAGTATGCCATGGTGAACGCGTTCGTGGATTGCCTCCTGCACGGCGCGCCCCCTTCCATCGACCTCTACCGCGGCCTCGACTTTACGCTGCCGGGCATCTGCGCCCATCTCTCCGCGCAGCGCGGCGGGCAGCCCGTGGAGGTGCCGGATTATCGGTAAGCCGGATGCGATGTCGGACGCCAGGGAGGTTCGTTGAGCACCCAGCCCGGACGAGTAGATGGCAGAGGAGCACGAATGGACGGCGAGACACTCTTCAGGATGGCGAAGGCTGCCGCCCGTGGTGCCGACAGGATTGCCGCATCACCACCACCCAGCTCGCTATTCGACACGGTGACCCTCGCATATGTTGGTGAATACAACAGGCTGGTGCCGTTCGTGATTGCGCTCTACGGAGAGGAGGCGCGCCGCCTATTCCAGCAGATCGAGGTGCCAGACGTGAGTGGAGGTGTGGGACTTGGGGGTCCTCTTCAATCTCTTCAACGCATGTATAACGACTGGGCGTCGGCCCGCCTGAACAGCCTCGCCGCCTACCTAGAGGGTAAGGTCGGGGCTCATGAGGCGCAACTTCAGGCGCTCGTGGACCTCATTGAGGCCAATCTAAGGCCATCGATCTTCGAGGATCCGACCTGCGAGCGCGACGTCCAGAACACGCTTGAGGTGATTCTCCGAGCTCGAGGGTTGGTCTTCCAGCGAGAACGAGTTGCCATCCCGTACTCATCTAAGAAGTTCATACCAGACTTCTTGTTCGAGACGCTGGAGTTGGCTCTTGAGGTAAAGCTGTGCATCTCGTTGGCCAAGGAGAAAGCGCTCGTTGAGGAGATCAACGCTGACATACCAGCATACCAGAGCCGGTACCGCACAGTCATCTTCGTGGTATACGACCTGGGGTTCATACGCGATGTCGCCCAGTTCAGGTCCGGGATCGAAGGTAACGCAGGCGTACGCGTATTGGTCGTGAAGAAGTAATGCCCATTCGCCGTCATCGCGGAGTGCACCGCGGGAGGTGTGTGATGCAGGACTACCAACCGATCGATCTTCGCCCGTTCTGCAATACGGGTACAGCCTTCATCGGCGAGAACGCCCATCCGCCGATTGGCATGCAGGCGTTCCACGGCCTGCCGTTCGTGGTCGGCGGTGTGGAACCAGATCCCGCACGTTGCTTCATCGGCTTCGGCGGGGAGGAGGGCGTCCGCGAGCCTGTTAGCGTGCCCATCGAGGCGGCGGCGCGGCACGTCCTTTTTGCCCACGCTCTCCTCGAGTCGAAGGTGCTGGAGGGCGAGAGCCTCGGGCACGTGGTGGGCCACTACGTATTCCGCTTTGCCGATGGCACGGAGGTGCGCGTTCCCATCCGCGAGCGGTTCGAGGTGGCCCCGGTGCCCGCAGGCTGGGGCGGGTTGCCGTTTCTGGCCCTCCCTGACCAGAAGAACTACCTCGCGCCGCGCTACGAGGGCCGGTGGGAGACGATAGGCTTCCGCCAGACGGAGGCGGGGCAGGGCGGTGTGCGAGCCTACTTCTTGTGGGCGTGGGAGAACCCGCATCCCGAGCGGACGATCGCGTCGGTGACCATCGAGCCCGCCGACCGGAAGTTCCTGGTGGCGGCGATCACGCTGGGGCACGCAGATGAAGCGCCGTTCTGCCGCACGGGCAAGCGGGAGGTAAAGATCACCCTGCCGCAACCAGAGGATGCCCAGAAGCCGTTCAACCTGGAAGTCGAGGTGGATCGCGGCGTGGCCACCTATCCGTTCCCGCTCCCCGAACGCTCCGTAGACGCGTTCCTGGAGCAGGATGCGAAAGGCTGGGGCGAGGAGCAGAATCCCCGGTCGAGCCCCGCCTACGTGGAGATTGCCGCCACTCCATCGGCCACGGTTACGGTGAAGAGCGACGGCGAGCCGCTGGGCAGCGCTAACTGGGGTGAGCTCCAGGAACAGAGCAAGGTGGAGACCCCGCGCCTGCAACTGGAGGTCGTGGACCGGGGCAAGAACTGGGTGCACGTCACCGTCCTGGACGACGAGACGGGTCGCCCGGTGCCCTGCCGCATCCACTTCCGCTCGCCGGAGGGCATCCCCTACCAGCCGCACGGCCACCACGGTCATGTCAACTCCAATCTGGGCACGTGGCACGTGGACGTCGGCGGCGACCTGCGGCTGGGGCAGATTACCTACGCCTATATCGACGGCCGGTGCCAGGGCTGGCTGCCGCGCGGTGAGGTCATCGTGGACGTGGCGCGCGGCTATGAATACGAGCCGCTACGCACCCGGGTGCGCATCGAGCGCGGGCAGCGCGCACTGACTCTGCGCCTGAAGCGCTGGACCAACATGAACGCGCGGCGCTGGTTCAGCGGTGACTCGCACGTCCACTTCCTGGGCACGCAGGGCGCGCATCACGAGGCGCAGGGCGAGGACCTGAACGTGGTCAACCTCCTGCAATCGCAGTGGGGCCACCTGTTTACCAACACGGAAGACTTCACCGGCCGGCCCTCGGTGAGCGGCGATGGCCGCACCATCGTCTACTGCTCGCAGGAGAACCGCCAGCACGTGCTGGGCCACCTGACGCTGTGGGGCCTGAAGGAGCCGGTGATGCCCTGGTGCTCCGATGGACCCGGCGAGGCGGAGCTGGGCGGGACGCTGGAAACGGCGCTGTCCCACTGGGCGGATGCCTGCCACGCGCAGGGCGGCACCGTCATCATCCCGCACTTCCCCAACCCGAACTGCGAGCCCGCCGTGCTGGTCACCACAGGGCGCGCGGACGC
>JACQGL010000012.1 GCA_016199525.1 Armatimonadota bacterium
GACTCCCGCCCCAGCGCGTAGCGGGCGATGGCGGCGATGGCGCGACCGTAGGGGTTCTCCACCTGGGCCGCCGCCAGGGAGGCCAGTGCCGCGACGGTGTGTCGCTCCACCACCTCCCCGACGAACTCTTTCGTCCCGAGGCGCTCCAGGGCGTGCATCACGGTGGGCACGTCGCGCTCGCGGAGCGCCTGGCGGAGCGGGTAGTCCTGTCCTCCCGATGTAATCGGGATCGGGAGCGGCGGCTGCGCCAGCGCGTACACCACCGGCAGCGAGCGCTTCCCGCGCAGGATATCGCTGCCCACCGGCTTGCCGGTGCGCTCCGGCTCGCCCCAGATGCCCAGGTAGTCATCGCGCGCCTGGAAGGCCAGGCCGAACTCACGGCCGAAGCGTCCCAGGACCTCGACCTGATCCTCGTTCCCGCCCCCGATCAACACCCCCACGCGCAGCGCCGCTTCCACCAGTGCCGCCGTCTTTCCCCCCGTCATCTCGAAGTAGGCGTCCAGCGTGACGCTCTCCTCATCCTGCGCCGCCATATCGAGGTACTGGCCCTCCGTCATACGAAGGATGGCGCGCGTGATCACGCGCAACACGGCGACCACCGTTTCCGCCCGCTGGCCACGCTGCGCAAGGCGGAGCGTGGCCACATTCACCAGTGCCTGCATGTGGGAGCCGACGTTGACCGCGTGCGGTACCCCCCAGAGCTTCCACACCGTGGGGCGGTGGCGGCGCTCCTCGTCCCCGTCCTCCACGTCGTCGTGGACCAGGGAGAAGTTGTGGATCAGCTCGATCGCCGCCCCCGCGGGCGCGACGTCTTCTCCGCGCCCGCCGACCGCTTCTCCAGCGAGAATGCAGAGCACGCCGCGCAGGCGCTTGCCGCCGAATTCGCGCTGCTGATGCTCGGGCAGCGGGCGGAGCGCTTCGTCGCGCCACCCGAGATGGTAGCGGGCGATATCGTACAGGCGCGGAGCAGAGGCGCCCGAGCAGAGCGCCGCCTCAATCTCCGCATCCAGCCAATGGATGCGCTCGTCCACGAGCGCGGCAGTTGCAGGCGGGAGAGATTGGCTCATCGGGGCTAAAGCAGGCTGGTCGGAATCGCAGAACGCGCGGAAAACGAGAGCGAAAAAAACAGCGGATACGGAGAGATGGCAAGGGGAAAGGGGGAAACGGTCCGTCTATCTCTCCTTCTCCCCACCCCCGTATGGCGGTATCCTCGCACGCCACGTCTTTTGTGTCTCCGGATGAGTTTATCAAGTCCTGAGGCAATCGGGATCGCAACCCCGTTCGCCCGCGGCCCGGCCTGCTCCTTCCGGAGCGGATGCGTTTCACAGTTCAGACAACCAGGTGAGATATCCCCCGGTGGGGGCATCCTCCTCCCGATGTAATCGGGATCGGTAGAGGTACACCGACGGCAAAGTCGGCGCCGGCGCCAGGCACTAGGGTCCCGACTTCGTTGGGACGCCAGCGTTGTCCCGAATCTCGAATCGCATCTGGATGTGAGTGGCGGCCTCGCATCGAGTCCGTGCCGGAGCCATGCTGCCTATCACCGGTCGCAGGGTCAGCACCTCGCGGCGGCCCCTTGTCTCCTCACCCGCTTACCCTTCGTACCCGGCCAGGAGGAAGACCCCAGGGTGATTTTCGCGAAACTTTGCCGGCGTCGTGGCGTCACAAGCTGTCGCGTGAAACAAACATCGCTTCACTCCCTCTATGGAGAGCCCCGCCCCTTACCGGCGGGGTTGTTTTTTCGCCTCTATGCCGGGACAGTCCTGTGTTGACGGCCCGGCCGTGATTGACTACACTTACCGCAAGACGAGCAAGTCTGTTCCTGCTCTGCAGAGACAGAGCCCACCGGAAAGGTGTGAGATGAACCTGCTCCCCACGATTGTCGCCATCGTAATGGCCGTCCTCGTGGCAATCTTCATTCTGCGGCGCGGTGGGGGCTGAGGTTAAGGACCAGATCCCGACGGCGTCGGGATCGCTAGGCGGAGGCGCGGGATGGAAACCGTCCGCGTGTCGGAGCGGATTACGTTCCGACCGGACAAGATGAGTAAGGTCAACCTCTTCGACGCTCCGCAGATGTTCTGCGACGTGTACTGCCTGGAACCGGGCCAGGCGCAGGCGCCGCACACCCACGCGGAGACAGCGAAGGTTTACTACGTCCTGGCAGGGAAGGGCGTGTTCACCATCGGCGATGAAGAGCGTTGCCTGGATGCTGGCCACGCCGTTCTCGCCTGCGAAGGGCAGGTGCACGGCGTTCGCAACGTCAGCGACGGCCGGCTGATCCTGCTCGTGTTCATGGCCCCCAATCCGAATCACGCCCGCTAAATGAGGCGGCAGTATCTCTGCCGCTTGCTACTCCTATAGTCGAGGTTCAGGAGTGAGGGTAGCGGTAGGAGTAATCGTGCGATGGGTGAGGCGGTGATGGCGTCTCGAAAGCATAGGACCGGCCTGTTTCACCCGGAGTCGACGGGGTACGCCGATGAACCGTAGATAGGGACGGATAGCAGCGTCCCTGTGTGGCGTGGCATTCCCGCTCTGGTTGCCGTTTCGTGTCTCGCTGCCTCGTTCTCCCTGCCATCGCCGTGCACCGAGGGGCATCGGCAGTTTGCCGGATAAGGAGCGCGAGCGTGCTTCGTTTCTACGGGAAATCGACCTGAAGTAGCTGCCGCAAGGCAAGGAGTTCCTTGCAAAACCTGGGGGCATCATTCACGGAGCGCGATCTGGGCAAGCAACCGTTCTCCGAGGCCGAGCTGCGGCAGCTGATCGGCCGACGGTCGCCGCTGGAGTTTCTTAATCCGCGCCACGAGGTCTATCGCCAGCGCCGTATGAAAGAGAGTCCGCCCACGTCCGACGAGGCCATCTGCTTGATGGCGGCGCATACCAACCTGATTCGTCGCCCTCTGTTGATCGCTCCCTCGGGAGAAGTGGTGTTCGGCTACGATGAGGAAGCCTATCGTCGGCTGGCCGGCGCCACCCGGCGGTGAACAGCGCCCGTGGGCAGTAGACAAAGTTCGGGGGTAACGCACAGGGGGCGCTACGGGCGCTCGCTCTGTCCCTGTCCCTTGTGCCGCACTGCGTCCTTCGTGTTCGTTCTCTTTGCTTTTCATATCGGAGTGAACTGATGAGCGTCGATCCCAGACATCGCAGTCGGACCATTCTCGAAGGCCCTGACCGCGCCCCCGCGCGGGCCATGATGAGAGCCGTGGGCTATACCGATGAAGATCTGCGGCGCCCGCTGGTGCTGGTGGCCCACTCGTGGATTGAAGTGATGCCCTGCAACTACCACCTGCGTCATCTCGCCGAGAAGGTTAAGGATGGCGTCCGCGCCGCCGGCGGGACCCCGGTGGAGTGCAACACGATCGCGGTATCGGACGGCATCTCGATGGGCACGGAGGGGATGAAGGCGTCCCTCGTCAGCCGGGAGGTGGTCGCCGACTCCATCGAGCTGGTGGCGCTGGGCCACCTGTGCGATGCGGTGGTGGCCCTCTCCGGGTGCGACAAGACAATCCCGGGTTCTGTGATGGCGCTGTTGCGCCTCAACCTGCCCTCCCTGATGCTTTACGGCGGCTCCATCGCCCCCGGGCACTACCGTGGGCGTGACGTCACCATCCAGGACGTATTCGAAGGAGTGGGCGCGCACGCCGCCGGGAAGATGTCCGACGCGGACCTGTTAGAACTCGAGAGCCACGCCTGTCCCGGATCCGGCGCGTGCGGCGGCCAGTTCACCGCCAATACGATGGCCACCGCCTTCGAGGTAATGGGGATCTCACCGATGGGAAGCGCCAGCGTGCCCGCTACCGATCCGCTCAAAGACGAAGTGGCCTTCCAGTGCGGGCAGCAGGTGATGGATCTCTTGCGCCGTGATCTGCGTCCCCGACAGATCATCACGCGCCAGGCGCTGGAAAACGGGATTACCGCCATAGCCGCCACGGGCGGCTCTACGAACGGGGTGCTGCACCTGCTCGCCGTCGCCCACGAGGCGGGCATCCCCCTGGAGATTGATGACTTCGATCGGATCAGCTCCCGCACACCGATACTCGCCGACCTGAAGCCCGCCGGCCGCTTCGTGGCGAACGACCTCTATAACGCAGGCGGCGTGGCTCTGCTGGTCCGGCGCCTTCTGGACGCGGGCCTGCTACACGGGGACGCGATGACGGTGACCGGCCGCACCACGGCGGAAGAGGCCGCCCTGGCCAGAGAAACCCCGGGGCAGGAGGTGATCCGCCCGTTGGACCGGCCGGTGAAGCCGACGGGAGGACTGGTCATCCTGCGCGGCAACCTGGCCCCAGAGGGGTGCGTGGTGAAGGTAGTCGGGCACGAGCGCCGGCTGCACCGCGGTCCCGCACGGGTGTTCGACCGGGAGGAGGAGGCGTTCGCCGCCGTGCAGGGCGGGCAGATCCGGCCGGGCGACGTGGTCGTTATCCGCTACGAGGGCCCGCAGGGTGGCCCAGGGATGCGCGAGATGCTCGGCGTAACCGGTGCCATCGTGGGCGCCGGGCTGTCGGAATCGGTGGCGCTGATGACGGACGGCCGCTTCTCGGGCGCCACCCACGGCCTGGTGGCGGGCCACGTGGCGCCGGAAGCCGCTAGGGGGGGGCCGATCGCCGCTCTCCGTGATGGGGACACCATCACCTTCGACATCGACCGCCGCCAGCTGGATGTGGATCTGACCGACGCGGAGATCCGTGCGCGGCTGGCCACCTGGAGCCCGCCCGCGCCGCGCTACACCAGTGGGGTGATGGCCAAGTACGCCCGTCTGGTCTCCTCCGCCTCTCGCGGCGCGGTGACGGAGTAGGGGGCGCCCCCACGCAGCCCCACGACCATTACTCCCGGTGCTTACCGGCGGGGAACGCCAGTCGTCCCCTGCCGGTGGCGTTTTGTAGAGGATGCCTGCACGGCAGAGGAGGGCATCCCCGGGGCGCGCCCGTCTATCCTCCTGGATTTCCCGCCGGCGAAAGGTGGTATATTGTGTGTACGGTCCCGGTCCGACCGCTCTCACTGCAGGCTGCGTCCGGTGCTCAGGCAGGCTACCAGGAAGGACGGCGTATGACGCGACAAGAGATCCTCGATCAGATCACGCAGGCGATGGGCAAGGTACCCGAGTGGCTCTCCCGTATGTCGGACGCCCAGCTGGAGCACGAGTGGCCGCGGGTTGCCTGGCTATTTAGCGACACTGCGCTAAGTAGCCACGACAAGGCGCTGGTGGGATTTGGGGCCGCGGCCGCGGCCCACTGCCCCTATTGAACGCCCTTCCATACCGAGCAGTTACGGCTCGGTGGCGAGGGCGATGCCCAGATCCAGGAAGCTGCATTGGTGGTGGATGAGGTAGTCGGTAGAAGCGCGTATCTACACGCCATCGGCTACGAGATCGGGCAGTTCCATCGCGAACTTAACGAGGCCGTTCAATACATCAAGGCCCAGCAGGCCCAATCGAAGGCGGCGTAGGCGGCAGATCGGATGTCGGATCGGGACCGGACCCGCCTCCTCGTTCCGAGGGCGTGCGAGATTTACAGGCAGAGGCAGTTCGCGTCGCGGCCGGACAGGCGTTCCGGCAATTCAGGGCCGCGGGCCCGTTGCCGTGAGTGCCCCCCAGCGACCCCTGTAGCAGCCGCCCTACCCGCTTTCGGGAAGCGCACCCACAGGGCCGGTTTTCGTTGACTTGTGACCTCAATCCAGGTATAACACTGAGGCTAGCTCGCTCTGGCAGCGCGAGGAGTAGCGCGTTCGCCGTTCCTGCAGGGAGAGCGACTTGCAGGAGAATGCGCGTTGCGGTTCAACCCACCTGCCCCGCATTCAGAGGGCCAGGGTTGGGCAGCACTCGTGGTGCGGAGGACCCAACGTGGACCCGGATCCTGGAAGTTATCCGGACCAGCGCGATAACCAGGCATCCCCGGATCCTGAGGAACGGACCGTGACCTAGCCGGTGCGAAACCCCGGTTGCGCGTCCGCCCCTCGGGATTGCCCGGGGGGCGTTGCGTTGTACCGGCCTGGGGATAGTTTCCCTGGGGGAGGTTTCGCCCATGACCCTCACTGCGCCCGCCCCGGAGCTGGATACGCGCGCATGGCTGGAGGCCGAAGGGCCGGCCGGCCTCGCGGCGCGTCTGCTTGCTCTGCACCCTGTTGAAATCGTCGAGGTCCTGGAACCGCTGGACCCCGAGGAGCGCCTGGAGGTGGTGGTCGCACTGCCCAACGCGGTCGCCGCCCCCCTGCTCATACTGGCCGACGCCGAGCTGCGTCAGCAGATTCTCGACCATCTGGACCCGGCTCGCCTGGCTGCCATCCTGGATCACCTTCCCCTGGATGACCAGGTGGAAATCCTCGACCAGCTCGACACCGAAACCCAGGAGGCGGTCCTCGCCCATATCTCCGCCGTGGATGCCAATCAGATGGCGATCCTGCGTACCTACCCGCCCCAATCTGTGGGGAGGCTTATGATCCGCAGCTTCCCCCGTGTGCGCGCGGAGATGACGGTGCGCGCCACGCTGGAGTATCTGCGCCGCGCCCGCCTGGACGTGAAGGCGCTGAGCAACCTCTACGTGGTGACCGAGGACGGCCGGCTCGAGGGCGTTCTCTCGCTCGCCGAAGTGGCCACGGCGGACCCGAGCCAGATCGTCCACGACCTGATGCAAACGCGAGTGGTGATGGTTACCCCGGATACGGACCGGGAGGTGGCGGCCAACCTCATTTCCCGCTACGACTTCCTGGCGTTGCCGGTGGTGGATGAGGAGCAGCACCTCCTGGGGATCGTCACCATTGATGACCTGGTGGACGTTCTCATTCAGGAGGGCACGGAGGACGTGCTCCGGCTGGGCGGTGTGGCGGGCCACGCGGGTGGCGTCGATGAGACATCCTACTGGGCGGGCCGCATTACCGCCGTGGTGCGCAAGCGGTTCAGCTGGCTGCTACTGCTGTTCGTGGCGGAGACTTTTACGGGGACGGTGCTGCGCCACTTCGGCCAGGAGTTGCACAAGGTTACACAGTTGGCGTTTTTCGTGCCGTTGCTCATTGGCACGGGTGGCAACGCCGGCTCTCAGACAGTAACGACCATCGTGCGCGGCCTGGCGCTGCGCGAGATCCGGCCGCGGGACGCGCTGCGCGTGCTGGCTCGGGAAGCCTCCACCGGGATCTTGCTGGGCCTGATGATCGCCGTGGTGGCTTTCGGACGGGCGGTGCTGTGGGGTGCGATTCCTGGCCTGCCGGTGGCCGTCGGGCTGGCGATTGTGGCCATCACCGTGTGGGCCACCACGGTGGGCACGTTGATTCCACTGGTGGCACAGCGGCTGCGCATCGATCCCACGGTAGTCTCCGCGCCGTTCATTACCACATTCGTGGATGCCACTGGCCTGGTGATCTACTTCCTGATTGCCAAAGCGATTCTGGGGATTTAGGATCCCTGAATCGGCACGAGCGAGGGCAGGCGCGGCCAGCGCCTGGCTATTACTGTGTCATCCAAACTTTACATTCTCGTAACCTGAGCGAAACAAGGCGATAACGGCTGGGAAACACGCGGGCACTAAACTGCTCACGTCATCGAAGCAGGCTCGCGCGGGGCTCCGGAGCTCCGGCGGGCGCACCCGCTTGATGGCCGAAGAGCCCGCGCGGACCCAGCCCTCGACGACGCGTCTCTCCCGAGTCGCGCTTGCCGCGCAGCGGCTCTGGCTGCCAGCTGGCAATGGGAGGGCCGCATGCGTCGCACACTTATCCGTTCGCTTCCGATTGCCGTTGTGCTGTTCTTCATCGAGGGCATCGCGTTCGCCCAGGATGGCGGCATCAGCAGGGGTGATACCGCCTGGATGCTCGCCAGCTCGGCTCTGGTGCTGTTTATGACCCCGGGCTTGGCGCTCTTCTATGGGGGGATGGTGCGCAGCAAGAACGTGCTGACCACCATTATGCACAGCTTCATCGCCATGGGCGTGATCAGCGTCCTGTGGGTGCTGGTGGGCTATAGCCTGGCGTTTGGCGGCGACAGCTCGCTGATCGGGAACCTGGAATGGCTGGGGTTCAACGGCGTCTCCGTGTTCGAACCGAACCCGGACTACGGGGCCACCATCCCGCACCAGCTCTACGCCGTTTACCAGGGGATGTTCGCCATTATCACCCCCGCGTTGATTACCGGCGGATTCGCGGAGCGCAAGAAGTTCAGCAGCTACCTGGTCTTTTTGATCCTCTGGTCGCTGCTCGTCTACTGCCCGATCGCCCATTGGGTGTGGGGGAAAGGCGGCTGGCTGCGGAGCCTGGGGACAACCACCGGCGGTGGTACCGTGGGCGCGCTCGATTTCGCGGGCGGCACGGTGGTCCACATCTCCTCGGGGATTACCGCCCTGGTGGCGGCGCTGATCATCGGCCGCCGCCGCGGCTATCCCGGGGAAGAGATGCGCCCCAATAATCTGACCATGACCATGCTGGGCACGGGCATCCTGTGGTTCGGTTGGTTTGGCTTCAACGCGGGCAGCGCCGTCGCCGCCAACGGAGTGGCAGTGAACGCCTTCGTGGTCACCAACACTGCCGCGGCCATGGCGGCCCTGGCCTGGATGGCTGCTGAATGGACCTATCGTGGTAAGCCTACCACCCTGGGCGCCGCCTCGGGAGCGGTGGCGGGATTGGTGGGCATCACCCCTGCGGCAGGGTTCGTGAACCCCCTGGGTGCCATCGCCATTGGCATCGGCGCAGGCGTGCTCTGCTACAGCGCCGTAATTATGAAGACGAAGCTGGGTTACGACGACTCGCTGGATACGTTCGGCGTACATGCCGTGGGGGGGACCTGGGGAGCTCTGGCTACCGGCCTGTTCGCGGTCCCTGTGCTCTGCCAGGCCGCGACGGGCGTGAAGGACCACGGCGGCGGTCTGCTGGCGGGCAACCCCCAGCAGTTTCTCTTCCAGGCAACTGGCGTGGTCGCCACAATCGTCTATGCGGCGGTGGTGAGCGCCATCCTGCTGTTCATCATCAACGCGGTTATAGGGCTGCGGGTGAAGTCTGGCGAGGAAGATGCAGGTCTGGATGTCAGCCTGCACGGCGAGGAAGGCTATATCCTGTAAAGTGCCACCGCGCGGTGAAGGAGACCGATTCCGATGACGAAAATCGAGGCGATTGTCCGGCCGGAGAGGCTAGAGGAAGTTCAGCAAGAACTGGAAAGCCTGGGGATCACCGGCATGACGGTAACCGAAGTCCGTGGAGCAGGTCGCCAGGCAGGCTACGTGGAGCGCTACCGTGGGCTGGAGTACCGCGTCCGCCTGCTTCCCAAGGTCAAGGTGGAGATCGTGGTGGCGGATGGCCTGGTGGAGCAGGTGGCGCAGACCATTATCAACGCCGCCCGAACAGGTGAGGTGGGGGATGGGAAGATCTTCTTTATTCAGATCTCCGACGCCATCCGCATCCGCACCGGTGAGCGCGGCGAACCGGCGCTGTAAGGGGTAGAGGTCTGCATCGCGGAGACGCAGAGGACGCAGCGAGGAAGGGCAGTTGGGTGTCGAGTGTCCTCCCTGGCCTCTGCGTCTCTGTGATCAGCTCCATCACGCGCCCACTCCCACCGCGTACCGCATCACCTCCTCCGCTGTGGCGCGGCGGGAATCGAGAGTAGCGGTAATCCGACCGGCGTGCAGCACCAGGAGGCGGTCGGAGAGGGAGAGCGCCTCCGGCAGCTCGCTGGTGATCAGCAGTACCCCGATCCCCTCCGCGGCCAGGCGGCGCACCAGGGCGTGTACTTCCCGCTTGGCCGCCACGTCGATTCCCTTAGTGGGCTCATCCAGGATGAGCAGGCGCGGCCGCCGCGCCAGCCACCGCCCGATGACCACCTTCTGCTGGTTGCCACCCGAGAGGTCCTGCGCTTCGCGGTCCAGCCCGGCGGTCACGATGTGGAGGTCGGTCACCGCGCCCGCGGCGAGTGTGTGCTCTCGCCGTGCGCAGACGACGCCCAGGTGGGTCAGACGGTCCAGCGCGGCGAGCGACAGGTTGTGCCGGACGCCCGCCTCCAGCAGCAGGCCCTGAAGCTTGCGATCTTCGGGAACGAGACCGATGCCCGCGCGCATCGCCTCGGCGGGGCTGCGCAGGCGGAGGCGCCGGCCATCCCGCTCAATCTGCCCGGCGTCGGGCGGGTCCAGCCCGAAGAGCGCCCGCGCCACCTCCGTCCGCCCCGCGCCGACAATCCCGAACATCCCCACCACCTCGCCCGCGCGCACCTCGAAGCTGACGTCGCGGTATTGCCGGCCGCGGGTAAGGCCGATGATGCGCAGCAGCGGCGGGCCGGAGGGCTCGATCCCGACTGCGTCGGGACAGCCCCCGTCCTTGCGAGGCAGTGCCGCCGGCTCGGCCCCCACCATCATTCGCACCAGATCGCCCTCGGTGAGTTCCGCTACCCGCCGCGTCGCCACCAGACGGCCGTCCCGCAGTACGGTTACCCGATCCGCGAGACGGAAGATCTCCTCCAGTCGGTGGGATACGTACACGATGGCCGTCCCGCGCTCTCGCAGGGCGCGGAGAATACCGAACAGGCGTCCGACCTCGTGCTCGGTGAGGGCGCTCGTCGGCTCATCCAGGATGAGGACCTGGGTGCGGGCGGCGAGGGCGCGGGCGATCTGGGTGAGCTGCTTTCCGGCGGCGCTGAGATCTTCCACCAGCGTGTGGGGCTGCAGCGGCACCGCCAGGCTGTTGAGGAGCGCGCTCGCCTGCCGGTAGATCTCTCCGTGCTGAATGCCGCCGCACCGCACTGGCTCCCGTCCAAGGAAGATCGCGTCCGCCACGGAGAGGTTGGGCGGCAGCTCGATCTCCTGGAACACGATGTCCACACCCAGCTCCCGGGCGGCGCGGGGGCCAGAGATCGTTACCGGCTGGCCGTTCAGGACGATCTGGCCCTCGTCAGGGGCGTGGATCCCGACGAGGATCTTCATCAGCGTGGATTTGCCCGCTCCGTTGGCCCCGCAGACAGCATGGATCTCCCCCGTCCGCACCCCGAAGGAGACGTGCTCCAGAGCCACCACGCCGTGGAAGCGCTTGCTAATCCGTTCGATGCGCAGCCGCTCCTGCCCCGTGACTACTTCGTCGGCGCCAGCCACTTCGCCCACTGCTTGCGGTACTCCACGACGCTGTAGACCTTCCCCCCGGGAGGTTTTGGGGATGCCCGCTGCCGAGGCGTGGGGTCCTTGAAGACGAGGTCGTACGGGGACGTCAGCTTCCTGGGTGTCAGCGCCAGCTGCCGGATGCTGCTGCCGGAGACCAACTCTTGCCGCCGGACGGCATTCAGCATGTGCACGCTTTCGTGGCCCCACGCAAACGGGCGCTGCGCCACCAGGCAGCAGACCTGTCCGTTTTCCAGGTAGGGCCATTGGTCGGGTAGCGCGTCTACGGAGACCACCTTGGTCCGCTGCAAATCCTTGATGGAGTCAAGCGCGTGCTTTCCGAACAGAGGCCACCCGCCCACCAGAATCCACCCCCGCAGGTTGGGATGGCCGTTCATAGTGGTGCCGATCTGGCGGATCGCCAGGTCAACACGATCGTCACAGAAGAGGGTCGGCAGCACCTTAACACGGTCCTGAAACCGTTGCAGGACCGACATGACGCCCTTAACACGCGCCTGCAGGTTGGGGGCGCTGGACTGCCCGCTGAGGATGGCGATTTCGCCCTCCATGTTCGCCTCACCGCCCACAGCCTGGATGAGCTGGTTCGCCAGCTCCGCCCCGAGCGCCTCGTCGTTTACAGCGTAGCAGGCAATACGCTTCGAATTGGGGCAGTCCGAGTCGAAGGTGACCACAGGGATGCCCTTCTCTTTTGCGTCCGCAATCCGGTCTCGAACTGCATCCGGATTGATCACTGAGAGCGCGATGCCGTCTACGCCCCGGTTAGTCAACGTTTCCAGGATGCGCGCCTGCTCCGTCGGATCATCACCGGTCTGGGGTCCCTGGTAGATGATCTCGATTTTGGGTCCGCCCTCGGCTTCAATGTCCTGTGCCGCTTGCTCTGCCCCTATCTTAGCCATGGTAAACACGGGGTTGTTGAGCATCTTGGGCACGATTGCGTAGCGAATCGGTCTCATCCAGGGTGCAGGGGTTGAGGCGGACGTGGAGGGCGAGTTCGTCGTCTTTGCCGCGGGAGCGACGCCGCGAGTGCCGCCCCCACTTTCGGTGGGGGACGAGGATGGGCCGCCGCAACCGGTCAGTCCCGCTACCATCGGGATGCTCGCCAGAAGCGCGGCTAGTAGCCATGATGTGCGCATTGATTCACACCTCACTTCTTCCGGGGTGGAGCCCCCGTCCCTGGCCCAGCACTAGGGAGAGACAAAAGGTGGGAGAGTGAGGGTAAAGGGTGTAGGAGAACGCAGCGGGCCTCTCTCACACCCGCCTACCCCCATACTGCGCGCTCCGGATCTCCGGCCACCGGTTACTGCAGAGGAGCCGGCGGACGCACCCGCCCTGCCAGCCGGGCGCCGAGGGCCCGGAACCCCCGTTCGATCACCACGGCCAGGATGATGAACAGTCCGATGGCGATCTTGGCGCCGCCTTCCTCCACTTCCATGTGCTGCAAGCCGCTGCGCAGCACCTCTATGAGCATCGCGCCGATGACGACGCCCAGTGGGCTGCCGCGGCCGCCGGAGAGGCTGACGCCCCCGACGACTACCGCCGCGATGATGTTCAGCTCCCACCCCGCCCCCACGCCGCTGTTCGGCCCGCCGAAGTTGGTGACGTAGAAGATTCCTGCCAGGCCTGCCAGGCCGCCGGCCACCATGTAAACCAGGACCTTGACCTGTGCCACCGGCACTCCTGCGTGGCGGGAAGCCTCTTCGCTGCCGCCGATGGAAAGTACGTACCGTCCCCATGGCGTGACGTGCAGCCAGAACGCCGCCAGCAGCGCCAGCCCGAGCATCACGAAGATGCCGGTGCGGAGACCAGGGAACGCATCGAACTCGAACAGGCGCACGCTGAGCGCATCCACGAACCGGACGACATCGGGGCGGAACTCCTGGAACGAGAGGGGCATCCCGCCGGTAAGCAGGTACGCCAGCCCCCCCGCCGCGGACATCGATCCGAGGGTGACGATGAACGGCGGCACGCCCAGATAGGCAATCGCCACGCCGTTCAGCAGCCCCGCCAGCAGTCCCACCCCCACGGTGAGCAGCGCACAGACCCACGCGGGAAGCGGCCAGCGAGACTGCGTGGCCAGAAGCCCCATTACCACCGCGCACAGGCCCAGTACCCGCCCGCTGGAGAGATCGATGCCGCCGCTAATGATTACCAGCGCCGCGCCCACCCCCGCGATCCCATAGAGTGAGATGTAGTCTGCATCCTGTGACAGGCTGGTGAGCGAGACAGACTCCGGCTTGAGCCGCCAGAAGATCGCCAGTTCCAGAAGGAAGACGCCCAGAATCAGCAGTTCACGGGGCTGGAAGACGCGGCGGAGGACGTAGAACGGCGGCGGTTGGGTGGAAATGGCTTTGGCCACGCGGCAGGATCTCTCGGGGTTGGGGTGCGGGTTCAAGGCAATTATCGGCAGAGAATTCGCCGCGTTACTCGCTTTCCCCTGCCGCAGCGTATCATGCCCCGGAGGTATCTGGAGCAACGCCGCCGCGTGTCATAACCCCCTCCAGGATCGGCAAGCAGCGGGCATCAGGGAGTCCGCATGGGGTTGCCTCCTACGGCGTGGTCGGCTCGAGGGATGTGGCGGGCGCCTCCAGGCCCAATGGCCCCGTCCGTTTCGCCTCTTGCAGATGCCGCGTCATCGCACTCCGTTTCTGCCGCCTCGCTGCCAGTCGCTCGCTCACTGTTACAGATCCTGGTCTATGCGCCGCGACGGCGTGGCCTCAGTAGCGCCCGGCTGACGCAGCTGCTCCCGACTGGACCGCAGCAACACCACCGTTTGTTCGAGCTGCCGGGTGGTCTCCGCGAGCTGTTCGTTGGTCCGCCCCAGCCGCTGGTCTAGCCGCTGGAGCAGGGCTGAGTCACTACCGATCCGCGCATTCACCTGGCGCAGCTGATCACCTACGGTACCGGCCAAGCCGAGAGTCTTGTCGACCTGCTCAGCCATCGCCGTCAGCTGCGTATCTATGTCGCGCAGCAACCTTTGCGTCTCCGCCGGAGCGCTCTCTGTCGCGGCCGCGCGGAGCGCGGCCGCGGTATCCGCCTGCTCTTGGGCCAGAAGGCGGAGCTGCTGGCTGGCCTCCGTGAACCGCTGCTCGGCGGCGGGCAGCGCGGCCAGCTGCTGGTTCACGTTCTGGAGCAAGATCAGCCCGTACAGCGCCAGCCCGAAGAAGACCAGCGCTACCAGCGCCATAGGTAGTGCCCAGTCGGGCCACTCGCGCGCTACCCGAATGCGCATCGGCCGGGACACGGTTATTGCCGGTCTTACTGTTTCCGCCATAACTCCCTCCCGCGGGCGTTATGTCTCGCCCAACAGTACGAAGGTACCCCGGGGAAGGCGATCATTGAGCAATCGTCAGGACACGAACAGGTGGATACGCGAATGGATGAAGAGTGGTTGCACGTTGAAACGCTGGGCCGTGCCGACATGTGAATGCGTCCACGGCCCACCGTCGCACCGGCTACCGCCGCCAGATAACGAGGTTGCGACGCCCGTCTGCGAACCGCAGCCACCCTTCCAGCTGTGTGGCGGGCTGGAAGCCCACGCCGGCGAGGGCGGCGGATTTCCATCCCGCCCGCCCGGTAGTGTAAGCGACCACGGGCTTCTCCGTGGGCCATTCCAGGCAGTCGAGGAGCGCTCCGGCATGAGCGGTGAAGTGGGGGTGGATGTAGAGATCTAGCAGCAGCACGTCGTGGTACCACCGCGCATCCGGGCCGAGGATTGCCCAGCCGACCGTGCTGCCGGACTCGGTAGTCAGCGCCCGCGCCTGGATCTCCGGGGAATCGCCGCGGCGCATCTGAAAGAAGCAGAACAATCCCTCCAGGCTGCCGTACTCCTTGAGCCCCAGCAGCGGGCTGCGCGGGAGCTCTTCGTCCGGCGTGGGGGGCTGCCTGCCCAGGAGGTCCACCCAGGGCCAGTCATCCCAGCGGAGGTCTCGCACGCGCACGGGTGCGGATCGGAAGAGGTGGGCCTCGGCATCCGGTTCGGCCAGCCACTTCATCTCTCCGCGGCCCGGCGCGATGCTGCGGAACCCAAACGAGTGGTAGATCCAATAAGGCGGGGATTCGAATCCGGTGCCAAGGACGAGCACGCGGTAGCCCACCTGGAGCGTGTGCGCCATCTGGCGGGCCATCAGGGCGGTACAGGCGCCTTTGCGTCGCTCCTCAGGAATGGTGTACACGTGTCCCAGGATGCCCGCGCCGCGCGCACCGGCAATCATCAAGTGGGTGATGATCCGTCCCCCGGTGCAGCCGATGTAGAAGCGTGTTTCCAGGTGGTCGAGAGGCCCTTCCAGGGAGCGGCGGATCTGTTTTGCCCACTCGGGACCCTTGTGGTTGAGGAGGGCTAAGATTCGATCCCGCCATTCAGCGTCGGGGCCCAGGACGACCCCGCACTCCAACCGCTGGCCCGTATTGAGGGCTGCCTCTCCCAGGGGGGTGTACACCGCGCGCCTCCTTGCGATAAACTAGCGTGCTGTTTCTCGTGGATGCGGCGGCTTCCTGTGGGGCGCCGTTGAGGGCAGGTCTTAAATCCTCGGCGGTCGGATAGACTCAGTGTGGATTGCGGCGGCATCAGGTTTGTGGAAGGGGGCGAACGATGGCGGTCGTAGCAGCAGAGCGGGGACGCGGCACGGCGCTGGCAGAGGTGGCGCGAGAGCTGGCGCAGGAGGGCTTCACTCCCCATTATCGTGAGTTGCAGGAGCGCTTTTCCAGCCGCGCACCCTGGCGAGCGCTGCGCGAGATGGGCACGGACCTGTGGCTCGATAGCGCCGACCTGGCCGAGATTGAGCCGCTCTGGACGCGCGAATTCACCCACTGCACGACGAACAACTTCTACGTCAACGTCGAGGTGCAGAGAGGTCGCTTCGACGAGGCCATTCCCCAAATCGCGCGGCGGCTGCGGGCGGCGGAACCTGCCCTCTCCGAACAGGAGCTGATCTACGAGGTCGGCTTCGTCCTCAACTGCCGCGTGGCGTTGAGCCTGGTGGAGCGCCTGGATGCCACGGTTAGCGTCGAGCTGCACCCCGCCTTCGCCGACGATGTGCCGACTTCCGTGGCCTACGGCGTGCGCTATTATGCCGTCTGCCCTGAGCGATTCCTGGTGAAAGTGCCGCTCACGCCCGCCGGCTACCTGGCGGCCAGGCATCTGGGCGAGCGGGGGGTGCCTGTCAACTTCACCCTAGGCTTCTCCGCCCGCCAGAACTACCTGGCGGCCCACCTGGCGCGCACTCGCTATGTGAACGTGTTCATGGGCCGGTTGAACGCGTTCGTCAAAGACAACGGCCTGGGCAGCGGGGACAACGTGGGCGAGCGCGCCACCCAGGCAACGCAGGTGGCCCTCCGCGCCTTCCGCGAGCGCGAAGGCCGGGACCGCCCGCTGCTGATCGGCGCCAGCATGCGTAACGCCGGCCAGGTGGCGGCCCTGGCGGGCCTGGACGTGTTCACGATACCCACCAAGGTTGCGGCGGCCTTCGTGGCGGAAATGGAGGCCCACCCGCAGCCGCTCACGCCGGTGTTCGAGCGGGAGTTCCCCGTGCCCCTGGCCCCCGGTGTGGATGAGCGCCGCATCGGCCTTCCCAATCTCTGGGAGATTTCGGATGCGTACCGCGCCTTCGTCGCTGCTGTGGACCGCGAGGACGTCTCCAACTGGACGGGCGCGGACTTGATCGCTTTCGCCCGCGACCACCGGTCCCGAAAGCTTTCGGGATTCCGCGACTGGAGCGAGGAAGAGCGCAAAGCGGTGGAGGCAGACGGTAAGATCCCCAACTACGCGCGCTGGGCGGCGGATCTGGCGGCGGGCACTGTGGCCCTGGACGACCTGATGTCGATCAGCGCTCTTCACTCCTTCGCGGTGGATCAACGAGAGCTGGATACCCGCATCGCCCGCCTGCTCGCGGCTGGAGAGGCGGCGTGAGAAGTCCGCTCGGGCTCCGGCCGGCTACCGGCAGTGGGGACTCACCGGGTACCCTATTGCGCATCTCACGCCGGATCGTTTAGCCGTCCTCCCGCTCCTTTAGCCAGGCCACCGTCTGCTGGTAGATCTCGTGGAGCCGTCGCTCTGCCGGGCCAGTATCCGCCATCTGGTTGGTCATTAGCCCATCGATGACCAGGTGGGTGCCCGTTACGAAGGCGGATTCATCGCTGGCGAGATAGAGGGCCCCGTAGGCGATATCCTGGGGAACCGCTCGCCGCGGATAGGGCTGGAGCGCTTCGCGCGCCCGGGTGTATTCCTCGGCAAATCGTTGCCGGAACGGCTCTCGCAGCTCCGGCGGGACGAGCCGCTCCTCAATCGGATAACAATCAATCGAGCCGGGGCAGATGGCGTTCACGCGAATGCGGTCGGGCGCCAGTTCCATCGCCAACGCGCGGGTCATTCCCAGGATGGCCACCTTGGAACCATCGTAGAGTGTGTTGCGCCCCTCGCCGCGCAGGGCGTGCACGGATGAAATACTGACAATGCTCCCCCCGCCCGCGGCGCGCATGTGCGGCACCGCGGCGCGGATACCGTACAGCGTGCCCTTGACGTTCAACCCGTAAACACGGTCGATGTCCTCGTCGGTAATCTTTTCAATGGGGAGATTGCGGCTGATCCCCGCGTTGTTGACCAGCACGTCCAGGCCGCCGAACGCTGCCACGCACGCGGCTACCGCGTCCTCCACATCCGCGGCGCGCGAGACGTCGGCGCACACGAAACGGACCCGCGCGCCGACTTTCTGAAGGTCTCGCGCCGCCGTCTCACCCCGCTCCGCGTTGATATCGCACATCAGGACCGCCCCGCCCTCCCGCGCGAACATCTGCGCCGTAGCCAGGCCAATACCGTGCGCGGCGCCAGTCACCAGGCAGCGCTTGCCCGCTAGCCTCATAAACTTGGGTCTCCTTTCTCACCCGACACGCACCATAAACGCCCCACGGGCCACCGGCGCGAGATAGCTCGGCGCCAGGTCTGGCGGGGCCAGCCGAGGACACCCTCAGGTTCCCGACGGAGCGGCGGAAACCTGCCGAGCGGATGCAACGAAGGAGCAGAGCAGGAAAGGCGAAGTCCTGGCCCGTGGGTTGGGAGAGATAGAGGCTGGCCGTCCGATCCCGAAAGCTTTCGGGACCACTTCCGCGGGCCCGGTACGCCTATCGCGGCGCCGCGGGCTCCGGACGGGGATCGGCCTCGCTCTCACCCTCCAGAGGGATGAAATCCAGGCAGCCCACCACCTCCGGATCGGGAATGGGCATTTCCCACCGGCGACACCAAGCCCGCGCGCCGGGCCCCTCTCTTTCCCCCGGAATCTCGGCCAGGCGGCAGCGGCTGCACACGTTGTCAGGGGGGGGAATTGGCGTCACAAAGCCTCCCCGCCATCTAACAGACCGTGAAAGGCCACGCTAATGGCGCCTAAGGGACGTGCAATTCCGGTGCCATGCTGGAGGGCGGAGCGAGAACTATTCTGCTGAATGGCAACGCCGCACCGGACGCTTCCCAGATAACCCCATTCCAACCGGCGAATTACGGGCCGCTCTCGCTGGCGCCCCCGTACAGGCTGTGAATCAGGTTTCCGTAGCGCTCCATCACCACACGCCGCTTAACCTTCATCGTGGGCGTCAGCTCACCCGCTTCCAGCGTGAACTCTTTCGGCAGCAACGCGAAGCGCCGTACCCGCTCGAAATCCGCCAGCTCCGCGGAGATGGCATCCATCTGCGTCTTGATCAGCCGGTGTACCGCCGGGTCCGCTGCCAGCTCCTCGTTGGTCGTCGCTTTCACGCCGTGCTCTTTGGCCCACTGCTGCACGGCGTCAAACGCGGGCGCGATGAGGGCCACGACGACCGGCTGGCGATCTCCGAACAGCACGGCTTCCTGAATATAAGGGCTGGTGCGCAGCCGTGATTCAATCAGCTGAGGTGCTACATTCTTCCCGTTGGCGAGGATGATGAGGTCCTTCTTCCGGTCCGTGATACGCAGATAGCCGTCCGCATCCAGGACCCCGATATCGCCGGTGTGGAACCAGCCGTCCTCATCGATGGCCGCCTGCGTTTCCTCGGGTAGATGGTAATAGCCCTGCATAATGTGCGGGCCGCGGGACAGGATCTCCCCGTCTTCCGCGATGCGCACCTGCACGCCCGGAATCGGTGGCCCCACCGTGCCGATCTTAGGCCGATCCGGCGGGTTGACACAGATGACCGGCGATGTTTCCGTGAGGCCGTAGCCCTCCAGAACGGTCAGCCCTATGGAGTAGAAGAAGCAAGCGGTGGCCACGGGAAGAGGGGCTCCGCCGGAGATGAAGTAGCGCACCCGGCCGCCGGTGCGCTGCCGAATCTGGGCGAGGACGAGGCGATCCGCCAGCGCGTGGGCCGTCTGCAGCACAGGCCCCACGGGGTGGCCCGCCAGCTCCGCGGCGGCGCGGCGCCAGCCCACCTCCAGCGCCCAGTGGAACACGCGCCGCCGCGCGGGCGGCAGCTTGTTCGCCGCATCCAACGTGCGTGACTGAATCGATTCGTAGACGCGGGGCACCAGGGCCATCATCGTGGGCTGCACCTCGGCCATCTCCCGCGCCAGAGTGAAGACGCCCTCGGAATAGGCCACCGCCGCGCCGACCAGCAGCGGGAAGTAGTGATCCGCAATCCGTGCGAACACGTGCGACAGCGGCAGGAAGGAGAGGAAGACATCGTCGGGGCGGATCTCGATGAGCGGGGCCACGCTCTGGGCGTTGGATGTGAAGTTGTAATGGGTAAGCATGACCCCTTTGGGATTGCCTGTGGTTCCCGAGGTGTAGATGATGCTGGCCAGATCGTGCGGGCCGACGGCCGCGTTCGCCTCTGCCCAGGCGGCATCGGCGTCGGGCGTCTCCGCGCCGCGGCGCTCTACTTCAGCAAAGCTCACCACCCCTTCTGGAGGCGCCTCCGGCGGGTCCATCACCAGCATCTGTTGCAGAGCCGGCAATCCCTGCGCTGCCTCCCGGACATTGCGCAGCTGCCGTGGGGTAGAAACGATCAGTACCTTGGCCCCCGAATCTTCCAGGAGGTAGCGCACCTGCGAGGCGGGCAGGGTGGGGTAGATGGGGACGTTGACGGCCCCAATCCCCAGCAGCGCCAGGTCGGCGATCGCCCACTCGGAGCGGTTCTCGGAGAGGAGCGCCACGATGTCGTCCTTCTGCACTCCGAAGTGCCGCAGGCCCAATCCGAAGTCCCGGACGCGCGTCGCCAGGTCACGGTACGAAAGGGGGCGCCACTTACCGTCATCCTGGATGAGATGGGCGGTGTTTTCTCCCAGACGCTGAACGGTCCTCCGAAACATCTGGGGGACGCTGATCTCCGGGAAACGCGGCGCCAGGCTGCCCGCCTCTTGCAGCGCAGGACCCTTCGGGGCCGGAACCGCACGGCGCCGGGCAGGCCATCCCGCCGCCACCACGGCGGTGGCGGCGGCCGCCGCTGCGGTTCCCAGCAGGGCCAGGCCGCTCATCACCAGACTGCGCTTCCAGCCCGGTGAGCGCACCTCCGGTTCCGTTTCCGACTCGATGGGTGGCGACATGACGGCGTCTCCCGGGCGCAGCTCTTCCTATAACTTGAGAACGCGGGCGTCGCGCTCCTGCCGCCCGGTCCTGCGCCTGGCGCTTGATTCTCACCGATGCGCGAGGGTATGATGGGCTGGCCCGGTAAATGCGGGGTGTGGAACGCGGAGCGCGACAAACCGCTCCGCAATCGTCCATTCTTCACCTTTGGCTCCTGAATGTTTACCACAAATCCACCGGCGACTGGCAAGTGCGCTTCAGCCCTCAACCCTCCTGCGAGCCCCGACCGCTGGTCGGAGTGGTGCGAGCGCGGCCTGCTGGTTACTTTCCTGGCGCTGTCGCTGGTTTTCAACCTGGCTATCCAGCCCGGCTACGGTCCCGACGAGCCGCGCCATTACCGCTACGTGCAGCGACTGGCGGAGAAAGGCGCGTTGCCGCTCCGGGTGGCAGGGGGGGAGCTGGACGGCGCCCATACCCTCCACCCACCCCTCTACTACGCGCTGCTCACGCCGCTCTACTGGATCACGCGGGGGGCCAGGCCGCTGGCTACGTTGCGCGTGCTGAAGCTCGTATCGCCGTTGCTGCTGGGCGCGGCGCTGCTTCTGTTCGCTGCCGCGCTGCGACGGTGCTTTCCCGACCGCCCTTTCATCCGCCTGGGGGCACTGGCAACAGTCGCGCTGCTCCCCGAGTTCCAGCTTGAGGCGGGGGTGCTGAACAACGACAGCCTGGCCATTCTACTGGGCGCCGCGCTGCTCTACCAGTGCGTGCGGGTGGCGCGCGAGGAGGCGCGCGGGCCGGGGGCGGCGGTGGTGGCGGGCCTGATTATGGCCGCATTCGCCAACACGAAGGCCACCGCGTTTACTCTGGCGCCCCTCTGGCTGTTCGCCCTGTGCCTCCGCGACCGCAATCTCTGCGTGAAGAAACCCGCCTGGTGGCGTGACCTGGCCCTGGGATATGGCCTGCTGCTGCTCCTGGGCACGTGGTGGTACCTCCGCAACGTAAACCTTTACGGGCAGCCGGTGCCGCTGGATTTCGGGTCTCACAACGCGCTGCGGCCCCGCCATCTGGACACGGGCGCGCCAATGTCGCCGCTGGAGGTCTATCTGACGGGCATGGTGGTGCCTCTGGGTCTGCGCGCCGCCGTGGGACTGTTCCAGAGCTTCTGGGTGCAGATTGACTGGGTCCCCGAGGGGCTGCGGCCCTCGGTGTTCGGCTTCCTGGGCGTCCTGTGCCTGACGGCGATAGCGGGCTGGGGCCGCCGGTTCTGGGAGCATCGCCGGGGAAGGCCGGCGACCTTCGGAACGGTCACAGCGCTGGCAGGCGCGGGCTTGCTGCTGGTAGCGGCGCACACCTGGTATATCGCCACGTTCCTGCACCTGGGGTTCTACCAGGGCGGCCGCTATCTGATGCCCGCCGTGTTTGGCGCCGGGGTGCTGCTCGCGGGCGGCTGGGAAGGGCTCCTGCCCGAGAAGGCGCGGCCCCGCGTGCTGCTGGTGCTGGTCGGGCTGCTGCTGGCGTTCAACGCCATCTGCCTGCGCCATCTGGTGGCTGTGCTGAATCCAACCTACGTGCTTCCCATCGAAAACCCGAGGCACCCCCTGCACGAGGCCTCGGGCCGATTGCCTGTACCACGAGGATAATACGGTTGAGCGACTCTCCCACCCAGCCATCGCCGGCCCTGCGGGTTAGCCTCGTCATCCCCACCCTGAACGAAGAGGCGACGATCGCCGACGTCATCGCCGCCGCGGCGCCACACGTGGACGAAGTCCTCGTGGTGGACGGACATTCGCGGGACACCACGCGGGAGATTGCCGCCACCGCAGGGGCGCGCGTCTGCGTCCAGCCGGGGAAGGGAAAAGGGGATGCCATCCGCTATGCCCTCACCCAGGCGCGCGGCGAGGTAGTGGTGTTCATGGATGCCGATGGTTCCCACGAGCCGTCCGACATTCCCCGTCTGGTGGCGCCGGCGCTCGCGGGCGACGCCGATCTGGTGGTGGGCTGCCGGATGACGGGCGGCAGTGACGAACTGCACGGTGATATCCCCAAGTTCCTGCGCCTCATCGGCTCGGAGATCATCACCATTGTGATCAACTACCGCTGGAGGGTCCAGCTCACGGACGTGCAGAACGGCTTCCGCGCCCTGCGCCGGGACATCGGCCTGCGGCTGGGGCTGCGGGAGAACAACTTCGCCATCGAGGAAGAGATGGTGATGAAGGCGCTGCGGCAGGGCTACCGGGTGCGAAACGTCTCCAGCCACGAATACGAGCGCCGCCACGGGCAGTCCCGCATCGTGCTGCGGAGGGAGTGGTTCTCGTTCGTCTGGTGTGTGCTGAAGCACATCGTCGGTTGGAGGGCGGGCCCGAAGTAGCGGCCCCGCGGGCGCGGCAGCGGGGCGGTTCAGCCCCCAGGGGGCGGGGGCAGGGGCTCCTCCACGCGGGCGTGGGCGAGCGGCAGTAGAAGAAGAACACTTGCTTTACCTGGAAGGCTCCTCCACGCGGGCGTGGGCGAGCGCGTCCCGGGCCTCCTCCCCGATATCCAGGCCCTCTTTCTCCATATACCGGAGGGCTTCCTTTGCCGCCCGGCGCAGGGGGTAATGCCGCACCAGCGGGCTCTGCGGCGCAGGATCGGCGTGGCGCACCTCGTACACCGGGTCGGCATAGAGCACGCGGACGAGCACGGGGAGCGTGCCTGGATCCTTGATCTCACTCAGCGCCCGCGCGGCGCGCTCCCGCAGGTCGGGGTGGTGGCGCACGTCTTGCAGGTAGGCGACCACGTAGGCGGTGATGCGTCGGTCCGCGGCCAGGTCCAGGGTAAGGGCGAGCGCGTCCCGGTACTCGCCCGGCGGCGCCTGTTGGAACTCCTGCCAGAGCAGATCCCGGTCGGCGCCCGGCCGCGCGATCGCCAGCACCAACTGCGCCACGATGTACACGTGGTCTATAGTACCGCCAAGACTTCTGTAGGACCCCGTGGGGTTCCTCACCTCCTCCTTCAGGTAGGAGATGCCTAAGGCGGCCCGGTCCCTGGGGGTCAGATCGTCCTTGCTGAGCCTCCCGATCTTGTAGAAGTCAAACCGGCGCGATGGCTGCGGCGTGTCTTCCAGCGCGGCCACGCCGGCGATGGCCGCGATCGCCAGGGCAGCGGCGATAGGTCCCAGATATGTTCGCGTCATCCCTTTCTCCTCCGACTGTCCCACTGCTTACCGGGCGAAGCCCAGTCCTCCGCATTGGCGGCGCCGTTGGTCCAGGAGCGGCCCTGCTGCGCCTGCGTGCTCGCTCGAGATGGCGCATGGGCAGCACCGCCTCCCGGTGCAGAGTGGCGATCTGTCCGCCTCTCGATCTTACAGCGCCTTGTTCGCTGACCGCTCTTTTTTCCCATCCCGTAGAGACCGTTTTTTAGGAATCACAACCATCATGTGCCCTGGGGGTAGTGCAAGCGCCAGGTCATCGACCTCGCAAACGTGGTGGGGAATGATCGCGGCCCGCCACCGGTCGCGGCTCATTACGTCCCGAACACGCACATAGCCTGGACTTCCGCCCCCGTAGTCTGAGCGCCCTCGGCGGCCCCCCGGCCCCCAAAGCTTTCGGGGCTGGGGCCGGGCGAATGCCTGCCTTCCCGGGGCATTGGTACCGTTTTGATCTACAGGGAGCGCACAGCAGATACGCTTTCCATACACCGTCGCTGGAACCGGCGCCACGGCAACGGCGGTATGTTAAAATGGCTTCCGGGCGGCTCGTCCGGAGGCCTTACGGTCCGGGACCCTCGGGGCACCCCGCGCCGCCCGCTCGGGCGTTAGTCTGAAGAACCGTTTCGGGACGGCGCGGCCCCTGCTCCGGCGTTCAGCGCGGGGCGGCACCATGGTCGGCTGGCCGCTGCATTCCCCACCGCTTTTGGGGCGCGTGCGGCCCGTGACACAGGAGGACGGCGTTGGTCGAAGTTGAGAACCTCACCAAGTATTACGGAGACCTGGCCGCCGTAGACGGCGTCACGTTCGCGGCCCAGAAAGGCGAGATCCTCGGCTTCCTGGGCCCGAACGGCGCCGGCAAGACCACCACTATGCGGATCATCGCGGGCTTCATGCCGCCCGACCGCGGCACCGCCCGCGTCGCCGGTTATGACGTGGTGGAGGACAGCGTCGAGGCCCGCCGCCACCTGGGCTACCTGCCCGAGAACGTGCCCCTCTACGATGACATGACGGTAGGGCACTACCTTACCTTCTTCGCGAAGCTGCGCGGCGTGTCCAAGAAACAGCTCCGGGCCTGCGTGGAGGCCGCCCTGGAAGCCACGGATGTCGCCGAGCGGGAGCACTGGCTCATCGGTAAGCTTTCCAAGGGGTTCCGCCGGCGGGTCGGCATTGCCCAGGCCCTCGTCCACAATCCCGACGTCCTCATCCTGGACGAACCGACCGAGGGCCTCGATCCGATCCAGGTGATCGCCATGCGCGATCTAATCCGTAAACTCCGCGGGCAGCGGACGATCTTCCTCAGCACCCACATTCTGCCGGAAGCCCAGGCAATGTCGGACCGGATCGTGATCATCGATCGCGGGCGCGTGGTAGCCATCGACACCACCCACAACCTGACCACCCGCCTCCAGCGCGTGCACCGGCTGCGAGTGGAGGTGCGCGGCCCGCGCACCGAGGTCCAGGCGCGTCTGAACGCCCTCCCGGGCATCCTGCGGGTGGATAGCCGGGACACGCGGGACGGTGCAACCGTGTTCGACGTGGAAGGGAGCATGGAAACCGACGTTCGCGAGCGCATCTCTACCACTATTGTCAAGAACGGGTGGGCGCTCCTGGAGCTGGATACGCGGGAGATGACACTGGAAGAGATCTTCCTGGAACTCACCCGCCGGCAGCGCCCGGCCGGCGCGTCGCAGGAGGTGGCGAAGGTATGAAGGCAGTTCTCACCATCGCAGAGCGCGAAATCCGCAGCTACTTCACCTCGCCGGTCGGGTTCGTGGTGCTGGCCGGGTTCCTGTTGATTACCGGCTTCTTCTTCTATGTGCCCCTGGCCCTGGAGCACGGCACGCTGCGCCCGATGGTTCAGAATACCACCGTTTACCTCACCTTCCTTCTGCCCGCGCTCACGATGCGTCTGCTGGCGGAGGAGAAGAAGACGGGGACCATCGAAATCCTGATGACCTCGCCGGTAACCGAGGCGCAGGCGGTGCTGGGCAAGTTCCTGGGCGTGTGCGCCTTCTACGTGGTGATGCTGGTGGCCACGCTCCAGTTCCCGCTGGTCCTCAGCGTTGCCCGTGCGACGAGCGGCACGCCCATCTTCCCCGGCTACGTGGGCATCATCATTCTTGTCGGCACGCTCACCACGGCGGTAATGGCGGCGGTAACCCCGGGGAACCGCCCGCTCCCCTGGGTGGCGGCGGGGTTCGCTCTGGCGCTGGTGATCGTTACCATCCTCGCGATCGGTAAGCTTCCCGAAAGCGGGCCGGTGATCACCGGCTACCTGGGGTTGTTCCTCCTCGGGGCCAGCTTCCTGGCCGTGGGGTTGCTGTGTTCCGCGCTGACTCGCAACCAGATCGTCGCCTACGTGGTGGGCCTGGTGCTACTCCTGGGGATGCTGATCGTCGACTGGATGTCGGACTGGGTGCGCCGCTCGGTCCCCTGGATCGCAGAGGTCATCAGTTACATCTCTGTGCGCCAGCATCTGGAGAACTTTGCCAAGGGTGTGATCGATACCCGCGACATCTTCCTGTACGTCTCGCTGATGGTGCTTTGCCTGGCGCTGACCGTGCGCGCGGTGGCGACCACGCGGTGGAAATAGGAGGGCGCGATGGCCGATAGAACGGCGCCGCAAACCAGGGAACGGGATGTTGATCTGCTGTTCTCTTACATCGCCGGCTGGGCCGCGCTGGTCCTGGCGATCCTGCTCATCCACCGCATCATCTCCGTCTGGATGGTGAACGAGCGGTGGGTCCTGCGGGGGGCTATCATCCTGCTGGCACTGGTGGCCACCTGGCTCTGGGGCTACGGGCCGCGCCTGGGAGCGGGGAGCTGGGACTGGGTTCGGCGGGGCGGGCTGAATGCCGCCCTGGTGGTGGTGGCACTGCTCGTGGGCGCAGGGATGCTGAACTGGATTGCCGCCCGCCGCCACTGGGAGTGGGACCTCACCAAGAACAAGCGCTATACCTTGAGCGACCGGACGCGACAGGTGCTCAATGGCCTCCGCCAGGACGTCAAGGTCACCGCCTTCTTCCCCGGCCGCCAGTTCCGATCCACCTCCGGGCTTGTGCGGGAGCAGGCGCAGGACCTGCTGAAGCAGTACGCTTCCGCCTCGCCCCGCTTCAAGTTCCAGTTGAAGGACCCCTTCGTAGACGCGATAGAGTTCCAGCAGCTGGGCCTCAAACAGCTGGATGCCGCCGTGCTGGAGATGGGGGACAAGCGCCAGGACGTGCTGGAGTTCACCGAGAAGGCGCTGACCGGCACGCTGATCAAGCTGACGCGCGATACGAAGCGCAAGATTTTGTTCCTGACCGGCCACGGCGAGCTCCCCTACGAAGGGATGAGTACGGATCCGCGCGGATCGCTTTCCACGGCGGTCAGTCGCCTCCGTGAGGTGCAGTGGACCATCGATCCCGTCAGCCTGTACGGCAAGCAGGCTCCCGCGCCCGATCCCGCCGAGGTGGCGGCGATCATCATCGCCGGGCCGCGGCGCGAGCTGGACCAGTCGGAGATCAAGCACCTCAACGAGTATCTCAACAAGGGTGGGCGTGTCCTGGTCACCCTGGATGCGGGCGGCCCCAGCCTCCAGGCGTTCCTCAAGGACTGGGGAGTTGAGGTGGGCAACGACCTGGTGTTCGATCGATTCGAACGCTCGCCCCTATTCGTGGTGGAGCAACCAGAGCAGGGCAAGGATCTGACGCGGGGTATCGCGCGCACCCTGCACGGCCGGGCCCGGACGGTGACGCCCGCCTCGCAGCCGCCCTCCGGCGCGACAGTGACCCCGCTGATCAAGACGGAACAGGAACGGACGATCATCATCCCCAACTTCGATCCCCACAAGCCCGTCAGCCTGGCCTCCCCGGCGAACAAGAACGAAAGCGCCACGGTGGCCGTGGTGGCGGAGAAGACGCTGTCCGCGCCGGGGAAAGGCGAGGCGAAGAGCGCCCGCCTGGTGGTATTCGGCGACAGCCTGTTCGCCACCGATCAGCTCGTGAATTTTCCCACCTTTTTCAACGGCGATCTGGTCACAAACACGCTGAACTGGCTGGGCGAAGAAGAGGCGCTGGTCAGCATCGAGCCCAAGGAAGAGGTCTCCGACCAGATCTTTGTGGCGGACGAGAAGCTGCGACTGTTCGCGGCGCTCCACCTGCTCGACTTTCCGCTGCTGGCCATTGGCCTGGGGATCTTTATCTACCTGCGACGGAGGTAAGCGCGGATGTCGGTGAATGGCAGGCCCAAGAAGCAGCGCCCCCTGCGAGGCAAGGGCGGCCTGGTAGGGGTTGCGGTTCTGGTGATCATCGGCATCTGGTTGTTCCTCGACCTGCGGAACCCCGTCCGTGAGCCGGGCGAGAACCCCCACCTTGCGGATCTGGTGGGTTTGAAGCCCGAACAGGTGACGGGGTTGGAGGTGAAGGACGGCGGCAAGACACTGTTTGCCGTAACAAAGGCTCGCGAGGAGTGGCGCGTGGAGCAGCCGTTCCAGGGGCGTGCCGATAAAGGGAAGATTGAGAACCTGCTGAAGGGTTTGCTGGATGCCGCCATCAACGGCGAGCTGCCGACCTCGGAACAAGATCCCGCCCGTTACGGACTGGACAAGCCGCAGGTCGAACTCCTCCTTCGTGTCGGAAGTCGCCAGAAGGTGATCCGCACCGGCAAGCCCGGGCCGATGGGCACCGATCTCTACGCGCAGATCACGGGCTACCGCCGTTTCGTCGTCATCGCGCAGTCGCAGGTCAACGAGTTCAAGAACCAGAAGCCCGAAGACCTGCGTGACAAGCAAATCCTGGCGGTGGATCGGGACTCGGCCCGCAGGATTGCCCTCCGTACTCAGGCCGGGGAGACGGTCCTGGAGAAAAAAGGGCAGGATGAGTGGGAGCTGACGTCTCCGTTCCGCGCCAAAGCGGGCAAGTACGAGGCGACCGGCCTCATTGAGAACCTCACCCCCCTGCGCGCGCAGCGGTTCGTGGCTGATAACCCGCCCTCCCTGACGCAGTACGGACTCGATCAGCCGGCGTTGACGGTCACCGTGACCGACAAGAACGGGACGCACACACTGCTGTTCGGCAGGCAGGCCCCCGCACCCCAGGGCAAGAAGACAAACGGCGCGCCGGAGCGGGGCTACTACTGCGTGCGCAGTGGCGATGCCACCGTCTTCCTGGTGGACGGCCTGGATTACGACGGCCTCAATAAGGATACCTCCCAACTGCGCGACCGGACCCTCCTTACCTTTGAGGAAAGCCGTGCCGAGCGGATGACGATCACCAATTCCTCCGGCGAGATCGAGCTGCAGAAGCGCGGCGACGAATGGTGGCTGGTTCGCCCAGAGAATGTGAAGGCGAATCGAGATCGGGTGGTCGGCATCCTCAGCAGCCTGCGTGGGGACGCCAGCCGCCACGTGGAGGAGAACCCCGCGGATCTCAACCGCTACGGTCTGGCCAGCCCGGCCATCCGCGTGAGCGTGTGGACGTCCGGCGGCCAGACCCAGCAGCTAAGCCTGGGGGCGAAAGTGCCGGGCAAGGACCTCGCCTACTACGCCCAGACCTCCGAGGCGAAGGCGGTCTTTCAGGTTCAGGAATTCGTGAAGCGCGATCTGGACGTGAAGCCAGAAGAGCTGAAGGCGGAGGAGCTGAAGAAGACTGCTGCCCCGCCCGCGGGGCCGGCAAATCCGTCCGCCAAATCCCCGGGGAAACCGGCACAGCCCCCTTCTGCCCGGCGGTAAGCCGCGGCCACTCGGAGTGGCTGGCGGTAGGCGAAAGCCGGAATGTATCGGGCCGCCTCCAGGCGACCCAGATTGGCTATGTATCTCCGGTGGCTTGACCCGCGCTGCTTCGCCCCTGTGCATTGCCTCATCTGCTGCCCTGAGAGGAAAGTTCATCTGGTTGATGCAAACAGATTTTTGCTATAATTCTCAGGGGCAATGTGCACCCCAGGCGATGGACACGATCAAGGAGACGGATGATGGAACTGACATGGTCGAAGGAGATCCAGGAAGCGCTGGCAGCTCCGTTTCCCGAGGATGAGATCGAATTCCTGCCCAAGAGCCCGGCCAACGGTCGCGCGCTCGCCCTGGCTTATATCGATGCGCGCAGCGTAATGCGCCGCCTGGACGCTGTGGTGGGACCCCGCAACTGGTGGTTCGACTTCGACGTCCTTGACCTCTCCCCTGGCAGGGGAGGGGAGAGGGGTGCCGTCCCTACGACCCCGAAGGCATTCGGGGTGTGGGTGAAGGGGCGGCTTACGGTGCTGGGCGTGACGAAGTGTGACGCCGGGGAGGCCGTGGATGAGGATGAGGCCTTGAAAGCGGCAGTAAGCGATGCTCTGAAGCGCTGCGCCGTGCACTTCGGCATCGGGCGTTATCTCTACTACCTGCCGCGTCTCTGGGCGCCGTATGATAGCGCCCGGCGCCGGTTCATCGAACCGCCCCGCCTGCCCACAGGCGCTCGGGAACGCGCCCTGGCCATCTGTGGCTACATCCCGATCCCGAAAGCGTTCGGGACGGAACCCGGCACTCGGGCCTCAGAACTCGGAACTCGGGACCCCGAACCCCGAATCTCGAATCCCGATAGCCCCGAAAGTAGAAAGCCAACACCAAACGGAAGTTCTGACGCTTCGTTAGAATGCAGCAACCCTGCCTGCGGCAAGGCGCTTACCCGCGGCCAGTACGAGGTTAGCCTGCGCGGCTTTGGTCGCCCGCTCTGTCCCGCCTGCCAGCGGCAGCAGGCGTCCGTACGGACCGGCTGATATCGTGGAGCGTGGGGGTGGAGCGAGTAGCGATCCTGGCCTCGGTCCCGAAAGCTTTCGGGACGCCCACCCCCGGCGCTCCCACTCTCCACATCCGACGAACTGAAGAA
>JACQGL010000008.1 GCA_016199525.1 Armatimonadota bacterium
CAGCGCGAGGGCCGGGCGGCTACCCGCTGCCCGGCCCTCTGACGCTCCCCTCACTCGATGATCTTAGCAACAATCCCAGCGCCCACCGTATGGCCTCCTTCGCGCACGGCGAACCGCAGGCCTTCCTCCATGGCGATGGGCTGGATCAACTCGCCGACAATGGTTACGTTATCGCCCGGCATCACCATCTCCACGCCTTCCGGCAGGTGCATCACGCCGGTAACGTCCGTCGTGCGGAAGTAGAACTGCGGCCGGTAGCCCGAGAAGAACGGCGTGTGCCGACCGCCCTCTTCCTTCGAGAGGACGTAGATCTCTCCCTGGAACTTAGTGTGGGGCTTGATGGAGCCGGGTTTGGCCACCACCTGGCCGCGCTCTACTTCGCGCTTGTCCACACCGCGCAGCAGCAGACCCGCGTTGTCCCCTGCCACCACCTCGGTAAGCGTCTTGCGGAACATCTCCATCGAGGTGACAACCGTGGATCGGGTAGGCCGCAGGCCGACGATCTCCACCGGCTCGCCCGGGACCATCCGGCCGCGCTCCACCCGACCGGTGACCACCGTGCCGCGGCCGGAGATGGTGAATACGTCCTCAATGGGCATCAGGAACGGCCGGTCCACGTCCCGCTGCGGCGTGGGAATGTAGTTGTCCACCGCGTCCAGCAGGTCCCGAATGGACTGCACGGCCTCCGGCTTGCCTTCCAGCGCTTCGGTGGCGCTACCGCGAATCACGGGCACCTCGTCGCCCGGGAACTCGTACTTGTTGAGGAGATCCCGGACCTCCAGCTCCACCAGCTCCAGCAGCTCAGGGTCGTCCACCATGTCGCACTTGTTCAAGTAGACGACGATGTACGGGACACCAACCTGGCGGGCGAGCAGGATATGCTCGCGGGTCTGGGGCATGGGTCCCTCCTCGGCAGCGACCACCAGGATGGCGCCGTCCATCTGGGCGGCGCCCGTAATCATATTCTTAATGTAGTCCTGGTGCCCGGGACAGTCCACGTGCGCGTAGTGCCGGTTCTTCGTCTGGTACTCGGCGTGGTAGATATTGATAGTGACGCCGCGCTCGCGCTCTTCCGGGGCCCCATCGATCTTGTCGTAGGGCTGGTACTCGGCGAGCTGGTCCTCGGCGAGGATTTTCGTGATCGCGGCGGTGAGGCTGGTCTTGCCGTGGTCAACGTGGCCAATGGTGCCGATGTTGACGTGCGGCTTGGTGCGTTCGAATGCCTTCTTGCCCATGGTTAACCCCTAGCTCCTGTAGGTTACCCCTCTCGTCCTCCCCGGAGAGCGCCTATGCGAGCGTCCGCAGGGACGAATGCAACCGTCGCCACCGGCTTGCCCAACATCCCCGGATCATCGGGACGTCCGGGCCCTCCCCGGCGGAATTTTTCCTCCAAATTCTGGCCCAGCCGACCAAACCGCCGCCGCCCACTGCTCCGGTTGCGGAGCAGTGCAGCGACCACGCCTGTCGGCGGGTACCCCCCGGATGCCCCGAGGGCGGCGTCCAACGCGCGTGCGAACTCAACTGGCGGTCTGTCGCAGCGCCCGGGCGACAGACACAGTGTCTGGCGGTCTGATGAACCGCCCCTGAGGCCGTGGATGAAGCTACCTACGGACTTCGGGCGCTCCGGCCCGTAAGGGCCACGCGTATGAAGGGCTCCTAATTCTAAATACGGGCGAGGGCCGCCGTCAAGACTTTTCCCCACCCGAACCTACCCATTATAGTGCGTTTACACGATCCGCGACAAGTCCCGCCGGGACAGCCTTCCGTGTCGCTAACGGGCCGCCAGCGCACGACCGGTACTTCGCGCCACAATCTCGCCCGCCACCTCGCGGGGGACTTCCTCGTAATGGCTTGGCTCCATAGCGAACGAAGCGCGGCCCTGCGTCACGCTCCGCAGCGCGGTCGCATAGCCGAACATCTCCGCCAGCGGCACCTGCGCGCGCACCACTTGTGTGCCTCCCGGCCCGGGCTCCATCCCCCCTATCCGTCCCCGGCGGCTGTTCAGATCGCCAATTACGTCCCCCAGAAACTCTTCCGGGGTAACGATTTCCACAGCCATAATCGGCTCCTTCAGCACCAACCCGGCCCGCTGAGCCGCCGCCTTGAACGCCATAGAACCGGCAATCTTGAACGCCAGCTCGGAACTGTCTACGTCGTGGAAGGAACCGTCTACCACTGCTACGCCCACATCGATCATCGGGAAGCCTGCCAGAATGCCGCCATCCATAGCCTCGCGCACTCCCGCCTGCACAGCGGGGATAAACTCCCGCGGAATCGCGCCGCCCACCACGCGGTTGTGGAATGCGAAGCCTTCTCCGGGCGGGAGGGGCTCGATTGTCAGAACCACATGCCCGTACTGTCCGCGACCACCTGTCTGCCGCACGAAGCGGCCTTCCGCCTGCGCGGGCCTCTGGATCGTTTCCTTGTACGCCACCTGCGGGCGCCCTACGTTCGCCTCGACCTTGAACTCGCGCAGCAGCCGATCCTGGATGATCTCCAGATGGAGCTCGCCCATCCCGGAGATGATCGTCTGCCCCGTCTCCTCGTCCGTGCGGATGCGGAAGGTCGGATCCTCGACGGAGAGCCGGCCCAGCGCCTGCGAGAGCTTGTCCTGATCTGCCTTGGTCTTCGGTTCGATGGCGATGGACACGACCGGCTCGGGGAACTGGATCGCCTCCAGAACGATTGGCCGCTTGTCGTCGCACAGGGTGTCTCCGGTAGCCGCCTGCGCCAGCCCCACCGCCGCGCAGATATCCCCCGCGAACACCTCGTCCATATCCTCACGGTGGTTGGCGTGCATGCGCAGGATACGTCCGAACCGCTCCCGTGCGTTCCGCCGCGTATTGAGCACTGTCTGGCCCTTCTGTCGGTATCCCGAGTAGACGCGGAAGAAGGTGAGC
>JACQGL010000113.1 GCA_016199525.1 Armatimonadota bacterium
AGAGCGCCCACCACCGCTGCTGGCTGCTGGCGCAGATGTTCCAGGAGGCGGTCCAGGGCATAGCTGCCCACGGCGACGAGCAGCGCGTCGGTGTGGGCCTGCGCCGCCTCGGGCTGGAAAGCGAGCGTCACCTCGCGCGCACCTTCGAACAGATCGAGCGCGGCGTCGGGGAGGCGCACGCGCGCAACCTGCGGCGCCAGGGGGCGGAGTTCGGCTCCCAGGCGCTGCAGGCAGGCGGTGGTGAACCTCTCCAGATCGTCAGGCTGCATTCGAGGATGGCCACAGAGCGCGCGTGTAAGTAAGAGGGATAGGCAGATAAGGGAGAGTAGAGGAGGTCGGCCTCGGTGGACGGCCGTTTTTTGCGTCTCAGATTCTCCCTTATATCGTGTTACCTCATCTCCCCCTCCCCTTATTTCCGCGCCGGTCAGGACTCAAGAATCTGGGACACGAGGAGTTCCGCCTCCTTGATCTGGCCAAACCGCTCCCGGGCGGCTACCAGCCGATCGCCCAGTTCGGCCACGCGTCGCTGGCAATCGGCCTCATCTTCAGCCTCTCGCCAGGTGTGCGCCAGCACCTGCTCGAACGATTCCTCCGCGCCGGTGAGGCCGAGGACAAGATCCAGCTCGCCGATGACCAGCTCGAACATCCGTAGCTTGCGAGCGAGGAGGTCCAGGATGACGGCCTCCAGGGTGCGCTCCGCGGCGAGGTTGAAGACGTAGACGTCGCGCGTCTGGCCCAGGCGGTGCAGCCGGCCGATGCGTTGCTCCAGCCGCATCGGGTTCCAGGGCAGGTCGTGGTTCACCAGGACGTTGCAGAACTGGAGGTTGCGACCTTCGCCCCCCGATTCGGTGGAGACCATCACGGGGACCTCGGTTCGGAACCGCGCCACCGCCTCGTCTTTTTCACCGGCGGAGAGGCTGCCGTGGAACGCCACCGCCTCGATCCCCTTTTCCCGCAGGGCGCTTACGAGGACCTCCTGGGTGGCGCGAAAGTCGGTAAATACCAGCACCCGGTCCCGCGCTTCGCGGGCGATGCGGACCACCGCCGCCGCCTTGGCGTGTTGATCGATGGCGCTCGCGCGCGTGGCCAGCTCGCCGCAGGATTTGCGGAACGCCTCGGGATACGCGGGGTTCTCGGCCAGGCTCGCCAGCGTGGATGCGAGGGCCGCCGCGCTGCTGCACGCCTGCTGCTGAAGGATGATGCCGGTGAGCACGTCCACACCCCGCCGGGCGACGTGGCGGGCGAAGTCGCTGACCTGTTCGTAGAGCGCCCGTTCCTCCGGAGAGAAGGAGACGTTGTACAGGTAGGCATGGCGCGGGGGAAACTTTACCGCCACCTTGCTGCGGCGGTTGCGGATCATGCACTCGGAGAGGAGCGCGCGCAGTCGCACCAGGTTGAGCGGCTTGCGCGGGTCTTTCGGGTCCACATACCGGGCGCGAAAGCGCCGGTAGCTCCCCAACTGCCCGGGCTTCAGGAGGGTGACCAGGTTATAGAGTTCCCGCAGGTCGTTCTGCACGGGGGTGGCGGTGAGCAGCAGGAGGCAGCGGCGGCGGATGTCGTTGACCAGCTGCCAGGCGCGCGTATTCCGGTTCTTGAGGCGATGCGCCTCGTCCACGATCAGCAGGTCCCACTGCTGGGTCAGGATGCGTTCCGCGTGGCGCGGCTGCTTGGCGGTGTCCAGCGAGCCCAGGACACGGTCGCCGATTTCCCAGTCCTCGGGCCGCTCGACGACGAAGAAGTCCTCGTCGAACTTGGTCGCCATCTCCTCCTGCCACTGGCTGACGAGGGAGGGTGGGGTAAGGATAAGTACCCGCCGCGCCAGGCCGCGCAGCAGGTACTCTTTCATCACCAGCCCCGCTTCGATTGTCTTGCCCAGCCCCACCTCATCCGCGAGGAGCGCGCGGCCGCGCATCTCCCGCAGGACGCGCCGCGCGGCCTCGATCTGATGCGGATACTCGTCGATGCGGTTCAGCTCCAGGCCAATGAGCTGGTCAAAGCCCGGGGTGAGGGAAAGGGCTTCCGCCTGGTGGCGGAGATCGCGCCAGTCCAGCGGCAGCGTACGCCCGGCGAGGAGGTCGGCCTGGAGCCGTTCCAGCACGGGACGGTCGAAGACGATCTGGGGGAGGGGTTCCATTACTACAAGGAATTATGGCAGGCAGAGGCACGGGCTCGGAACCGGGTGCCGGGATGAGTCGCGAATGAACGCGAATGCCGTTGGTGCGGGGCACTGTTCAGGGACTCTGGAGCGCGGGTCCTCTCAGATCCTGCCGCCACTTCTTCCGCTGCGGGGAGTTCCGATCGGGCGTGTAGGCGCTGCGTGTTCGGGAGCGAGGCAAGCCCTCGGCGCGGCGGGATGAAGCCGATAGTCGCGGAACGGAGAGATCAAGAAGGAAACCCCCTCCCCCATGCGCCAACCTCCCCCAACGGGAAGCGCGGCAGGCGGGCCGTCGCGCGCTGCCTGTCGAGACCGCTGCCTCATCAATCCCACTCTTACTCCTACTCCTGCTTCTACTACTCGGATGCCCGGAAGCCTGCCCCGAGCGCTTTCGGGGCCTGGAGTAAGAGCACGCGCGAGAGTAAGAGACGGAGGCGCATCACACAGGGGGAGGGCATGAGCGACTGGATCGAACTGTTCAATGGCCGGAACTTTGACGGCTGGGCATCTAAACGGGAGCACCAGTGGCGGGTGGCGGGAGGGGTGCGCCTGCACCCGGAGAACGCCAAACTGTTCGCCATCGAACCCGGCACCGGCATCATGGTCAATGGTGACGACGGCCGCACGGTGGATATCTACTCCGTGCAGGAACACGGCAGCTGCGAGCTGCACTTGGAGTTCTGCGTCGCCCAGGGATCCAACTCGGGGGTGTACCTGATGGGCCAGTACGAGATCCAGATTCTAGACAGCTGGGGCGTACCTGATTCCAAGTTGGGCTTTGTTGACTGCGGCGGCATCTACGCCCGCTGGGTAGAGGAGACGAAGACCTCCTACGACGGCGCGGCGCCCCGCACGAACGCCTCCCGCTCACCGGGGGAGTGGCAATCTTTCGACGTGCTCTTCCACGCGGCGAAGTTCGACGCGGCGGGCAACAAGATCGCCAACGCTCGGTTCGAGCGGGTGCTGCACAACGGCGTGGTGGTGATTGAGAACTTCGCGTGCACAGGGCCGACGCGAGGCGCGTGGGGCGAGGTGGATCGGCTGCGCGGTCCTCTGCGCCTCCAGGGTGACCACGGGCCAGTGGCCTACCGCAACGTGCGGATGCGGCTACTGGATTGAGCGGGCAGCCGCGAGACTCCTGTTCGCCAGTTTGCGAAGCGGCGGGAAATGGATGACCGGGCGAGGCATCCCGACGCAAGTCGGGATGCCTGCCGCCTATCTCACGCTGACGATGCTGGTTTCGGCAATGCTGCCGAACAGAGAATGCCTGTGACAGGGTGACTTGGGCGCTCCATCTTCACGCAAGGGGACGACCGTACGTGCTCCGGGCAACCGTCAGCAGGGATCGTTAAGGGCAGGAACCATTGTAATGTGCGTTGCAGCGCCACGTCAGGTGTTCTGGGAGATGACGGCAGGCTGCAACCTCCACTGCGGCCCCTGCCGCCGGCGTGAAGCGGGGCGCCAGGCTTCTCCAGCAGAGCTGACTACCGAGGAAAGCAAGCGGCTGATCGAAGATCTGGCTTCCGTGGGTCAGCCCCTGCTGGTCTTCGGCGGGGGGGAGCCGCTGTGGCGCGCCGACCTGTTTGAACTCGCCGAGTACGCGCAGGCTTGCGGTCTATCGGTGGCGCTAACCACGAACGGTACCCTCATCGATGCGGTGATCGCCGATCGTATTGAGCAGGTTGGATTTGATTGGGTGGCGATCAGCCTGGATGGCGCGGACGCGGGCACGCACGATGCCTTTCGTAACCTGTCTGGCGCGTTTATGCGCGCCCTCGACGGTCTTCTGCGCCTGCGTCTGCGCGGCTTGAGCGTCCAGATTGACACAACCGTCACCCGGCACAATTTCGAGCAGCTGGCGGAGATGCGCACTCTGGTGGAGCGTCTGGACGCCGATACCTGGCGACTGTTTACGTTCGTGCCCGCCGGCTGCGGCCTTCAGGTCCCGGAGGATCAGCGGTTGACCGGCCCGCAGTGCGAACGGGTGTTGAGCTGGATCGCCGAGCAGGCTGTGGTCCATCAGCATTTCATCCGCGTCGCCTGCGCCCCGCAGTACTGGCGGGTTCTCGCCAGAAAGCATCTTGTCGTGCCACAGCAGCTGGCATCCTTCCGGCCGGGCCCGACGAAGGGCTGCCTGGCGGGCACCACGATCTGCTATATCTCCCCCACGGGAGACGTTTTCCCGTGTGGGTACCTGCCGATTCCGTGCGGAAATATTCGCCAGACATCGTTCGCGGCGATCTGGAATCACTCATCCGTGTTGGCGATGATCCGCAACCCTGAGTTCCTGAAGGGCAAGTGCGGATGGTGCGAGTTTCGCCAGACTTGCAGCGGCTGTCGCGCCCGCGCCTATGCGGCTACCGGTGACTACCTTGCGGAAGAGCCTGACTGCGTTTACGAGCCACAGGCGCTGAAAGCTTGAGGGCCGGTTCAGGATGCATTGTCTGCGGCGCCGTGCTTTCTGGGGCGAGCGCGGGGTTGTGGGCTTGAGGGGGGCGTGACTCAGGTCACGGCCACTTGTCGGCAGGTAAAGTATCTAAAGGAAAACAAGCGGACGCGGGCAGGGCCGCTCCCGCACCGGCGGCCGATACTCTACCCCGTTGATGCTTACCTCACCTGGCTGCCTGGTGCCGCTTTTTGCGTCACGCTTCCCAGCAAGGCAGATGAAGTAAGTGATCATTCGGCGATCCGCACCCGACCTCATCCCGCATCCACGTTGCGCGCAGGGACCAGCCATACGGCCCGTGGGGGAAGGCATAGAGAGGGGTGGCCGGAGGTCGAGGTGAAGTGCAATGGTACTCAACCGGAGCGTGACTTCATGCGGATGGCATAGTTTATCACACCGATTGCTACCTACTCACGGGGCGTCATCGGCAGCAATCCCGGCGCCATCCGCGCGTGAAACGCCTGGAGGCCGTATAAGAACAGGGAGGGCGCAGGCATCCAGACCGCCTAAGGGTCGGAGAAGGAGATAGACTTCGGGAAGAGCTACGAGGGCAAAGACGGTCGGCAGGCGAAATGGCAGGAGGTCCCCGTCCACGACGTGTTCGGCGGGACGGGGTACGCCGCCGTCTGCGCCGTGGTGCACATGCCGGTAGGCAGGGAGTAGCTCGAGAGCGCTCCGCGCGGAGCAATCCGGCGAACGCCGGCGAGATGGCTGCCCAGGCGCCGTGGCGGGGTTAGCACGGTGAGTGGCGTTGCGGCACGCCTGGCGCGCTCGGAGCGGCTCTCGGAGATAGCGAAGGAGGTGGACTCTACCCATGTCAGACCTCGCGAGCTCCTCTCGCAGGGAACTCCTGAAGCAGGTCGCCGTGGGCGCCGCAGCGGTGGGGTTGTCGGGCTACGGTGCGCCCGCGGCGGGCCGCGTGTTGGGCGCGAACGAGCGCATCAACATAGGGGTTATTGGCGTGGGCGGCATGGGCAGCGGGCACCTCGGTCGATTAGCGGATTGGGCGCGCCAGCCGAACCCGAAGGTGGCGGTGCGGGCCGTGTGCGACGTGTGGGACAAGCGGCTCGAGGCGGCGAAAGCGCGTTCGGGCGGCGAAGGTTACCGGGACTACCGCCGTCTGCTGGAGCGCAACGATATTGACGCTGTACTCATTGCCACGCCTGACCACTGGCACGCGAAGATCTCCATCGAGGCGATGGAGGCGGGCAAGGGCGTCTATTGCGAGAAGCCAATGACGCTGTACTGGCACGAGGCAAAGAAAGTCGCGGAGACGGCGGCCCGCACCAAGCAGGTGTTCCAGTGTGGCGCGCAAGGCTGCAACGCCGACCGCTGGCGCGTTGCCCAGCGTATCATCCAGCAGGGCGGCATCGGCAAGGTGGTGTGGTCGCAAACCGGCGCGTTCCGCAACAATCCGAACGGCGACTGGAACTGGGGCATCGATCCCAGCGCCAATCCTACCAACCTGGACTGGGATATGTGGCTGGGCTGGCGGTTCGGCCTCGCCTCCAAGCGCCCGTGGGAGCCGGAGCGTTACTTCCGCTTCCGCAAGTTCTGGGACTACTCGGGCGGGCTGGCCACGGACCTTCTTTACCATGCCCTCAGCCACATGCTCATCGCGCTGGGGCCGGAGTTCCCCACGCGCGTGGTGGCCACGGGAGGTAACTATGTCTTCGGCCTGGAGAACGACAACCGCGAGGTGCCCGACTCGTTCTTTATGACCGTGGACTATCCGAGCCAGCACACGGTGGTGCTGCCCGCCACGCAGGTTAATGAGGATGGCCTGGCCGAGCTAATCCGCGGCCAGCACGCGACGATGCATTTTGAGGGACCGGGTATCGTCGTTCGCGTGCAGCGCCCGTTTGCAGGGAAGATGCTGGTGAAGGCAAGCAGCGGTGTATTCGAGGGTGCGGAAATCGTCAGGAACGACCAGGGCGAGGTGGCGGAAATCCGTATTGCTACCGATACCAACGAAGATCAGGGCGCGCACGTGGCCAACTTCCTGGACTGTGTCAGGAGCCGTGAGCAACCGCATCTCAACGCCGAGATCGCCTACCGGTGCATGGTGGCGATCGCGCTGGGCGTGGCGTCGTACCGGGAGAAGAAGGTAAAGCTGTTCGATCCGGAGAGGCAGAAGGTTATCCAGTAGGAACCACTCCCGATACGTTCTGGCGGTTCGCGCAACATGATGTTTCCCTGATGGAACGCCGAATCCCACGAAATGGCTTCCTGAAAGCCACGTCGGGGCTGAGGGATCGAGATAGAGACAAGCCCCTGAATGACCCGATAGCGATACGACTGCCTGGCCTCTTGCTCTTACTCGAACTGCTGGCGTTCGGGAGTAAAAATAAGGGCACGAGGGGCGAGGCAGCGGTGGCGCATCTGCCGTATTGGTTCATTCGGGGGAGTAACGCGATGGCTGAGGCAGGCGAGGAGCAGATCGCGCCCCTCGCCGATGTACGGACGGCAGAATACAGCGCGCCGGTTGGCAGACGGCCAGTCAACACACAGGAGCTTCGATGCTGAAACACCGCAAGATCGTCTTGATTGAGCCACGTCCGCCGGGGTACCACGTTTACAGCTTCGTCCGCCTGCCCAGGCTGGGGCTGCCGATGCTGGGCGCAACCCTCAAGCGGCGTGGGTGCGAGGTGGTGGAGTTCTGCGAGGACCTGGCGCCGATTGATTGGCGTGAGGTGGCTGCCGCCGACCTGGTGGGCATCTCTACCACCACCTCCACCGCGCCCGCGGCTTACAATGTGGCCCGCTTCTGCAAGAGCCATGGCATTCCCACCCTCATCGGCGGTCCGCACGTGAGCTTTCTGCCCGAGGAGGCGCTGCAGCACTGCGACTACGTGGTGCGTGGCGAGGCGGATGAAACGATCGAGGAGTTGATGGACGTGCTGGAAGCGGGCGAGGCGCCCGTGGGGGTGCGCGGCGTTTCCTACCGTGACGGCGAGCACCTGGTGCACAACCCCGCTCGCCCCGCGCCGCACGACATGGACGCGCTGCCGTATCCTGACCTCTCCTTGATCCGCGGGCGGGATCGCATCAGCACGACGCCGATTATGACCTCACGCGGCTGCCCATTCGACTGCAGCTTTTGCTCGGTGACACTGATGTTCGGACGCGGGTTCCGCTACCGCAGCGTGGAGAGCGTGATGGAGGAACTGCGCCTGCTCCAGCCGCGCAATTTGTTCTTTTACGACGACATCTTTAACGCCAACGCCCGCCACATGAGCAGCCTGCTGGAGGCCATGCTGCGCGAGAACATCACGCCGCATTGGGGCGCGCAGTGCCGCGCGGACCTGGTGGTGAAACAGAAGGAGCTGCTGCCGCTTATGCGGCGGAGCGGCTGCTGTGTGCTGTACCTGGGCCTGGAATCGGTCAATCCGGAAACGCTGGCGGCCTACAATAAGAAGCAAGAGGTGGAGCAGACTATCGAAGCCATACAACTGCTGCATCAGCACGGCATCATGGTGCACGGCATGTTCGTTCTGGGCGCAGACACGGACGACATCCAGACCATCCGCGACACCGTGCGTTACGCTCTGCGCCACCAGGTAGACACGGTGCAGTTCATGATCCTCACGCCGCTGGTTGGCACGCGGGAGTATAAACGCCTGGAGTCGGAGGGGCGGCTGATTGAGGATCTGCGGGACAAGTGGAACCTGTATGACGGCCATCACGTGGTTTTCAGGCCCGCCCGCCTGACGCCCTACCAGCTGCAGACGGAGACCATTAAGGCGATGCGCCGGTTCTACAGCTTGTGGCAGTGCGGGCGGATGGTGCTGACGCCCGCGATCTGTCGGCCGGTGGTGACGGCGGGCTGGCACGCGCTGCGCGGCCGGTGGAAAGCGGGGTGGAACCGCCTGGTGAATACCCGCCCGGTACTGCCCTCGCTGGCGCGCGCGTACGGCTGGTTCCACGTGCGGCGCTGGGGACGGATGAACAAGGAGTTCTTGCGCACGCTGGTCACCAGGTTCTCGACGGCGCAGTCGTCGAAATCTATGTAACCGTGTGCCTCGCGCCCTCCGGCGTCGCGCCCGGCAAAGCGCTGCGGCGATCGTTCGGGCTGCTGGCTGGCCACCTCGGCATCGAGATAGAATCATCCGGCGAGCGCGGGGGAGAATTCGGCCGGCCCTGGGGTCCGGGGCGATCACGCAGGGGGGAAGCGCCGCGCGGCACGCGACCGGCGCGAATGCAGGCAGCGGCGCGTTCCCTTGTTAGAATCGCGATTGAGGTCAAGTATAACCTGGATTACCCACGGCGGTGGCTTTCACGTTTGCAGACCGCAAACCATTGAGACACCAGCGGCCGCTCACGCGTCTTCATTGAGGAAGGTCGGGGACCGTAGCCGTGTCGATACGGTCTCCGCGGGCCAGGAATGCCCTCTCTCGTCGCCGGTGGCGCTTCTGCCACCGCCTCGAGGGGAGGGTTTTTTTGGTCTGGAGGCAGGCAGGTGACAACCCGGGAAGTGGGGATCCAGACTGCCGTTGCTCTCCGGCCCGCTTACGCATCTTATCCAGGCAATCAGCCACGTGAGCGGTTCCGCCAACCTTACAAGCCGCTATCCTGTTTGGTGCGCACACGCATCAGGAGCCATGGTGGAGACCTGGCGCTCACCAGCTTACACCGCTTCACGGAACGGAACCGCAACGCGGCGGTTCCGTTTCTGTTCCGCCCTGGAGGGAGCGCTCCGCAGGCGCTGGGGCACGCCGCATACTGCCGAGCGTGTCGCGCAGCGATCCCCTACGGGCCGCACAGTTTGCCCGCCCCATGCTCGCTCACGCAGGCTGAAAGCCTGCGCTACTCCGACAGTAGCGCAGGCTTCCTTGCCTACCGTGCCCAATGCGGCCTGCGCAGGCTTCTAGCCTGCGCTACAGGGAGGCCGGCGCTGCAGGGCAGGTCCGGTGGCGGCTGCCGCCAGCAGCCAGACGGAGTTCAACAGGGTAACGGATGCCGCGGTTCTGATCAAGGCGAGGAAGCACTCTCCCTCCACCACGGGCGGCAGTTGCGCCCCCTTCGCCTCGCCCGTGCTTGTGGGCAGGGGGGCCCTTATCGGTGCGATCCATCACGCCGGCTGCGCCCGCCGTGCGGCTTGCCCGGCCAGCGCGCCGCGGTTATCGCGCCACGACGCGGAAGGCTGCCGGCGCGCCCTTCCGAGCTAGCCAGCGTTCCACTGGCAGAATCCTTAGGAGGCACAGGGTGGTTAATCGACGGTTGATTACGCTCGATGGGAATGAGGCCGTCGCTTCGGTAGCGTACCGAACCAACGAGGTGATCGCCATCTACCCGATCACGCCCTCCTCGCCGATGGGCGAGCTGGCGGATGACTGGGCCACGCACCACCGCCCGAACATCTGGGGGACGGTTCCGGAGGTCACCGAGATGCAGTCAGAGGCCGGCGCCATAGGGTCCGTGCACGGCGCCCTTCAGGCCGGGGCCCTCACGACGACGTTCACCTCCTCGCAAGGCCTCCTGTTGATGATCCCCAATATGTACAAGATCGCGGGGGAACTCACCGCGTTCTGCATGCACGTGGCGGCCCGTACGGTGGCCACCCACGCCCTTTCCATCTTTGGGGACCACTCCGACGTGATGGCCTGCCGGCAGACGGGGTTCGCCATGCTGGTTTCCGGGTCGGTGCAGGAGGCGCACGATTTCGCCTGTATCGGGCAGGCAGCCACCCTGCGCAGCCGCATGCCGTTCCTGCACTTCTTCGATGGCTTCCGGACCTCGCACGAGGTGACGAAGATCCAGGAACTCACCGACGATGATCTGCGCTGCGTAATGGAGGAGCAGTTCGTGGAAGCCCATCGCCAGCGCGCCCTTACCCCCGACCGGCCGGTGCTGCGCGGCACGGCTCAGAACCCTGATACGTTCTTCCAGGCCCGGGAGGCGTGCAATCCGTTTTACCTGGCCTGTCCGGAGATCGTGCAGGAGGTGATGGATCGCTTTGCCGGGCGCACCGGACGGCAGTACCACCTGTTCGATTATGAGGGCCACCCGGAGGCCGAACGCGTGGTGGTATTGATGGGATCCGGGGCGGAAACGGTGCATGAAACGGTGGACTGGCTGGTGGGGCGCGGGGAGAAGGTGGGTGTCCTTAAGGTAAGGCTTTACCGGCCGTTTTCAGTGCCGGATTTCGTGGCGGTGCTGCCCGCGAGCGTGCGCGCGCTGGCAGTGCTGGATCGGACCAAGGAGCCGGGAGCGGTTGGCGACCCCCTGTACCTGGATGTGATTGGCGCGTTGCGGGAAGCGCGGGATGCCGGTATCTCCCCATTCGCTCAAGAGCCGCTGGTCATCGGCGGCCGGTACGGGCTCTCCTCCAAAGAGTTCAACCCGGCCATGGTGAAAGCGGTGTTCGATGAGCTGGCCAGGGAAAAGCCCAAGAACCACTTCACAGTGGGAATTATGGATGACGTAACCCGCACCTCCCTGGCAGTGGATCAGGGGTTTGACATCGAGCCGGACGACGTGGTGCGGGCGGTGTTCTTCGGCCTGGGATCCGACGGCACCGTGGGGGCCAACCGGAACTCTATTAAGATCATCAGCGAGACCACGCCTAACTACGGCCAGGCCTATTTCGTGTACGACTCCAAGAAGGCGGGCGCGATCACCATTTCCCACCTCCGCTTCGGGCCCCGCCCGATCCGTTCCACCTATCTGATCAAGCGCGCCAACTTCGTGGCCTGCCATCAGTTCGGGTTCCTGGATCGCTACGACGTGCTGGAGTACGCCGCCCCGGGGGCCGTGTTCCTGCTCAACGCCCCTTATGGGCCAGAGGCGATCTGGGACCGCCTGTCCCACGAAGTGCAGGCGCAGATCCTGGAGAAGGGCATCCGGTTCTACGTCATTGACGCCTACCAGGTAGCCAGAGAGACCGGCATGGGGGCGCGCATTAACACCATTATGCAGACCTGCTTCTTCGCCATTTCCGGGGTGCTGCCGCGAGAGGAAGCGATCGCCAAGATCAAAGAGGCGATCGAGAAGACCTACGCCAAGAAAGGCGCGGAAGTGGTGCGCCGGAACTTTGAGGCGGTGGATCAGACACTGGCCCACCTTTATGAGGTACGTACACCCGGCAAGGTCACGGCCACCCACACGATGCCCTCTATCGTAGCGGAACAGGCGCCGGAGTTCGTGCAGCGGGTCACGGCGATGATCATCGCCAACCAGGGCGACTTGCTGCCCGTGAGCGCCTTCCCCGTGGATGGCACCTGGCCTCTGGGGACGAGCAAATGGGAGAAGCGCTCCCTGGCCCAGGAAATCCCCGTGTGGGATGTCGATCTGTGCATCCAGTGTAACAAGTGCACCCTGGTCTGTCCCCACGCTGCCATTCGCGCCAAGGTGTGCGAGCCGCAGCATCTGGCGGGCGCGCCCCCCACCTTCAAGGCGGTGGATTACAAGGCGGCGGATTTCAAGGGCTACCAGTATGCCCTCCAGGTGGCCCCCGAGGACTGCACCGGTTGCACGCTGTGCGTGATGGTCTGCCCCGCGAAGGACAAATCCGATCCCAGCCGCAAGGCGATCAACATGGCGCCGCAGGCGTCCCTGCTCGCGCCGGAGCGGCAGAACTACGCGTTCTTCCTGGATCTGCCCGAACCGGATCGTGCGCGCGTGAGGATGGATATCAAGGGAACGCAGTTCCTCGAGCCGCTGTTCGAGTACTCGGGAGCGTGCTCCGGTTGCGGCGAGACCCCGTACATCAAACTGCTTACCCAGCTGTTCGGGGACCGCGCCCTGATCGCCAACGCGACCGGATGCTCCTCCATTTACGGCGGGAATCTGCCCACTACGCCCTACACCACCAACCAGGATGGTCGTGGCCCCGCGTGGTCCAACTCCTTGTTCGAGGACAACGCGGAGTTCGGCTTTGGCTTCCGTCTGGCGCTGGATACGCACGTCCGGCAGGCCCAAGAGCTGCTGCGGGGGCTGGCGCCGAAGGTAGGCGACAACCTGGCTGGGGAACTCCTGGAAGCCGACCAGAGCAGCGAAGCGGGCATCGCCGCCCAGCGCGAACGGGTGGCGGCGTTGCGGGCCCGGCTGGCGACGCTGGGCGGCGAGGAGGCGCGCCGGTTAGATCTCCTGGCGGACTACCTGGTCGAGAAGAGCGTCTGGGTCGTGGGTGGCGACGGTTGGGCCTACGATATTGGCTACGGCGGCCTGGATCAGGTGCTGGCCCTGAACCGCAACGTGAACATGCTGGTGCTGGATACGGGGGTCTACTCCAACACGGGTGGGCAGCAATCCAAAGCCACCCCGCTGGGCGCCGCGGCCAAGTTCGCGGCGGCGGGCAAAGCGATCCCGCGGAAAGACCTGGGGATGATGGCGATGACCTACGGCCACATCTACGTGGCGCAGGTGGCGTTTGGGGCCAAGGATAGCCAGACCGTGCGGGCCTTCCTGGAGGCGGAATCCTACCCCGGCCCCTCGCTGATCATCGCCTACAGCCACTGCATCGCGCATGGCTACGATATGGCGCACGGGCTTCAGCAGCAAAAGCTGGCGGCGGATACCGGGCTGTGGCCCCTGTACCGCTTCGATCCGCGGCGCATCGCCCTGGGTGAGCCGCCGCTGCAGCTTGATTCGGGGGTCCCGAAGGTGCCGGTGGAGGAGTTCATGCGCAACGAGAACCGGTTCCACATGGTGGAGAACCTGGATCGCGAGCGGTTCCGCTGGCTTCTGGGGGAGGCGCAGCGGGAGGCTACGCAGCGCTTCGCCATCTACCAGCATCTGGCCGCCCTCCGCGTGCCGAACCCGGCCGTGAACGGCGACGGAAAGGGGCCGGCGGAAACGAAGTAGCGATTGCCCGTCCCCTGGCGGTTTTCCTGATGCCAGGGCGCGCTTGCTGCCGTCGGCAGGTGGCCCGGGCCCGTCTCCGTGGGCACCGCTCCGGCACATCGGGTGCCCGAGAACCGGCGCTGCCAGTACCGGGTCAATTGCAAGAGCTGGCTGATTCCGTGCCGACTGCTGCGCATGAAATCCCGCGCATTGCTGCAGGAAACTGCGGGATTTGGGTGTCGAAGCTTACGATAGGCGTGAC
>JACQGL010000108.1 GCA_016199525.1 Armatimonadota bacterium
CACGGCTCGTGGGGATCGAATGAATCGATCCACAGGAAGAGGTGGGGGTGGGAGCGGTTCCGCGCCAGCCATTCGACGGCGCGCTCCACCACCTGCGCGGGAAATCGGCGCTCTTCCGCCTGCAGGTCGTCGGTGTTCGCCAGGTACTGGGCGATGCGCCCCTGCCAGGCTTCGGGGTAGTGCTCGTTCACGTAGGCTCCGATATTACGGCGGGTAGGCGCGCTCTCGTAGGGATCATATTCCTGGCCGCGCACCCAGTGGTAGGCGTGGAACCCGCGGTGGTAGTTCATCCCGGGAGCGCGGTAGTGGTAGGTATCCGAGATCAGCCCGCAGACGTAGCCTTCGCGGCGGAGGATTTCGGCGATAGTCACGTCGTGGAGGGCCAGGGGCTGCCAGGGCCGGTAGGGAAGCGTCCGCTGGCCAGTCATCAGCTGCATTCGGACAGGGATGGTGGGCAGCGCGTCCGGGTAGACATTGTCCAGCATCACCGCCTGCCGCGCGAACGCGTCCAGGTTGGGCGTCTGGCAGGACGGGACGTCGGGGAACGGCCCGCGGCCGCCATGGTAGGCGCTCACATGGTCCTGGCGGAAGGAATCGAGCACGATGATAATCAGGTTCATAGGAACACCTCCACATCTCTCCCTCTCTGCTTCGCTGCCTCGCGCCCGCTCCCCTCTCTCCTGGACGAACAGGGGTGGTGGCCCGCAGGAGGGGATGGGAGGATTTCGCGACCATCCCGCGCAAACCCCGGCTGAGGACGAACGATTTTCCTGCGGCGCCCGCTTTCTCTCCCTGCGGCGCGCCGCAGTTGAAGGCTGGCTGCCGTCCTATCCGGAGCGCACGATGGAGCCTACTCTGCCCGGCGTGGATGACTACCCGCTGCCCACCCTTCAGGAATACATCCGGCAGCGCCCGCGTCCCGACGTAGTCGGGGCCGGCCTCGGTCCCGCCACTCCCTACGCCCACCCTGTAGACCAGCGGCTCATCCGCTTGCTATCGCGCACCTCGCTCCAGCACGCCACCAACCGGTTCCTGGAACTGGCCATCGACTTCTTCTTCACCCGTATCTGGCAGAACAGTATCCCCGTGGCATCCCGATCCTTTCCCGAGCTGAACCGTATCCGTGCGCAGGCAGCGGAGACGCTGGGGATCGCCGTTCCGGAGATTTACGTGGCGGCGGGCGAGCGACTGGGCACCGTGGGCACTGTGGGCACGGACGAGCAGCACTTTATCTTTGTGGATAGCACCTGGCTGAGCCTTGCGCCCGCCGACGAAGTGCTGTTCGTGATCGGACACGAGAGCGGACACATCCACAACCAGCACGTGACCTACCGTACGCTCGCCTTTCTGCTTCTGGAGGGCGGCGCGAGCCTGCTGGACAGGCACCCATTGCTTGGCCTGTGGGCGAAGATGCTCCGGCTTCTGTTCGAGCCGGTCCTGGCCGCCTGGTCCCGCCGTGCCGAGGTCACCGGCGATCGCGCCGGGCTCCTCTGCGGCCAGGATCTGCGCAGCGCCGAGCGAGCGCTGGTACGTCTGATGCTCGGCTTCGCGCGGGATACAGAGGTGGATATCGACGCCTACCTGGATGACATGCGTGAGCGGCCCCCCACCGGACTCAGTGCGCGCCTGGGCCTGCTGAACGCCACCCATCCACCTATTCCGCGGCGACTGGAGGCGCTCCGGCTCTTCCATGATTCTGAACTCTACTACGATTGCTTGGGTCACCTGCACCCCGAGCGGCCTCTGCTCTCCGCCGCGGAGCTGAACGACCGGGTGGACGATCTGATTGCAGTGTTGTAGCTCTATGCTGCTAAAGGATTTCTCCTGACGAATGCTTGTCGCATCTGAAACCTTCGACTGCCTGCTGCGCGACGTGGACCGCTGCGGCCTCGAATACCGCCGGCCCGAGCTGCGTTCCCTGGCGGAAGAGCTGCGGAACGAGCGGGGCGATCCCCGGCTGCGCCTGCTCGTTCTGGGGGAGTTCGGGGTCGGCAAGTCGCTGCTCATCAACTCTCTGTTGGGGGAGGCGGCGCTGGTGACCGGCCCTGCGCCGACCACCCCTCTGCTATGTGAGCTGCGCCACGGGGAGGCGTGCGAAGTGGCCCTCGTTACCCCCGAGGGACTGGAGGAGCGCGGGTCGCTTGACCTGCTTTCGAGGGCGGATCGCGCCCGGCACACCCGCGCGTGCCTCTACCTGCCCGCCGCCTGGCTGCGGGACTTCGTGATGGTGGACACGCCGGGCCTTGGGGATCTGGACGAGGTGGCGTCGGAGATGATTGCCGCCGAAATCCCTGCTGCGGACGTGATCTTGTTCGTCCTGCACGCGCAGACCGGCGTGCGGCAGACAGAACGGCGCTTCCTGGAGCGCCAGGTGCTCCCCCAAGACCGGGCACGGCTGCTGTTCGTCCTCAACCAGATCGACTGGATCGTCCACGAAGAACGGGAGCCGTTGCTGGAGTACGTGCGCGGGCGGCTGGCCACCATCGCACCGCGCGTGTCCCTCTTCCCCTACAGCGCCATGGAGGCGGTGCGGGCGAGGGACCCGGCGATGTCCGGCTATAACGCCCTGGCGGCGTTTTTGCGCGACGAAGTGCTGGTGGACCGGCGCCGGCTGCGCCAGGCAGGGCTGCTGGCGCGCGTGCGGCAGGGCCTGGGGGCGACGCGCGTCGCTCTAGACGCAGAAGCCGCCGCCACTAAGGCCCGTGCCGCCGACCTGGTCCGCCGCCAGGCGGAATGGGATGCCCGGCGCGCCCTGTTCGAGGCGCGGTTGGAGGAAGTGAAGACTCGCGCTGCCGAACACCTGAACCTACTGGCGGAGGAGATCGGCTCCGGCCTGGACGCGCTCCGCCTTCGACTGGAAGAATGTCTGCCGGAACTGGTGGGGGATGCGGACGCAGAAACTCTGCGGCGCACCCTGCCAGGCTACCTGGACCACGTGATCCGTGGCTTCCTCGACCGCCAGCAGGCGGCCCTGCGGGGCCGGCTGCTCGACGTGATGGCCACGGTGGATCGAGAAGTGGTAGTGGCGGTGCAGGCCGCCGGTGGGGCCGCAGGGCCAGCGGGCCCAGTGGCACCGGAAGCGGTGGTGCTTCAGCCGCCCCTGGTCCAGTACGATCCATTGACGCGTACATCCCGCCACGCCGCTGTTTCGGGGATGTTCGCGCTGCTCATCGGCCAGCCGGCGGGCACGGGGTTTGTGGCGCTGGCCGCCTCGGAGGTGATGCGGCGCATGGGAATGCGCCACCAGGAGGCCGCGGATCGCGCGCGGCTGATCGCCGGGGGCCAGCGCGCAGCGTCAGAATGCATCGCCCGCGCCCGGGACCATCTCCGGGAGACCCTGGACGCGTTCCGCCAGGATTTGTTGAACACCGTGGATCGCTATGGGGACGAGCGGCGGCGGCAGCTGGCGGAGGCGCTGGAACGTGCTCCGCAGGACGCCGCTCCGCACGATGCCCCGGGACCGGCGGCTCGCGCCGCGGTAGGAGCACTCCTGGAGCGCGTGGCCGCGCTGGAAGCGGCGTTACGGCTTCCATCCGGAACGGAGGTGGCGGCAGCATGAGCGAGGGACGTCCGGACGCAACCGGGATCGAAGCGTTCGAGCAACACCTGGATCGCTACCGCGCTACGCGCATAGAGGTGGCCGCGGCTCTGGAGACGATGGCCGCCCGCCTGGTCCCGAAAGCTTTCGGGAGCGGTCCGGATTGCCTGTTAGGGCTGCACCTGCCCGAGGTAGCCGCCCCGCTGCGTCACGTCGCCGAGGCGTTGCGCGCGGGTGTGTTCCGCATCCTCGTACTCGGGGATCTCAAGCGCGGCAAGAGCACGCTTCTCAACGCTCTGCTAGGCGAAGACCTCCTCCCCGTGGGCGTCACTCCCTGCACGGCGATCATCACTGTGCTCCGCTACGGATCGACGCCTCGCGTCCGCGTCCATTATCAGGGACGGCCACCGGAGGAAGTGACGGTGGAGGAGTTCCGGCGGCGCTACACCGTTCCCGAGGCGGAGGCGCAGCGGTTCGCGGAGGGGGAATCCGCCTTCCCCGACGTCTCCCACGCCGAGATCGAGTACCCGCTCTCCCTGCTGGAGAAGCAGGTGGAGATCGTGGACAGCCCAGGGCTCAATGAGTCCGAGGAGCGCAACCGGATCACGTTCGGCTACCTGCCTCGCTGCCACGCGGCGCTGTTCATCCTGAGCGCCACGCAGCCGTTCACGCGCGTGGAGACGGAATACCTGGAAGAGCACCTGGCGGGGCGTGGCTATCCGCTCTTCTTCCTGGTGAATTTCTGGAACCAGCTCCCCGCCATGGTGCTGCGGCCTGAAGACCTGCCCGAGCAGGAGGCCCGTTTGCGGGCGCGCCTGCGGGAGCGGCTGTCGCCCTACTGCCAGCAGAACGGCCGGGATCGCTTTGCCGAGCGCGTGTTTGAAATCGATGCCCTCGGCGCCCTGCGGGGGCGGCAGACGCCGGGAACGCCCGCACAGCTGGCGGCGACCGGCATCCCGCGCTTCGTGGAGACGCTCGCCACGTTCCTGGTCACGGAACGCGGTGGGGCAGAGCTGGGACGGGCGGCGGCGGCGGCGAACGCGGCGCTGGTCCGCGCCGAGGAGGCGGTTCGCCGCCGGCTGGCCACCCTGGATGCGCCCGCGGAGGAACTCCGCCAGCGCCTGGCCAGTCTGGAACCGCGCTTCGAGGAGCTGAACCAGATCCGCGATCTGACCCTGGCACGCATCGATGCCGAGGCGGAGCGCCAATCGGAGGCGATTGCTGTCGACTTCGAGCGCCTGGTGGCGGATATCCGCCGCAACTTCTCCCAGGAGTTCCCGCGCTATATGCCTCCTGTCCGCCTGTCACGGCTCTGGCGGGCCGACATGCGGGAGCAGTTCGAGGGGGCGATCAACGCCGCGTTCCACCGCTATATCGGCGCGCGGGTGGATGAGTGGCGGCAGCGAGGGGAAGCCCGCCTGCGCGACGCGGTAACCGTCCTCGGCCACGACGTGGGCGCCTACGGCCGCGACTATCAAGCCGTGGTGCGGAGAATCGACGCCGCGCTGGCCGGCATCGAAGCCACCGGCGCCGCTGCCACCGATCCCGAAGACTGGCCCGCCTGGACGCGCTACGCCGTTACCGCCCACCAGCTCCTCTCCGGCGAATCGGTGCGCGCGGGCCTGGAGGGGTTCGACTGGAAGAAGATTCTGGCCAGCGCTAGCATGTTCGTGCTGATGAACATCCTCTCCGCGCGGATGTTCGGGATCATCGTAGGGCCGCTGGGGGTGCTGTTTGCCGCCGTGCTGGCGGGGACGCTCCACACCCGCGGCGCGATGGAGAACCTGGTGGAGCAGATGGCCCGCGCCCTGCGGGAGCAGCTGCCCGCCTTCGCGAAGGAGAACCGCGACAAGATCCGGCAGGCGGTGGCGGATGCGTTCGGTGATTACCGCGCCCGCGTGGCAGGGGCGATCCAGGCGGATATCGAGGGGCTGCGCCAGGAGATCGACCACCTCCTGCGGCGCGCCGAGGACGAGCGCTTCAGTGCCGAGCAGGAGTCCGCCCGCCTGCGGGCCCTCCTGGATGGGGAGGGCGAGGCGCCGGGCCTGCGGGCGCTGGCGCGGCAGGTGCGGGAGGCGGGGGGATAGGAACAGGGGCTTCGGCGGCGCGTGCTGTTTCCCAGGCTACCGTGGGGTGGCGCCTACGGCGTGCTGGCGGATTACTTGTAACGTTCATGACTTGCTGATTGGGTGCAACTGGTAGTAAAGTGAGTGCTATGAAGGAGACCATTGCCATTGTGGAAGGGGGACGCATTGTCCTCCCGCCGGAAGCGCAGATCCCCGACGGGGCCCGTGTCCGGATCATCTGGGACGAGGAGAAAGAGACAGGGCGCCCCTATGAGCGCGAGCCCCTGGCGGAAGAGGAAGTGCGGGCAGACCTTGAGTGGGCGACCGGGACGCAGTTCCTGCGATGATTGTCGTTGCGGACGCCGGCCCTCTGCTCCATCTCTTCTGGATAGGTGCGTCTGAGTGGGCGCTACCACCCCAAGATATTCATATCGTGCAGGAAGTCTGGGACGAGGTGTACCGCCACGCCCCCGAGGCACTCCAGGACGCCCGGTTATGGCGTGTCTCGGCGGCTACTACTATGTCGCCTACAGTGGTCGCTCAGAACCTGGACCTGGGAGAGGCGGTGACACTGAGTTATGCGCTCGAACGGCGGCAGCAGGAGCCCGTTCTGGTGCTATGCGATGAGACCGCCGCCCGGCAAGCCTGCCGAGTGTTGTCACTACCGGTTACTGGCTCAGTTGGTCTGATTGCGGAGGCCTGCCGTGCAGGTAGGGTGGATAGACAAACGGCCACGGGCGCTCTACGGGACCTGCCCGGCCGAGGTCGGCTGCATGTGCGGGTGGAACTGATCGAGGCCGTAATCGCCGCTCTGTGAGAACCAACGTGGCGTTCGACCTCAGCGTCCTGACCGCGCGCGTGCGAGAGGCGGGGATGGGGTAGGGACGGGTGCTTCGGCGGCGCGTGCTGTTTCCCAGGCTACCGTGGGGTGGCGCCTACGGCGTGCTGGCGGATTACTTGTAACGTTCATGACTTGCTGATCGGGTGCAACTGGTAGTAAAGTGAGTGCTATGAAGGAGACCATTGCCATTGTGGAACGGGGACACATTGTTCTCCCGCCGGAAGCGCAAGTCCCCGACGGCCCCTCCATAGCGCTTGAGAGGGTGGTAGCGAGCAGCTACATTGATCGAGAAGCGGGTGCCGCTCAATAGGACCTGTTATGCCGGCGAAACCGAGAAAGTAGGATCGAAATGTCTCGTGACGAAGACATAGCAAGGGCCATACGCCAGCGTCGTGTCGAACTGCTTGTGCGGATAATGTTTGAGGGTGCGGTCCCCGCGCCGCGAAGCGGATTTCGTACCGAAACCGAACTATGGGACTACAAGGGAGATTGCCCACGAAAGGAACGGGAACACGAACAGGCTTGGGCCGACATGGCGAAAGATGTCCTTTCCTTTCACAACAAGGTGGGAGGCGTCCTTTTCTTCGGGATAGATGACAGTTTCTCGTTCAGAGGAGCAACAACTCGACTCGACAGTAAACTCGTGAATGACAAGTTGCGGAGATACCTTGGCGACAGCATTTGGGTCGAGTACCATCGTGAGTTTATCCAGCCAGATCAACGGTACCTGGGTGTAGCCCTTGTCCCACCCCGGGGGCCGGTCATTGAGCGGTTCAAGTCAGATGCTCCTCTGGTGAGTGGTCAAAAGATATTCAGTACCGGCGGCTCCGCTATCCGTGAAGGTGATTCAAGCCGAGTTTTGAGCAAAGAAGAAACCGACGTCCTATCACGCAAGTTGGCGACTCCTACTGTAGGGAAACCCTATATTATCGATGAGCCCTTCTTTCGAGTACTGCAACCTGAGTATACGCAGTTCATCCCTAGGGCAGAACTGTGCAGCGCAGTCGTCTCGGCGTTAGGTGACCCGCGAACAGCGGTTACTTCCTTAACTGGCATTGGGGGGGTAGGGAAGACGGCGTTGGCAACGTGGGCTGTGCTGGAGGCCTACAACAAGGGGCAGTTCGACTTCATAGTTTCAATGACCGCAAAGGATAGGGAACTTACGTCTATTGGCATCACGGCACTCGAGCCTGCACTCACGAGCTTTGAAGCCCTCTTGGACGCAACAGTGGACGTGCTTGACTTCTCGGAGGTAAAGGCTGAGAGGATTGAGGAGAAGGAGAAGGCGGTCCGCGAATTGCTCCAAGAAGGAAATGGATTACTGTACGTGGACAATTTAGAAACGGTCGACGATGCTCGCATTATCTCCTTTCTTGACAACCTTCCGATAGGAACGCGAGCCATTGTTACCTCACGCCGCGAGCGCGTCAGAGTGGCAGCCAGACCGATAGATGTTGACGTGCTGAATGATCAAGAAGCTACCGCATACATCAAGTCTCTGGCATCCCTTTCTGGGCTAGGATACTGTGCAGATTTGTCGGACTCTGAGTGTGTTCACATACGCAACGCATGCGATGGTATTCCATTGGCCATCAGGTGGGCACTTACGAAGTCGGAATCACCGCAAGAAGCCCTCACTCTATCTGAGAACATAACTAAATCAGGACGTCGCGGAGACGAACTATTGGAATTCTGTTTCAGGCGAGTCTTCGAAGGTATGCCGTCGACGGAACGGTTCGTCTTGGAAGTGCTTGCGCTCTTTCAGCGACCACTTCCTTTCGAGGCTATTCTTGTGGGCGCACCAATCCCTCATCAGAGAACCATCGATGCACTTCATCAACTGACCAAGGACGCACTGGTTACGAGGTTGTTCGATCCCGAAACAAATGACTACAGCTATTCTCTGCTTCCCATTACTCGAACATTCATTTACTCTGAGGTCGCGGAACAGAAAGACTTAGAGCAGAAGATCAGACGACGTCTAACCGACTATTTTGAGGCGCGAGATATTGCAGATCATGACCAAAGACTGGTAATTCGCGAAGTCAGACAAGGGAAGGGTGCCTCAGATTCCGCACTCGTTGACCTGGCAACAGCCGCAGTGCGGCGGGGGGATGTGAACGGCGCCCAAGATTTGTTCGAGCAAGCTTTGAAACGGAACCCACGCAGTTGGCGGGCCGCGAGGCGCTACGGCGAGTTTCAACGGAAGCAACTCAACAATCCGTCAGAGGCCCTAAGGCTGTACGAGCAAGCTGCGGCTCACGCCCCTCGAATGGGTGAAGACCGTGCTTTAATCTTTAGGGAATGGGGTATGTTATTGCGAGGTTCTGGCGACCCAGACGCCACAGACCGTGCAATCGAAAAGTTCGAGGCTGCGCTTCGAGAGGCTCCAAATGACCCAGTTACCATTACTGCACTGGCAAACATGTTGCGTCGAAAAGGTATGTATGGCCGTATTATCACGCTACTAGAACCACTAAAGAACCACCCTAATAAGAAAACCCGTGCGATAGCATTGCCCATGCTTCTACAGGCGTACGAACACACCTCTGAGATTGTAAAGGCAGCAGAGCTACGAGCAGAGATTGGTCAGAGTGGGATATCAGAGGCATAGCCGTTTGGGTACCGACAAGCCAATGCCGAATGAGGCATAACCAGCCCCTGGAGCACGACGCGGAAGACCGCGCGGCTCAGGGGTAATGTTAGCCCGCGGTGCTCCGGCCACGCGCAAGAACGTGACGCGCACCCCCTAGCCTGATCCGGGCTTCTCACCGGAGTCCGCATCGGTTATACTACTCCCGGAACCGCAGCCGCCGGCCTGCCTGCGAGCCCGTTGGAGAGCCGGGGGCATGCCCCGAAAGCCTTCGGGGCGCTACACCCAAAGCGAATGCCCGAACCACGCGTCACCATCCGCACCCTTCAGGAGAAGAAGCAGCGCGGTGAGAAGATCGTTATGCTCACCGCCTACGACTACCCGTTCGCGCGCCTGGCGGAGCAGGCGGGGGTGGATGCCCTCCTGGTGGGGGATAGCCTGGCAATGGTCGTCCTGGGCCACGAGACCACCCTGTCGGTCACCGTGGACGAGATGCTGCACCACACACGGGCGGTGGCGCGGGCCACGCGGCGGGCGCTGCTCATCGCCGATATGCCGTTCCTCTCCTACCAGGTGAATGAGGACGAAGCAACCCGCAACGCCGGTCGCTTTCTGAAAGAGGGGGGCGCACACGCCATCAAGATCGAGGGGGGCGCGCCGGTGGTCGGCCTGACGCACCGGCTGTCGCGGGCGGGCATCCCCGTCGTCGGCCACATCGGCATGACGCCCCAGTCCGTGCACGAACTGGGAGGCTACCGCGTTCAAGGGAAGGATCCGGCCGCCGCGCAGCGGCTGCTCGATGATGCGCTGGCGCTCCAGGACGCGGGCGCCGGCCTGCTTGTGCTGGAGCTGATCCCCGCCGAGCTGGCAGCGCGGATCACCCGCGCCCTGAAGATCCCCACCATTGGTATCGGCGCTGGGCCCCACTGTGACGGGCAGGTGCAGGTGCTGCACGACATGCTGGGCCTGTTCGACTGGTTCGCGCCCCGCCACGCGAAGCGGTACGCGCAGATGGGCGCGGAGGTGGAGCGGGCGATTGCCGCCTATGTGCGCGAGGTGAGCGCAGGTGAATTCCCCGCGGGCGAACACTCGTTCTCCGCGCCCGCCCTGGCGGAGACGCCGGAGCGGAAGTAACCGATGGAAGTAGTAACCCGCAGGGAAGAAGTACGCGCCCGTGTTGCCGCTGCCCGCCGTGCAGGGCAGCGCGTGGGTTTCGTCCCGACCATGGGCGCGTTCCACGAGGGCCACCTGGAGCTGATGCGCCGCGCGCGGCAGGAGTGCGGTTTCGTCGTCGTCAGCCTGTTCGTTAACCCTACCCAGTTCAGCCCCGGCGAGGACCTGGCGCGCTACCCCCATGACTTCGCCGGCGATTGCGCCGCCGCTGCCGGTGTGGGCGTGGATCTGCTGTTCGCGCCCGCTGCGGAGGAGGTCTACCCACCGGACTTCCAGACGTATGTGGAGGTGGAGGGTCTGTCTCGCGGGCTATGCAGCGACCGCCGGCCCGGCCACTTCCGCGGCGTGGCCACGGTAGTCGCCAAACTGCTCAATCTCGTCCAGCCGGATCGCGCTTACTTCGGGGAGAAGGACTTCCAGCAGCTGCGCGTCGTTCAGCAGCTCGTGCGGGACCTCGACATGCCGGTCGAAATCGTGCCCCTGCCCACGGTGCGCGAGCCGGATGGTCTGGCGATGAGCAGCCGGAACCGTTACCTCTCGCCCGCCGAGCGCCGGGCCGCCACCGCCCTCTACCGGGGCCTGCTGGCCGCTCGCGCCCGGCGCGCGCAGGGGGCCCGCGACCCGGCGGAACTGGCACAGGCGGTGCTGGCAGCGCTGGCGAGCGAGCCGCTGGTGCGCCCCGACTACGTGGAAGTCCGCGACGCTGCCACCCTGGCGCCAGTGGAATGGATCGAGAAGCCAGTGGTGGTGGCGGTGGCGGCCTATGTGGGTCAGGCCCGTCTGATTGACAATATCGTGCTGGAGTGATGCCGTTACAGGGTTGCACGTTGCCGGCGGGTAAGTTCCAGCGGGCCAACCTGCCAACGTACTCACGCCAGCACTGGAGCACGGCGATGCCGGAGTTCTATCTCCCGTTAAGCCTGGTGGACGACCTGATCCGGGCGGCGATCGAGGAGGACCTGGGCGCGGGCGATCTGACCACCCTGGCCACTGTGGGCCCGCACGTCGTGGGCGAAGGGGAGATTGTCGCGCGGGAGGCGGGCATCGTTGCCGGGCTACCGGTGGCCGCGCGCGTGTTTCACGTGGTAGAGCCCGCCTTGCGATTCGAGGCTGCCGTCCGCGATAGCGACCACGTGGCGGCGGGAGCGCAGGTGGCGCGGGTGGTGGGTCCCGTGCGCGGCATCCTCAGCGCCGAGCGGGTGGCCCTCAACTTCCTGCAGCACCTCTCTGGCATTGCCAGCCGCACGGGGCGGTTCGTGGAGCTGGTAGCAGGGAGCGGCGTTCGCATTCTGGATACGCGCAAGACAATCCCCGGGATGCGCCTGCTTGCCAAGTACGCCGTCCGGTGCGGCGGCGGGGCCAACCACCGGTTCGGCCTCTCGGATGGCATCCTGATCAAGGACAACCACATCGCGGCGGCGGGGTCGGTAACCACTGCCGTGCAGCGCGCGCGACGGTTCGCCCCGCACCTGGCGCGCATAGAGGTGGAAGCGGAGCGGCTGGCGCAGGTGGAGGAGGCCCTCGCCGCCGGTGCGGAGGCGATCCTCCTCGACAATATGCCCCTCGACCGGCTGCGCGAGGCGGTCGCTCTCTGCCGTGGACGCGCGCTAACCGAGGCTTCCGGCGGCATCACGGAAGAGAACGTGCGCGCGGTGGCGGAAACAGGCGTGGACTTCATCTCCATCGGCGCGCTAACGCACTCCAGCCGCGCCCTCGACCTGAGCCTGGAACTCCGGCTGGTCGGGCCCTGAAAACATCAACCCCGTTTTCCCATGGGTCGGGCCTTCAGCG
>JACQGL010000110.1 GCA_016199525.1 Armatimonadota bacterium
GCCCCAACCACCGCCGTCTGCCGCCCGCCGCTGCACCAGAGACTTGATGGGGGCCTGGCCCACGTACCAGGCCAGCAGGGTAGCTGGCCTGTAAGGCTCCACCGCCGCACTCCAGGGATGCACGCCTCCTGCTGCATCTACCTTTACCCAGACGGCCCTCTGCCAGGTGGGCGGCCCGGGTGGAGACTGGTCGAAGGCCCGACCGGCGACCGCACGGGAGAGGGAGGAGATATTTCCGGCCGCATCTACGGCCACCATGCGGTAGAAGGTATCTGTATAAGGAAGGGCCGTATCATCCACAAAGGTGATCTCGGCCGGCCGGGCGGCCGGGTCGCCGGCCGGCACCGGCTCCGTGTACCGCAGGGCCATCAGCCGCAGATCGCGGGCCGCCTCCTGGCTATCGGCGCGGTACAGGCGGTACCCGGCCAGGTCCGGCTCCCGGTTCGAGGCCCAGCGCAGGGTGATCTGCCGGTCCCCTCCCAGGACCCTGGTAATCACCGGGGCCCGGGGCGGCGTGACGTCGGGGCAGGCCACCGGGCCGGTGGGCAGGCTCCAGGCGCCGGGTGTGCCCGCCCCATTGACCGCCCGCACCCGGTAGTAGTAGCGGCTCCGGGACCTGCCGTCCAGAGTGTCCCGGTAAGCCATCAGGAGGGGGTCGGCAGGGTGGCCCGGCTCGGCGGTGTCGGGATGGTCTGCCGGCTGCAGTGGCTCCGGCGTGATCAGGTGGTAGCGGTCCAGGGGCGGCTCGCTGCCGTCCGGGTTGGCCAGGGCGCGGTACACCCGGTAGCGCAGGCTGGAATCAGGGCCTTTGGCCCAGCGCACGGTGAAGAAGGAGCGGCTGTAGAAGTCGGCCGGGGTAGCCATCAGCACATCGGTGTTGGGCTCGGGGGGCGGTGGGGCGCTGCGGTCCACCCGCGCGATGATCGCCGGCGGCGAGACCGCACTCTCGTTGCCGTGCTGGCCGCCGTTGGTCTTGGGCCAGACGTCCGCCACGTAGGATTTGTTGTCAGCGGCACTCACTCCCACGGCGGCATAGGCCGCCGGCTGGCCGGGCGGGATAGCCAGAGGGCTGCCCAGAGGGATAACGATGTCCGGCCAGTAGGTGAAGGTGGCGCCCACGGCAGGCCCGGCCCGGTCTACGGTCCCGGCCAGCCGGTCGCGCCGATTGTGCAGCACCGTAAGCCGGAAGTTGCTGCCGGCGGTGTGGCCTACGACCGGCCAGGTATAGGCGCCCACCTGCAGCTCCCCGCCCAGGTAGTGGCCCGATGGGTCATCCAGGGTGGCGTTGGTGGTGAGAGTGCTGGTGCCGTCGCCGTTATCCGCCACTGCCGTAATCAGACCGGTGGGCTCGTGGGTCCGGGGCTCCAGATGCAGCCGCTCCTCCCACTGGAGCGGATCACGGTAGTCGCGGGCGTGGGGGTTGCCCCCATCCAGCCGGTGGGGCGTCACCCCGTCGGCTTCCACCACCAGAAAGCCCTCGCCCTGGGTGGGAACTACCGGCTCGCAGTCCCGCGGCCGCAGGTAGATGGCGAATTTCCAGCCGGTGGTGTTGCCGAAGATCTGCCACAGGCGCCCCCCCTGGCGCAGCTTCAGCCCGGCCAGGGCGTTGGCGGCGCCGGTGTAGCGCATATCGGTCTCGACCCACATCTCCTCGCTGAACTCGGCCAGGCTGACCGCCGTGAGCCGGCCGGAGAGGTCCCTGGGCGGGCGGACCGACAGGCTGAAGGGGCCGGGGACCGGAATGGGCTGCAGCTCCGGCGCCTCGATCTCCAGGCCCGGCACATCGGGCGGCATCCACCTTTCCCGCTTGAGGGTCAGGGTCAGATTGCCGCCGGCCGAGCCGCTGGCCACCACCTGGTATAGATGCACCTCTTGGGACAGGAATTCACCCTGGAAGGCATCGGGGACGTCGCCCGCCAGCAGGCTGGCGGCGGCCACATCGGTCGCCACCTGCACGTGGCCGCTGGCGTCCGGCGCCCCTACCGAGGTGATGTTTCCTAACACCACGTTGAGCCGCCCGGCCTTGAAGTAGACCCGGAATTGGGCTACGTCGGGGGCCTGTTCCTGCAGGTTGGCCGTCCAGCGCCAGCCAACCCGCAGGCCATGGCGAGGGGGGGCCCCACTGGCTGGATGAATCCAGGCGTGCTCGTCGGGCGCCAGGTAGGGATCGGCGGGGTCCAGGTATCTGGCGCGCACATCGGCGGGGGGCGGGGGCGGGACCCTATCCGTCAGGTCGATGGGCGCCGCCTCGCGGTTGGCGCTGCGGCGGCCGAAGATGTCGATGCCCCGCACCCGGTAGGCATACCAGCGCTGCTGCGGCTCCTCGGGCGGCGCGTCGATGGCGTCTGGCCGCGAATCCGGCCAGCCGGGCAGGGCTTCGAAGGGTTCGCACCGGGCCTCGGGCGGGTCGGGAATCACCAGGATGTTGGATTGGACGGGAAGCCAGGCTCCCGGCTTCACCGCGCCGGGGGCGTTGCCGTTTCCCAGCCCCTGGCGTTCCAGGTTGTAGAGCACCGCGCCGCCGGGCAAAATTCCGCCGCCCGCCAGGTCCCGCTCCCAGCGCAAACCGGCGGCCATCTGGCCCGTTACCGGGTCGCACTCCGGGTCCTGTCGGGTGAGGACCGGCAACGGATCGCTGTGGAGATAGCCGGGCGGCGGTAAAACGGGCGGCTCACCCAGGGCCACGTTGTAAACGATGAAGCCCATGTCCCCGCCGGGCAGGTAGCTGGTGTAGTAGCAGCTCTTAGCCAGGTAGAGATTGCGGCCCTCTAGCTCGACCGCGTCGATGGACTCGGCTACCAGCAGCAGGACCGTGGGGCCGTTGATCGAAGCCGGGCGGATGGCGGTGTCTACCTCGACGCCGTGGGAGTAGGCCCGGGCGATGGCCCGCGCTGCGGCGTCGGGCAGGTCCACGTATAGCTCCACCGCCTGGGCCGCCTCGGGGAGGGTAAGTCGCAGGGGCTTGCCCTGATTGTCAGGGATGGAGAGAGCCCGGTTCGTGCTGAAGGCGTCGATGCGGCGGTTAACCACCGATAGTGGGACCACCGTATCATAGGTCAGCGGCCCGTGGAAGGCCCTGCCGCTGATGCTGCTACCGGCAGCATCGCCATCCCAGCCGTCGCAGGCGTCGGCACTGGCGGCCGTGGCCGGGTAGTGGGCCACGAGCAGATAGTCGCAGGCGCTCCCAACCGCCGCGGGCGCCACTGCCTGCAGCCCCTGGTCGACATAATGGGTCCCATCGATCCAATATAATCCCAGCATGCGGGCGATAGGAGGCTCCAGGGCAGCCAGCAGGACCATGCCCAGGGGGTCCTGGGCCAGGGCCGGGACCTCGTCGTCGCTCGAGGGGGGCGGGCAGATCTCTGCCGGGTCGGCCGGCAGCGGCGTATCATCCGGGTTATAGATGAGAGCCAGGCTCTGCCGCAGGTCGGTGAAGTTCGGCGGGCCAAACTGGCCCCACGTATCCGGCGGAATACGGCGGCGGGCAGCCGGCCATTCATCGGCGGGCGTTGCCGGTTTGGATGGGCAGGGATAGCTGGCGTCGCTCAGGGGGAGGCAGACCGGCTCCTTGTTCAGCCTGGTCCAGGCGAATTGTCCCTGGCACACATCGCCGGCCACGGTGGTATAACAGATCTGGGCCAGCACACCCTTCATCCCCTCGCCGGGAGGGTGGATGATCACCCGGTCGATGCGGTCTGCGGCCACCTCGAGATATTGGATTTTATTCGAGGCCACGCTCCGGGCAAAGGCCACCAGTACATCCCCATCGTAGGCCGTGGCCTGAATGGTGCCGCCGGCGGGGTGGAAATCCACCACGCCAATCCGCATCCGGTGGCAGACTTCGCGGGGCCAGATCGCCAGGGGCGGCCCGCCCCGCAGGTCAATCTCGGGGGCGCCGTTGTCCGGTACCAACTCGACCAGCCGGATATCGGCGGTAGAGGCCAGCAGCAGCTCGCCAAGGGTGATGCGCTGCCCCAGGACCTGGTTGCTCGCATAGCCTTGCAGGATGACGCACACCGGCTGGCCCTCGTAATGGGGCCGCCGGTAGAGGTCGAAGCCGCCGGCCGGGAAGCCCAGCAGCGGCTCGAATCCCCAGCGCAGATGATTGCCCTTGTTGGGATCGGGCATAGTGTTGTCGCCCAGGGCGGCCATGCCAAGCCAGGGGCTTTGCACCAGCGCCAGGCAACTGCCGGCCAGGTCGCCCCTGGAGTTGGCGGGCAGGGGCACAAAGCTCCCTTTCAGCCAGTGTGGCGCCCCCCAGCCGGCCACGGCCATATGTCCGGTGACGACTAACGAGAATTTCAGAAATTCCCGGCGGGTCAATGTGACAGTCATAAGTGATACTCCTTACCTTGAGAGCGCCAAGCTCTGCGAGCTGTGCACGGCACAATTTGCAAAATTGTGCTACAACCGAGGTCCGGCCGGCTCCTCGGCAATCTGCGACAGCATTTTCTGCAGGTGGGCAACCAGCGCGTCCCAATCCCGGAAGGACCGGGTCTGGCCGCTGAACACGTGCTGCACTTTGCCGCGCCAGACGGCCTGGCCTGGCCCTACCTCTTCAGCCCATAGCTGCAAAGTGAATAATTGTGTACGGTGTTGCTGCCGGTCCCTGTTCATTCTTTTCTACTCCTGGAGAAAGCCAAATCTGGCTGGTAGATATCAGACAATAACTCAAAAAATAAACAGCCCCTCTACAGTTCTTTATCTATTGAACTATAGAGGGGCCTGTCAATGGCATATTACGGACTGTCAAAAACTGTCACACTTGTTCCATCTCCCGCAATGCTTTGGCGACGCTGCGAATCGCGCGGCGGCGCGTGCGGTGGAAGGTGGGCTCGCTGATGTAGAGCCGGCCCATAATCTCCCGGGTGAGCTTTTTGCGCACATACGCATCGTGGAGGATGATGTATTGGTGCCACTCTCGCGAGGGCACCTCCTCTGCCTTCGGCTCGGCGCCGGCAGGCCGCAGTTTGTGCAGCGCCAGCAAAAGGACCTGGTTGAGGGCCTTGCCCCGGTCTATGTGGGTGACCGGTTCGGGCGGCCGGTGGTCCAGGCGCTGCGCCACCGCCTGCAGCCCGGCCATGGGGTGCTCCCCGAGATAGGAGAAATCGTGGATCTGGCGCAGGCACTCTTCCACCAGGCCAGCGAGGGCTTCCTCACTGGTCCCGGATGCGCCAGGCCAGACCTCCTCTGCACGTTGAGCCATCATCTGTTGCATCTGCCGCTGCAAGGCGCGCTCCCGCTCGTGGAAGGCGGCCACCATTTCGTTGATAATTGCGGCGTTCTCCTCCTGTAGATACCAGACGTGGATCACCGTTGCCATCTGGTCGGCCAGGTCCTCCAGCAGCTCCAGGTCTGCCTCGCTGTAAGGCCGGTGGGAGGCTTTGGCCCCCAGCGCCAGGGCGCCGATCTGCATACCGCCAGCGGAAAGGGGCACCAACAGGGCCATATCCTGAAGCGGGGGGGCTCCCCCCCCCACCAGTGCCGCGCCGGGGCGGGGCAGCGCCACGCTCTCGGTAGCCTCCAGCGCCTGCAGGGGGAAGGTGCGGCCCACCGGGCCGGCTCCTTCTGCAGCCTCTACCACATAGGTGTCCTGTTTGCGCAGGGCCACGAAGCCCTGCTGGATATGGAGCGTGCGGCACAGGGCGCCCAGGGTCGCCTGGAGCTGGCCGGGCAGATCCTGGCCGGTGCCGGCCTCGCGGGCCAATGCCCGCAGGCTGGCCCGCAGTTGGCGCAACTGCCCCTGGTAGAAGAGGCGGTCTAGGGCCATGCGGCCGCTATCATACAGCGCGTGGGAGATGATGGCAGCCGCCAGGATGGAGACCAGGCTGAGAAAGGAAGCCTGCCCGTTCAGGTGCAGCGCCAGTACCACCACCCCGTAGAGGGCAAGGACAAAACCGGTGCCGATCAGGCTGTACAGGATGTCCCGTTCGATCGGGCGCCCCTCGATGAAGGCGTTATACCGGGC
>JACQGL010000112.1 GCA_016199525.1 Armatimonadota bacterium
CCGCGCATCGGCACGCGCTGATCCTGGCGGCGCGAGTAGCGATTCCAGGTTACTTCTCGCGCCGACCACCGGGTAAGCGGAATCGCTTCTGCCTGGCGGATGCTTTCCGCAAAATCCACGTCCGGCCTGCCTGCTCCGTGCGCCAGTCGCAGCAGAGAAAGCCGGCGCTGAAGCACTCGCCACAGGATATGGAAGTCCGGCGCCAGCGCCGGCTTACCCTGGTACTTCAGCAACGTGGGGGTGAGAAAGCGCACCTCCAGATCTTCGGGTGCGCACGTCCCCCGATCTGCGCGTGCGGTGACCCAGTCGTCCAGTTGGGGACCGCCAACCACTGCCGTCGGGATCCGTACGAGATTGCTCTCTCGATCATAGAGGGTTTCCGTCACGCTGCCATCCAGATTCAGGGCCTCGACCTGCTGCAGATCAAACCGGCCCCTACCGCGCCCAATACCACGCTGGCCCATCTCCCTCCAGGCGAGCACGAAATAGGGAAAGTGCTCGATCGCCCGTCCGATGAGGGTCGCACACCACGTGAGTAGGCTGCCTGGATCAGCGAACTGCTCTCCCACGGCGCTACGGATGACGTACGGGCGCGGCAGTGTCTCGAACCCCTCCGTGCCGGGCTGTCCGGCCGGCGCGCGCGTCTCGAACAGATAGGAGTAGGCGCAGGATTCCACCAGTAGGCAAGGCGCGCACTGCGGCAGGTCGGGGCGAACACAGACGAGGGCTTTCAAAGCAGCGCCGAAGGCGCCCCGCAGCGTGCTGCCGGGGTTGGGGGGCAGCCATACGGGGTCCACGGCGCGGGTGGTAATCCGCACCGGGAGGGTCGGGAGATCGACGAGGCTGCGAAGATCCATAGTCCCGGTAATTTGATGATAAATCCATGTCATTCTACAACACGAGCCTTGACAATCCCTGTCCCCATCGATCTTCGACGAAAGTGGGGGTGCGCCCCTGGCGCCGCACAGGGTCCGGCTTCTCCAAGAAGAGTCGCGCCCGATTCCTTGAGAGTAGGCCGATCCCGATTTCATCGGGACCCGCTCGCCGGGAACAGGAGACCCGCGCAGGCTCCTTCGATCCGGATAACCAGTGGCCGCCGGCGCCACCACAGTAGGGAGGTCCGCCTGCTCCATCACAAACCCCGTAGACGCCCGAGAAACGGCCTATCCGGCCGGGAGGCACCCCCCGTGTGGTACCCCCGGGCGGCCAGAGGGTACCTGTCGCCGGCGCTGGGTGCCTCCACAGGGTTCCCACGGGCGGGATGCGCTCCTGTCCTCCGCGCGCCCGCAACCCCATGCCACAGGTATGCTGACCACTACCGCTGCCTATCGAGGCTGCAGGAGTCCCTTGCCGCCAGAGCCCCGAATGCCCTGCGGACTCCTCCGGCTTAGTCGGTCCCTTGCGCCCATCTGGCTGGAGGTCGTCGGCGGGATTGCGCCCCCACGGCAGGCGTGTGCTTCAGGCCAGCATGGCACAGTGCGAAGACGGCTGCGACACGGTGTACAATCACTCGGGGTCTAGAGTCTGGCGACGCGGATCCCGTTGCGCAGACGTGGGGTCGCACTGGCTTTGTTCGAGCAGTTCTCGGTAGTTTGGCGACTTTGGCGGATCTTCGGGTGGAAGCCAGGCCATCTGCGCTCTGGCGAAGGCGGGGACGGTATGAGGCGCATGGAGACCAGTCCGCGAACCACCACAAGCACGTGGGAGCACACGCTTGCGGGCTATGCCGCTGCCGTTGCTAGCGTCGCCGGCATGACCGGCGCCATCCATTTCATCCCCGGTGCCATCCGGATCGCGAACGTGTCGATGCTCTACCTGCTGGTGGTCATCGGCGCGGCGCTTCTCTTCGGGAGCGGGCCCGCGATCCTCGCCTCGATCCTCTCCTTTCTGGCGTTCGACTGGTTCTTCGTCCAGCCACACCGCACCTTGACGGTCGGGGACCCAGCGGAATGGCTTGCGCTCATTATGTTCCTGATCACGGCGACGGTCACAGGCCACCTGACCGCCCTCCTGCGGGCACGGGCTGATGAAGCGAGGCGACGGGAACGTGAGACGGCTGCGCTCGCTCAGGCGAGCTGGGCGGTGGCTTCGCAGGTCGACCGCGACCGAGCCCTCGCCGAAGTCCTGCGCCGGATCGGCGAGGTCGTTCCCCTCGAAGCGGGCGCCATCATCACTCCGGACGCTGGCGGATCACCCTGCGTGGTGGTTAGCTGTGAACGTGGCGGCACGCTGCCAGAGGTCGCCGGGGGTCCGGTCCTCACGGCGTTCCAATTCGTGCTCGACCAGGGACAGCCCGTGGCCTGGGATGGCGACCGGCTCCCCGGGGCGAAGGCGCTACCTCGTGACGGGCGGTCCGAGGAGGCTTACCTTCCCCTCACTGCGGAGCACCGGGTCCTCGGGGTTCTTTACCTTGTGTTCGCCAAGGGCTCTGGGGTGTCTTACCAGGAGAAGCGCGTCGTGGAATCACTGGCGAACCACGCCGCCGTGGTGCTGGAGCGTGACCGACTGGCGCGGGCTGAAACTGCGGCGAAGGCTCTCGCCGAAGCAGACCGGCTCAAGACGGCCCTGCTCTCTATGGTTTCCCACGACTTCCGAAGCCCTCTGGCGGGCGTCAAGGCGAGCGTCAGTAGCCTGCTGCAGGACGGACAGCCACTGGATGCCGCCACCCAACGAGAGTTGCTGGAGGGCATCGATCAAGAGGCCGATCGGCTGAACCGGATCGTCGGCAATATCCTGGCGCTGTCCCGCCTGGAAGCGGATGCATGGCGGCCGCAGCGGGAGCCCACGCCACTGGAGGAACTGGTGGGCACCGCCCTGGGGTCGTTCAGCCGCGACGAGAACCGGAGGATCCAGGTCTGTCTCCGTCCGGCGATTCCGGAGGTGTGGCTTGACCCAACCCAAATAGTGCAGGTGCTCCGCAACCTGCTCGAAAACGCACTCAAGTACTCGCCTTCGGGGAGCCCTGTCGAGCTACGGGTACACCAAGAAGGTGGTGAAGTCGTTTTGGAGGTCCTGGACCGCGGTGCGGGGTTGCCTCGCGGTGAGGAACACCGGATATTCGAGCCGTTCTACCGCGCTCCCGCGTTGCGGGAGTCTGCCCTGCCGGGGGTCGGCATCGGGCTGGCGGTATGCCGGGGGCTAGTCGAGGCGCACCATGGGGCCCTGACCGCCCGTAACCGCGAGGGCGGCGGCGCCGCTTTCGAGATCCGTCTTCCCATCCAGCCGCCCTGCTTCCCTCACACAGGAGAAGCCGGAGAGTGACGAGAGCCCTGGTCATAGACGACGAACCGCAGATCCGGCGGGCGCTTCGGGCCGGCCTGGAAAGCAACGGGTACAGCGTCACCCTGGCGGAAAACGGTGAACAGGGGCTGGATCTGGCGGCACTCCACTCACCTGACGTGGTGATTCTCGATCTGGCCATGCCGGGCCTGGATGGCTTCCAGGTCTGCCGACAGCTCCGGGAGTGGAGCAAGGTCCCGATTATCGTGCTCTCGGTCCGGGAGGGCGAGGCCGACAAGATCCGGGCGCTCGATCTGGGGGCCGACGATTACCTGACCAAGCCGTTCAGTATCGGCGAGCTGCTGGCTCGCATCCGGGCGGTGCTCCGTCGGATGGGCAGCACCGACGAGCCACCGGTGCCGTCCCTGTCCTTCGATGGCCTCGCCATCGATTTCGTCCGCCGGAAGGTCACCCTCGACGACAGGGAAGTCCACTTGACCCCGACGGAGTACGACCTGCTCCGCGAACTCGTGCTGAATGCTGACCGTGTGCTCACCCATCGGCAGCTCCTCACCCGCATTTGGGGCGTGGAGTACGCTGAAGACACGCATACTCTCCGCGTCCACATCGCCAACCTCCGCAATAAGATCGAGCGGGACCCCGCCCGGCCGCGGTTCATCCACACCGAGCCGCGGGTTGGCTATCGCTTTCGCACCGACGTCTGAGCCTTCCACGCCCTGCTGTGACTCGGGCGATCGGGCTGCCGGTCCCCTTTGCCACACGCCGCATCTTGATATATTCTTGATGCCAGCTGCGCCTCTCTTGATACCTTCTTGTCCCCGTTCGCAGTAGCTTCTCGGCGCTCATCGCCAGGATGGCCCGGTCTGACTGCCTGCCCGTGGGCTACGCGCCATTCCGTGCCCATCCCGACGATTGCCGCGCGCTATGAGGAGCCGACATATGCCTAGCCTGTGGCGTCGCCTAGTTTTCGGCACGCCGCTGCGTACCGAACGGTTGGCCCACCAGCGCCTCTCCAATCTCCTTGCACTGCCTGTCTTCGCTTCCGACGCGCTCTCCTCGTCCGCCTACGCAACGGAAGAGATCCTGCTGGTCCTCGTGCTCGCCGCGAGCATCTCGGGCTCGTTGGGGGCTGCGGTCTGGATCTCGCTGGCGATCTCGGTTCTGTTGCTTATCGTCACCGTATCCTATCGGCAGACCATCCACGCCTATCCCCAAGGAGGGGGTGCTTATACTGTATCCAAGGAGAACCTTGGACTCCTGCCCGGGTTGACGGCAGCAGCGGCGCTGCTGACCGACTACGTGCTGACCGTGGCGGTGAGCATCGCTGCGGGGGTGGCGGCGATCACCTCGGCGGTGCCGAGCCTGGCGCCGCACGCCGTGGCGTTAGCGGTCGGCCTTGTGGCGCTCATCATGCTGGCGAATCTGCGGGGGGTGCGAGAGTCGGGCATTCTGTTCTCGATCCCAACCTACGCGTTCATCAGTATGCTGACCAGTCTGATCGTGGTTGGCGTGTGGAAGTCGCTGACGGGCACGCTGATGCTACCGGGCCAGTTCAACCCGCCGCTCACTGCGCACGAGCAGATCGGTGCCACGGTTCTCATGCCGATCCTCTACCTGCGCGCCTTCGCCTCGGGCTGCGCCGCCCTGACAGGTATCGAGGCCGTGAGCAACGGGGTACCTGCTTTCCGGCCTCCCGAGGCGAGGAACGCGGCGAGAACCCTTACCTGGATGGCCATCATCCTCGTATCGCTCTTCCTCGGCCTCACGTATCTCGCTCATCGTGCCCATGCAGTGCCCTATCCCGCCGAAGGGACACATCGCCATACAGTGGTGTCCCAGGTGGCGATCGCCGTCTTCGGCTACGCGACACCGATGTACTATGCCATCCAGGCAGCCACGGCTCTGATCCTGATTCTGGCCGCGAATACGAGTTTCGCCGATTTCCCCAGGCTCTCCCGCTTGCTGGCGATCGACCGCTTTCTGCCGCGTCAGATGGCCAACATCGGTGACCGCCTGGTGTTCTCGAATGGCATCATCCTCCTGGCGGTACTCGCCTCGGCGCTACTGGTCGTATTCGGCGCGAGCACGCACCACCTCATTCCGCTCTACGCGATCGGTGTCTTCCTGTCGTTCACTCTGTCCCAGGCCGGAATGGTGGTGCGCTGGTGGAGAAGGCGAGAAGGCGACTGGCGACGAGGGATCCTGATCAACGGAACCGGCGCCCTGGTGACCGGCGTGGTGCTCATCGTTATCGCGGCGGTGAAGTTCACGAGCGGCGCGTTCCTCATCGTGATCTTGATCCCTATGCTCGTGCTGCTGTTCCTCAAGATCCACCGGCACTACCAGGAGGTGGCGGATCAGCTCTCCATGGAGCGGTATCGGCCTATCGCTCCCTTCCGCCACACGGTGGTGCTGCTGATCCCAGACGTACACCGGGGCGTCATGCAGGCGCTGGCTTATGCGCGATCCCTCTCCCCTCACGTCCGCGCGGTCTACGTGGAGACAGAGCCAGCGCGGACAGCGCGCGTCCAGGAGCGATGGCAGCGATGGGTGGGGGATGTCCCCCTGGTTGTCCTGCCCTCACCGAATGGCGCCCTGGTCGCGCCGGTCTTGCGCTACCTGGCCGAGGTGGACAGCGAACGTGACGACGACATTGTGACCGTAGTGATCCCGGAGTTCGTAACTCCCCATTGGTGGACCAAGCTGCTGCACAACCAGTCGGGCTTGCTGCTAAAGCTGGCGCTTCTCTTCCGCAAGCACACCGTGGTTACGAACGTGCGATACTACGTGAAGGACGAGCCGCAGTCCTGGGCAAGCGAGTTAGGCGATGAGCGTCCAGAGCCGCATACCGTGCTTCCATTCAGGCCAGGCTAGCAGCGCGACTGCGTGCATACCTGGATCAGACGACGTGTCGGGCTCCCACCTTTTCTGACTGGCCTGGCACCCGAATGCCCGTATCCTCTCGTGCGGGACGAGCGATGGTAGTATAGGGTATGCGGGATGCGTTCCCACTGGGCGAGCGGATGGTACTTGGCGGTCAGACTAGCCGCTGGGCAGGCGGTCAGGGTCACTGCCAACGCGGAGCGAACAGCAGCGTACGGAGCCAAGATGGGCGACGGTAAGCCTCCAGGGGGCGACGATAGACGAGTTCGGGTATGGTTCGTCCCTCCACTTCCCCATCCAGGCACGAAACCGCCCCTGATCCGGCTCCGTAAGTCCCGGATCAGGGGCGGCAGGCATTTTCTCGCGGCCTCGCCCCTACTGTAGTCCCGCTAACGCGGTTTGCAGAACGGCGTTCACCCACCGCGCCGCCTCCGGCAGCCCCGGCGGGCGATGGCTGTAGCGGTCCGACGTGATCCCCGGAGGACATACACGCGAACGCCCTTGGTCAACCATTCGGGGCGTACCGGGCGCCCATCCGGCGACGCGCACACCAGGCCGCGATCCTGGTAGGCGGGGCCTGTTCCCCTTTAGGGCGAATCAGCGCTGGGACGAGGAGAGGGTAGGCGCTGCTTGAGGTTCCTCAAAGATCTCAAACAACTACGCAGAGACCACTAACCGCCGATTACAGGGCGCCCCGTACTACCTGCCCCCCAGACGCCCACGGAAGCGGCTAAAGTAACGCTTGGGACTGGATCGCATTATGGTTTACTTTAGGCTGCGCTGGGGGAATAAATATGTAATCGCCCATGTGGTCATCCTAGAAGCACCCCACGCCCGCAGGAGCGCTGTTCGCCTCCCAAGCCAGCCACTTCAGGAAGGAGCAACCGATGAAGCGCCAACAGAGGATATCAGGCAGCAGGTTTTTCCGAATAATATGGGTTCTGCTGCTAGTAATGGTATTCCACGCGGGGCCTGCCGTTGCCGGCGCGCTCGACATGGTGGCGGATAACTCCTCTAACAAGGTATGTGATGGATCCGCGGTTCAACCGATCGCAGTCGTTGACATTGCCGCCCGGGCGCAGATCGGCACCTTCGCGCTCGGCACCGGCTGCAATTCGGTGGAGGTGTGCAGTGGCGGTGCGGTGCTGGTCACATCGAACAGTACCGAAAACGTACGACGACTCACTATAGATGGTGCTGGAGCCTTAACAGACACGGGTGAAGTGCTGTTTAGCGATAGTGTGGGTTTCTTCGCAGGGCCAAATGGTGCCTTCTGCGCAAATAGTGATATATCTTATATAATTATTAATCATACGATGCGCCAGATTCACTCGTTTACTATGCCGGGGCTTACTTCGATGGACACCCGCGCTCGGACGGGCACCGGCACGGGCGTCTCCGGTCTGGTCAACCCGGCGGGAGATCGTGTCTATGCGCGGAGCCACGACTCGGGCGGCCTGACCGGCAAGGTTGATGTCTTTGACTACAACTCCGCCACAGGTGCGCTGGCCCCCGCGCCGCTGTTTACGATCAACGTCACCGCCCCGTCGTTGTTCTTCGGGCTGGATTTCTTCGGCATCGATCAGATGGCGCTGCACCCGAACGGCAGCAAGTTGTACGGGTCCGAGCCCGGCGCGTTGAGGGTCTGTGACGCGAGCACTGGTGCGGCGCTGACCTCCATCACCTCCCCGAATATCGTCCGGCCGACCGGGGTGGCGCTGGCGCCAAACCTGCCGCCCACAGCCACCTGCCCCGCCCCGGTCACCGTGGAGTGCGAATCCCACGCGGGCACTGTTGTGTCACTCTTTTTCGCGGTGGAAGACCCGGATGGGGATGCGCTGACGGGGACCTTGACTGTGGATGGCGGGTCTTCCACTCCTTTCTCCGTCCCGGGGTCTGGCCCACCAACAGTTGTATTCATAATATTAACCCTTCCCTACACGTTAGGCACCCACACCGTCGCGCTCACCGTGGACGACGGGAAGGGGGGTTCAGACAGCTGCGAGACGACGGTAACCGTGGTGGACACGACGCCGCCGACCATTATCTGCCCGGCTGACATCGTTGTGCCGACGGATCCGGGCCAGTGCTCGGCGGTGGTGAACTACCCGCCGCCCACGGTGACGGACATCTGCGATCCGAGCCCTACGGTAGTCTGCGACCCGCCCTCCGGGTCCGCCTTCCCGGTGGGGACGACGACGGTGACGTGCACAGCGACGGATGCCAGCGGCAACACCTCGCAGTGCTCGTTTACCGTGACTGTCGAGGACAGGGAGGCGCCGGTCGTTACGTGCAGAACCCTCCGCACGCAGTTGTGGCCGCCCAACCACAACCTGGTGAACGTAGGGCTCTCGGTTACGGCCACCGACCAGTGCGATCTCAGTCCGGGCGTGACCGTCGCAGTCTTTAGCGATGAGGACGACGATGAACCGACCGGCGACGGCAACCACTCGCCCGACGCCAAGAATATCGCCCCGGGCACCCTGTGGCTGCGAGCCGAGCGCAAGGGAAACGCCAATGGGCGGGTCTATCTCATCGTCGTTAAGGCCACCGACGCGGCGGGCAACGTGGCCTTCGATTGCTGCACGGTGGTCGTGCCGTTGAACCGGAGCGCGGCAGCTATCGCTTCCGTGAACGCACAGGCGGCGGCTGCGCAGGCGTTCTGTGCGGCCAACAATGGCGCCGCACCGCCGGGGTTCGTGCCGGTCGGTGATGGGCCGATCCTCGGTCCCAAGCAGTAAGCGCCAGCAACCGCTCGTGTAACTCTCCGGCTGCGCCGGGAGGGAGTCCATCGCTCGGGAACTCCCTCCCGGCTTTCCTTTCGCCTTCCGGGGAGCGGCGGTCTTGCCGCCCCGGCGCCGCGCGCTCCGTCCCTCGCCTGCCCGCTTGAAGGGGTGGAAATTGAAGATCCTGAGCGTAGCGATGAGTTCGTAAGAAAGTGCCTGCCCATCGAGGTGGATAGCTGACTGCCGTCCAATAAGGTGAAGGCGGTCTGCGAGAGGCTGTCTATCCAGCAGATTGCCTGCGGCGGCGGGCAGGATGGCGGTGCGGCGAATCACGGAAGTCCGGCGGATGGCGCTTGCCATTTTCGCGCCGGGAATCGCGAGCGCGGCATAGGAGAAAGGCATGGAACGACAAATTGAGGTGCTCTCCGAAGTGCAGCAGATGCTAAGCCCGCACGGCGTGCTCATCATCACCAGCGACGCAGAGATGGAGCAATTGGAACGCGACCCGAACATGAAGGTCCGCGCGTTCGACTCACGTTTCGTGGACTTGGCAAAGAGCCTGGCGGGGCAGGACGGCGCACTGATCGACGTGGCCTACGATTTCTTCTTTGGCGGCGACCGGCGGGAATACTTTCCCACCAGTCCGCAGGTGATCCGCACGTTCAAGGCGCTGCACGATGCGGCGCGGGCGTGCGGCATCGGCTTCGGGGCCAGCGTCCTCTCGCCGCTCGACCTGGGGCCGGCCTACTACCGCGAAAAGGGGCGGGGCGGCCAATCGCACCAGTTCCGGGAGGGCGTGCTGAACCCGGATGGCAGTTACGCCGTGCCGCTGCACGTGCAGCGGCAGTGGTTTCACAACAAAGGGCCGGTCCCGCTGCGGGTGCACAGCGTGCGGGCCTTCGCCTTCTCCGAGCAGCGGATCGGTGACAGCGCCTGTTACGCGGTGGCTCCGGCGAGCATTATAGACATCTCCAACACTGCGCAGCTGGCGGTGGACGAGAAGACGGCAAGGACGACCAGCTTGGGCTATGGCGATGTGGAGGGCATCGTGTCCGGGCGGGCGAGCGGCGTCGGGGCGCGCAACCGCGTGCTGGTCGTGGTGGTCTACGACGTGGAGGAGATGGATTACTTCCATCCCGATGCGCTGCCGTTTCTGTGCGGGGTGCTGGACGCGCACCAGGCGGCAGGCATCTCTTACGACAGCTTCTACTCGGACGAGATGCATATTCAGTTTGACTGGGATCTGCAGACACACTTCGGCCCGACAGAGGTCAATACGCGCTACATCACGCCGGGGCTGGTAGAGGAGTATGCGCGGCGGTACGGTGAGCAGTACCGCGATTTTGAGAAGTATCTGGTCTACTTCGCCTTCGCGCAGCACGGCCCTCATCCCTCTCCTAAGAACGGGGGAGGGGCGGGCAGCGCGGGCGAGCCGGAGATGGCGCAGCACGTCTTCGGTTCGCAGCCGGCCGATATCTACGCGACCTGGAAGTTCCGCCGCGACTACTTCCGCCTGCTCACCGATCACGTGGTAGACCTGTTTACCCAGGGAAAGCGGTACGGCAAGCAGCTACTCGGGCGACAGCGCGTCTGGACGCGCGCGCACGCGACCTGGGGAGAATCGCCCACGTACGACCACGTCAGCGCTGCCTGGAAGCCGGCGGACGCGCCTACCAGCCGCTACGACTACACACCCGCCTACGAGTGGTCCGCCTCCATTCGCGAGAACATTTCCGCCTGCTATGACTACTTCCGATGGGGCGATTTCCTGACCGGCATGGGCAGCGACCACCCCGAAGCCGGCTTCATCGACCGCAACTACTACGGCGCGGCACTGGCAGCGAGCTTTGGCGCATTCAACGACGTGCCGTACAGCTACTGGGGGCACTGGGGCATGCCCGCGCCTGTCTCCCAGCGCCTGCACGACGTAGCGGCGGCGTTCGGGCTGGCCGAGCGCCGGGAGTACTGCAGCTACGTGCAGGACTGGCAGCATCGTAAGACCCCCGTGCTCGCACTCTACCCGCTCGACCTCAACCACGTTGAGGAGCGGTACGGGAGCTGGATGGTGCAGTACGGCTACTGCGACTACCTGACGGATGAGAAGTTCGCCGAGTGGGCACAGGTGCTCCCGAACGGCCACTTCCGGGTGAAGGACCGCGAGTACACGACGCTGGTCGTCCTCTACGAGCCGATGGCCCTGCGCGCGACGCTGCAGAAGCTGGAGCAGATCGGTGAGCGGGGCGGCAAGGTGCTGTGGAGCGGTCCACCGCCCGCCATCTACCACGAGGACGGCGCGGACGCGGCGGCAGGCTGGCAGCGGATGTTCGGCATTGCCTCGGCCCAGGGCGCGTGGGAGGGGAGAAACGCCGAGGGCGCGACGGTCTCCTTCCAGGGCGCGCTGGAGGGCGTTCCCGCCTTCCGTGTGCCGACGCACCTGCTGCCGGACCTTGTCTATCCGGTCGAGCCGGGCCGGGATGCCGAGGTGGCAGCCGCGATTGCGCTGGGCAACCAGACACTCACGCTGGCGACGGCGCGCGCGACCGCAAGAGGCGGGCAGTTTGTCTACTTTGGCGGGCGGCCCCGCGACGACCAGTCTGGCTCAACACCCGACGCGCCGCGCACGCTGTTCCATCTTCTGTGCGCGGTGGGCGCGTATGCGGCGGACGGCCCCGGCTGGGCGGAAGTGGTCTCCAATACGGGCGATTTCCTCGCCTGCGAGTCGCCAAACGGCGCGGTCTCGATCACGCACCACTACTGCAAGGTCCAGGAAAACTGGAGGGGAGAGTTCTTCCGGCCCGAGGGCGAGCAGTTCGACGAATCGGTCCTGCCACCGTCGCGCCTGACCCTCAAGGAGATGCACTGCGGGCCGTACCGGGTCAGCTATGAGGGCGAACGGGTGGTGACGTTCCGAATGGCGGGCCACGTGCTCGCGGCGTTCAGCGGTGCGGACACGCAGGGCATCACGATCAACGGACGCGAGTACCGCTTCACCACCACGCCCGCCAACCTGACGTTTGCGTCCGTCCCGGCGGCACGGCTCGGCAACGGCGTCCGGCAGGCGTGGTTCGTGGTTGTCTCCCACAGCGGGGGAGGGCAGGGGGAAATCGTCGTGCGCCTGCCATTCGAGATACCGGACGGCGCGCAGTGGGCTGCCGACCCGCGCGGCAACGGGCGCGGCGTGCCTGCGCCCGCCGCCATTACGCGCGCCGCCGGGGTGACGGATCTCTACATCCCACCCGACTGCCAGGGCGCACCGCTGTACGTGTTCACGCAGGCTTGATCAAGACGTTATAGCGTGTCAATCTTCCACTAAAGGACTGGCGGGTCCCTGGCGGAAGCCGTCGAGCTCTGCCGCCGGGCGAAGGTTCTCTTACCGAAGCGGTGATCCTCTCCCTTGCGGCCTGGCGGTACGTGGAAGCACCCCGTCGCGCTCGCCAACGCGCGACGGGGCGCTCCTCGTTTTGCTGATAGATACCGATCCTCTGCGGGCTGACCGTTGACCGGCCTCTACCCTCCGCTTTGCGGCACTGCTCCGTGCCCTGGATTTAGGGATCGGGGGGAATCCATTGACTGAAAAGGATCCTGTCGAGCTTCTTTTCAATCTTGATGAGCTCCCGCTTGATCTTCGCGGTAGAGGGCCTGACGGGCACATGCTGCAGATGCCGCAGCCGCCCTACCACGTTGCCGTTGGGGTCCCTAAGCGCGGTTGGTTGGAACCCCCTATACGCATCCTCGAAGGGGGGAAGGCGGGGGCCGGTAATGATCGTTGTCACCCTCGCTGGCTCCTCATTGTGCGTGTTGGACGTGCCATCGAGGATCCGGACTTCTATCTCAAAGAACACGTCGAAGAAGCTGGACGCCCCCTCCAGGCCATCGCGAATGTCGCCTACGATCATACCCATAGAGTCCCTACCAGGCGATTCCCGAACGGACACATCTATGGGGACTGTAGGCCCGTTGTGCGGTAAGGTGAGTATACTGCTACCTGTAAGACTCATCTGCACCAGCTCGGTGTCGATGATATACCTGCCCCTGGACCGGGCCGCGGGTCTCCGCGTTGGACGTCGGTCGGGCCAGTCAGGTCCACCGTGGTCTATGGTAGAGACAGGCGGGGCATTACCGGGGCGTTCCCGTCCAGGAGCTCGAGGTCAACTTCCGCGATACTGTCAAAGCTATCTATCCCGGCTCTCGGCAGTCGGCTGGGACCAGGGCCCATATCGTGACGATAACCTGGGGCCAGGGTTAAACGTGATGTGCCAGCCACAGGCCGGCACCACAATTCCGGGCGGCAGGTTCATCGCTCTTCTAGCCAGCGCTATGCCCACTTCTTGCCCAGCGCGTCGAGCCCAGCTCGCCCGAGATCGTCCGGCGTCATGACCGCATGGAACTCGACGTCGGCGTTAAACGAAAGGAACCACGGTTCCGCGTAAGTCGGAACCTGTGACGGATCCTCCAGGTCAACGATCATGATTGCACTGCGTCGCCCCTCATACTCGGTGAAATAGACCGCCTCAGGCTTCGTTTCCTCGAGAATGCGGCGCAGTTTCTGTCCCGCACTACCGTCCAGTACAGCAGCATTGAACTCTTTATGAGGAATCTTAATATGTAGAAGCATTCGCATCTCGTCCTCCTTTCAAGAACAGGCGTATCCCTGCTTTCGTCTGGCTAACGTGGGCGCCAACCGAAGCCCACACGCCGATCCGTGCGCACACCAGCAGTGTCTACGGAATTCGCGCCTTCCACCGGGGCAGCGAAGTTCCTCCCGCCGCCTGAGCGGCGGCGCGGACGACAAGCTAGCTGCGCTGAAGTGCCATTAGTATTTATAATAAATTTATTATTACCCCGATGCCGGGTGGTTAAACGTATCTTCAGTTAGCGCCGGCGGATCGACCTCTCCACCAAACGAACGGGCAGCATCCTGGCTCGTGGTCGTCTCTGTGAACGCTGGACCTGCCCCGCTGGCAAGCCGCCTGGAGGCGGCTGGGAAGCCGATAAAGGGCGAGCGGGCTCGTTTACGGGCCTTTCCCAGGAACAGGCCGGTCTGAGCTTGCCAGGTGGTGCCCTTACCCGGACCCGAGGAGATCCCGTAGCGCCTCCTCCAGCCGGGGGAACCGGAACGAATAGCCCAGACGCACCGCCGCCGCGGGCCGCACACGTGCGCTGGCAAGCACGGCATCCGCCATCTCGCCGAGAACCAGCCGCAGCGCAGGTTGAGGCACGCGAAACCAGCACGGGCGGTGGAGGACGCGGGCCAGAGCGCGGCAGAAGTCGATCATTCGCACGCTCTCCGGCGCTACGGCGTTGATCGGGCCTTTCGCCTCCGCCTGCTCCAGCGCGAAGCGGAACAGGCCGGCCACGTCCGCCACATGCACCCAGGGGAACCACTGCTGGCCGCTGCCCAGCGGGCCGCCCAGACCCAGCCGAAACGGCGGCAGCATCGCCTTCAGGGCGCCACCCTCCCGGCCGAGCACCACCCCGATGCGCAGGATGACCACCCGCGCTACGTCCTCCGCCGCCCGCGCGGCGGCCTCCCACTCGCGGCACACGTCGGCGAAGAAGTCATCACCCGCCGGCGATGCCTCGGTGATCTCCTCGTCCCCGCGGCCCCGGTAGTAGCCCACTCCGGAGGGGTTCGCCAGCACGCGCGGGCGCGGCGGCACAGCGCGCAGCGCCGCCACCACAGCGGCGGTCGCCTCCACGCGGCTGCGCTGGATGCGCTCCTTGTGCGCCGCCGTCCATCGCTGCCCCGCAATGGGCTCGCCCGCCAGGTTCACCACCCCGTCGGCGGCCGCTATCAGCTCCAGCAGCGGCTCGGGAGCGCGCGCGTCCCAGCCGTGGATACGGATGCGCGGATCCAACCGGGCGCGGGCGCTCTCCGGTCGGCGCGTCAGCGCGATCACCTCGTGGCCTGCGCGGAGCAGCTCCGCGCACACGTGGCCGCCGATGAATCCCGTCGCGCCGGGTACGATGATCTGCATCGGGCGTCTCCTCTCTTTGCTCGCCGGCAGGGGCACCGCCGCTTTATCGGTTTGCGCTGCTTAACCAGAACGTCGGGAAGCCAGAAGGGCTGGCGGTGCCAGCGCAGCGCCCGCTCTGGCGTATGCGCCCATTCTCTTGCGTTTATGGCACACTCGTCTTTGGCGCACGGTTCTTCACAGGCAAAGGGCACACCTGCTTCGGGAACGGCCCGGCCCCGCGCAGGATGCGCCATCGCGGCACGCGAACGTGAGAACGGGTCCAGAGCACCTGTCCAGGGGTAGGCTCCGACTCTCACGCTAGGTCCCCGGGTCCCGATGAAATCGGGAAGTAAGAGACCATCGGTAAGGCTGGATGAAGATGCACGGCGATGTGCTGCTAGGGATAGATATCGGTGCCACCGGTATCAAGGTGGGCGCCTTCGATCCGCAGGGCCAGCTGGTGGCGGTGGCCGCTCGCTCGAACGGACCCCGACCCCAGACGACGCACGACCCGCGCCCGAGCTGGCTGATCTGGGACGCGGACGAGATCTGGGGCAAGGTGTGCGAGGCGTGCCGCGAAGTGCGCGCCACTCTCGGCGACGCCCGCATCCGCGGGGTGGCCACCACGGGCTTCGGCTGCGATGGCGTGCCCCTGGACGCGCGTGGCGAGCGGTTGTACCCGTTCATCAGCTGGCATTGCGGTCGCACACGCCCGCAGCGGGAAGAGACGCAGGCGCGCCTGGGAGCGGCGCGGCTCTACCAGATTGCCGGCTACCACAACTACGCCATCAATACCCTCAACCGCCTTCTCTGGTTCCGCCAGGAACGCCCCGATATTCTGGAGCGTGCCACGCTCTGGCTCCAGATGCAGGATTACATTGCCTTCCGGCTCTCCGGACAGGCGGCCACGGACATCACCATCGCCTCGACGACGATGGCTCTCGATCTTGCGGAGCGCCGCTGGTCGGACGAGCTGCTCCGCGCTGTGGACGTGGATCCCGGCCTGTTCGCGCCGCTGCGGGAATCGGGGACGGTCGTCGGGGAGATCACCGCCGCTGCCGCAACGCAGACGGGTCTACCGGCGGGCACGCCGGTGGTAACCGGCGGCCACGACTGCGAGATCGCCACTCTCGGCTCCGGGGTGAACGATCCCGCCACGCTCGTAGACATCACGGGCACCTGGGAGATCATCCTGGCGCTGCTGGACCGCTTCACCCCTGAACCCGCGTTCTACGATCAGGGCCTGGACTTCGAGTGCCACGCCGTCCCCGGCCAGTACATCTGCCAGGGGCTGATGATCGCGGGCGGCGTGCTGGAATGGCTGCGTGCGCGGTTCTATCCCGAAAGCTTTCGGGACGGGAACGAGGGCGCTTATGAGGAGATGTTCGGCGAGGCGGACGCCTGGGAGCCCGGCGCGGGCGGCGTGTTCGTGCTGCCCAGCTTTATGCGCGGGATGGGGCCTGCCCAGAAGTACGACGCGCGGGGTACCTGTCTGGGCCTCACCACGGTCACCGAGCGCGGGCAGCTGGTCCGCGCCACCCTGGAGGGCCTTTGCTTCCAGCTCCGGCAGCAAGTGGCGGCGCTGGAGGTGTGCGCGGGGGCGTCCCGAAAGCTTTCGGGACTGCGAGTGGTAGGGGGTGGACAGAAGAACCCGCTTTGGGTGCAGCTGAAGGCAGATGTTACCGGCCTGCCTGCAGAAGTGCCCGGCGTGCCCGAAATCACGCTCCTGGGAGCCGCCATCCTCGCCGGCGTGGGCGCGGGCGTCTATCAAGATGTAGACGACGCACTGGCTACGGTGCAGATTCCTATCGTCACCACGGAACCGCGTCCGGGGTACACCTCGCGCTACGTCGAACTGTATGAAGGGGTCTACCAGGCCATCGCCCCCGGCCTGGAGCAAGCTTGCCGCGGAATGGCTGCGGTGGGATTGTAGATGCTGCCGGACGGGCGCGATCTTGAGGGCTACCCGCGTACGCCGGAAGACACCCGCCGTTCCCGTTACCGCAATCTCCGCAAGACAGGCCGCCGCCGCGCCACCGGAGATAACGGGGGCTACGGAGGCGGGGGTTCTTCTTCGGGCGAGGCGCCGCCTGGCTCACCCTCACTTGCCAACGCGGCGGCGGCGGCGGCCTGCTCCGCGGCTTTCTTGGTGCGTCCTGTCCCGCGCCCCATCACCCGGTCGTCCAGCAGCACCTCCGCCACGAAGCGGCGGTCGTGCGCGGGACCCGTTTCCTCCAGGATGCGGTAGGTTGGCGTCTTCCGGTACCGCTCCTGCATCAGCTCCTGAAGGTGGGACTTGTGGTCCCAGAGCCGGCTCAGGTCCACGTGCCGGATGAGGACATCGCGGACCAACCGGCGGGTAGCATCCAGGCCGCGGTGCAGGTAGAGGGCGGCGACCACCGCCTCGAAGGCGTCAGAGAGAGTGCTGGGTCGCTCGCGGCCCCCGGCCGCCTCCTCGCTGGGGGAGAGCGCCAGCAGCGCCCCCAGTCCCAGCCGCCGGGCGGCATCCGCCAGCGAGGGCTCGCAGACGATGCGCGCCTTCATCTTCGTCAGCGCGCCCTCGGGGTCATCCGGGTACTCGCGATAGAGATACTCGTTTACAAGCATCCCCAGAACGCTGTCGCCCAGGAACTCCAGCC
>JACQGL010000114.1 GCA_016199525.1 Armatimonadota bacterium
TCCGGGCTTACGGGAGAGTAACTCACCCCAGAAACACCGAGAGCACGGGGAGTTCCGGAGAAGAGAGGCAACCGCTCTCTCGCTCGGTTTCTCCCTCTCCCTGTCTTTCCCTCGTCCGGACAAAGGCAGCTCTGCAGTGTGGATGGAGGTAACAGTGAGAATAGTCGGCCGGGGAAGGGGAGATTCCCGGCGGAGGGCGTTCCTACCGCGCTAACCAGACGCATGGAATGGGTGTGGTCTTTAATTGAGATCGCACCCTGCCCGTGCTTCGCGCGGGTGACGCTTCGGCCACCCCACCCATCCGTCTGGATGAAGAGGGAGCACACCGGCTGCCGCAGCCCGTACGGGCTCGTCCGGGGCGAGGTGCGCCAGAGTAGTCGTATCCGCTACCGGATCGCTGGCGGCGATTATCGCCCTGAAGACGCGCACCGCAGGGCGCTGTGCAAACCACCGGGTGGCAGTGCCCGGCCACTCCCGCTACTTCTCCGCCGCACCCGGCCTGGTTCCCGGTTTCACTTTCGCCCTCGCCAGACCCAGCGCCCACCGGATCCCGCCCAGCAGGTGCTCCTGGTAACGCGGGTCCGTCCACACGTCCTCCCGGTGCCCCAGGGACGTGTAGAAGACACGCCCCTTACCCTCCATCCGCGCCCAGGCTACCGCGTAGTCGTTGTCCGCACGCTTCCCCTTGGTAACATCCAGCGAGGCGTTATCGATGCTGAGGATGACATGGAGGTTGTCGCGGGTCCAGTCCCTAAACTGGTAGATTTCGTCCGTGATCTCGAACGAATCGCCCAGGGACTGCACGCCGGGGAACTTCTTGTCCTCCACGCGCACGGTTACTTTCTGATGCCACGGGTGGCCGTCAAAGTAGCCGCCGATCATCTTGCCGTAGTCACCCCATTTATAGAACGTATCGGTAGCCGCATGTACCCCCACAAAGCCGTGGCCCGCCCGGAGCCACTGGAGGAATGCTGCCTTTCCCTCCTCCGATATCGGCAGCTCCCCGGTGGCGTTGTTGAAAATAACCAGGTCCACGCCCTTCAGGAACTCTCCTGCTAGCTTCTGGGTAACGGCGGCAGCATCCACCGCGACGTCCGTCTCCCACAGGCCCTGCTTCTGGCCCAGCTCCTGGATGATCTGTGTCCCCAGCGGGATGGAGGAGTGGCCGAACCCTGCAGCGTGGCTAACCACGAGGACATGTTTGGTCGCACGCCCCCGGACATCCTGAACGGCAGCCAATGGGCGGTGGCCGGTTGGTTCATCCACGAATGCGGCCGGCGATGAGAGCAGACAGACCAGCGCCGCGAGCGTCACGCCGCCTGTCAGCAAAGCAAGCGCGAGTAGTGAGCGATCCGCGCGTAAGCTCGCAATCGTACCGCCGCGAACAGCAATTCTCATATCTACACTCCGTTGGTGTCAGAAAGAAGCGACGCAAAGCGCTCCGTGGCGCATCCTCGCCCCGCCCGTACCACCGGGCCTCCGGACGATCAGTGGCCACGTCCCATTCGACCATTCGTCTTCAACCTGCGCCTCTACTCCCCGAGGGCGGTGGCAAGGCGACGGCGCTGCGGAGGGAGCCCGGCGCCGCACGCCTAACGTTACCGCCAATAGCCGGCAATCTCACGGGGTTCACCCCGCATTGCTCTGCCGCACTGCACCCGCGATGGCTTTCCTGTTCGGCCGCCAACGTACTTCGGCACTCGAGGGCGCCGCAACTCCCCAGGCGGCGGGAAAGCGACTCTCGGGAGGCGGTATTAGCTGGCGCGCCATCCTCATCGGCCTCATCCTTATCCCGTTCAACACCTGGTGGGTGATCTATGTGGAGGGCATTCGCCACTGGAACCACGCCACGGCGATGTCCCTTTTCTGGAACACCGTCTTCTGCCTGCTCATCCTCGTCCTTCTGAACCTGCTCCTGAAGCGCTACCTGCCCCGCTGGGCCTTCAATCAAGGCGAGCTGCTCACCATCTACGTGATGATCACCCTGGCCACCGCCCTCGCCGGCCACGATACCCTCCAGCTCGGCTACCCGGCTACCTACTACCCGTTCGCCAACCAGGAGGTGGTCAAGAGCAAGACCCACTTCGTCGATTACTTCCCCAAACACCTTACCATTCGCGACGAGGCGATCTGGAAAAGCCTGAATTACGGCGGCGATACCTTCTATCGCAGCGAGTACCTGCGGGCGTGGCTGCCTGTGGTTCTCTGGTGGAGTGCGTTCATCACTGCCGTAGGGCTGGTGATGATCTGCCTGAACGTGCTCATTCGCAAGGAGTGGACCGAGAACGAGAAGCTCAGTTATCCGATCGTCCAGCTGCCCCTGGCGATGACCCACCAGGGAGGCACGTCCGCTTTCTTCCGCCACAAGCCACTCTGGATTGGTTTCTGCGCGGGGCTGAGCGTTGACCTGATAAACGGGCTTGCCTACTGGTACCCGTTCCTTCCCCGCCTGGTGGTGCGCCACGACGCTCCGGAGCTGAACGTCGGGCAGATGTTCGCCACCTTCCCGTGGACCGCCATCTCGCGCGGCTTGGGCCTGCCCCTTTACCCGTTCATCATCGCTCTCGGCTACTTCCTACCGCTCGATCTCTCATTCTCCATCTGGTTCTTTTTCCTGCTCCGGATGGCGATGCGCGTGGCATCGGCGGCGCTCGGGTTCCAGCCGAATCAGCCGAAGAACCCGCCGTTCCAGAGCGAGCAGTCCTGGGGCGCGTGGTTTGCCATCTTCCTCTACGCGATATGGATCAGCCGGCGGCACTTCGTCCTCGTGTTCCGCCGCGTTTTCCGCCTGGGCAGGGGACTGGATGACAGCCGTGAGCCGATGAGCTATCGCGCGGCGTTGCTGGGCATTATCGCAGGCCTGATCTTCCTTACCTGGTTCTGTCTCCAGGCGGGGATGACTCTGTTCATCGTCCTGCTCTACTTCCTCATCGTATTTATGCTTTCCATTGCTATCACCCGCGTGCGTGCCGAGCTGGGGCCGCCCGCGCACGAGATGGCGGGCAGTATGAACGCGCCCGCCCTGCTCTTCTGGATGTTCGGGACCACCGGTGTGGGGCCCGCCAACCTCACCATGATGACGATGTTCTGGTGGCTTTCCGGCCGCGGCTACCGCACCAACCCGATGCCTTGCCAGTTGGAAGCGTTCAAGATGGCGGAGGCGGGCCACGTCGATATGCGCGGACTGGGGTGGGTAATGGTGCTCGCCTTCTTCGTGGGCGCCCTGGCCACCTACTGGAGCTGCCTGCACTGGGAGTACCAGTTCGGCGCCAACGCGATGACCGCCCACAACCGCGGCCAGTACCAGCTGCTGCAGAGCCGGTTAGAGAACCCGCAACCCACAGACTGGATCAGTCTCCAGGCGGTGGGCTTCGGCCTGGGGGTGACGCTGATGCTGATCTGGGCGCGCATCCGGTTCCTCTGGTGGCCGTTCCATCCCGCGGGCTACGCGCTGGCGATGAACTCCGGGGTTGAGTACTTCTGGTCTTGCCTCATTATCAGCTCCGCGCTCAAGTGGGCGGCCCTGCGCTACGGGGGCCATCGGCTGAACCGCCAGGCGATGCCGTTGATGTTCGGGATTATCCTGGGGGAATATACCATGGGAGCGTTCTGGAGCATCCTCAGCACCATCACCGGCAACCGTACCTACGATTTCGCGCCGGGATAACCTCCCCGAGGGGAATCGCCTCCGATTACCTGCTCCACGCCACCGGCGCTCGACCCGGCGAAATAGCGATCACCGAGCGGGCGCCCAGCCGCGCGACCTGAAGGACGGCTTCCGGGTGGTGACCAATGACTATCGTGGGCCGCCAGGAGCGACGTCTGGCGCCTGGCCCGCCATCCACGCGCCGCAACCTCGGCCTCGGGAGGCACCCGATGCGACGACACAATCACCAGACCATCGCTCCGGAAGACGCCCTCCGGCTGGAGTTCAAGATGCTGCAGGACCGCGAGTTCCTGCGCACCAGCCTGGCGGTGGAGTCGATGGTCTTCATCCAGTCGCTCACCGGCCGCGCCCACGAGGGTCACGGGACATTCCGCGGGCGACGCTACGTGGACACGGATGAGGACGATGTGGCGGCCGCCCTGAACCTGGATCCGATCCGCTCGCGGCAGGTGCGCCAGGCGCTGATCGACGACATCCGCCGCTTTGTGGACCGCGTCCTCGCGGGCGAGACACCGGCATACCTGCTGAACGGCAGTGGCGAGCCGCTCCTGGGCAGCGGCACCTTCCGGACGCTGCCGATCAACGCGGCGGAGGTGCTGGGGGGCCTCTACCTGGGCGGCCTGCGGGATACCCAGGAGGTGCGACTGGCGGTGGAAGCCCGCTTTAACGTCAACATCGGTACCGGAAAGCACTTCTTCGTAGACCGGTCTGCGCTGGCCGCGGCGGGTCTCACGGGAGAGGACCTGGCGCGGCAGGACAATGCCGGTCGCATCGATGAATTTCGCCGCGCGGGTATCATCGTCGCCGAGCGCCCTGCCGCCAACAACCAGATCAGCTACATGTACATCCGCCACCACCGCGGGCCAGGCGCTTCGGACGACGCTGCCATCGTCGTGGCGGGCAGGCGCTACGGCCTCAGCGCCGCCGCGGGCGTGTTCCTCGCCGACGCCATCGATACCCTGGAGAAGTACGTGCCTCCCGAGCGATACGGCGATCAGGACGCCGACCTCGCCCGCCACATCCAGCGGCAATTCCCCTCCCTCCCGTTCGGGGAAGAGCAGGTAATGGAACTGACGTATCTCTCCATCGGGGGAGATGAGCGCCGCGTGCCGGATAGCTCTCTGCGCCATCTCCTGCGCGTGGATCGAAGCGTGGATCAGTGCGCGATGGAATCGCACCTGCTGGCTGCGGCAGGCCTCGGCTACGCAGAGATGGGTTTGGGCCACGAGCGGGTAGAGAATACCGACTTCTATGCGCTGCTGGACCGGCGGCGGGCGGCATTCGAGCGTTCCGGGCGGTTCACCGACTAAGGGATCGCACAGAGGCCAGGCCGGCGGCGGGTGAACCTGCCCCCGATCCGCCAGGTAGATTGAACCATGGCCGGTTGCACGACGACTATTCCCGGAGACGCACCACAGTGCGCTCCGCGGCCTCCCTCTTCATCCGGAGGACCTGGGTGTGAAGCATGCCGCAACGGGTAGACAGATCACCGGGGGCAGAATGCTGAGCTGGAAAGCGCTGGTGGGGATCACAGGGATTGTAGGCGCAGTGGGCGCCGCCGCCTTCGCCCTGGCGTTCGCACCGGCGGGGGAGACGCCGCCAGGGAGCAATCTCTCTCCCGCCCCGAAGCCCTGGGAGGGTAAACGCTTTGGCTGCTATCCCGTGAAACGCCCGGGCCTGGCCAAGTATGAGCCGCAGCATGGCTGCTACCTCGGCGCCTACGTGCTTCAAGACCACCACGTCGGCAACTCCATGCAGCCGTTCGAAAGGCTGATCCAGAAGCCACATGCCTCCTACCTGCGTTACGTCGGCTACGGCAGGCCGTTTCCCAAGCAATGGGTGGAGGAGTGTCGCAAGATCGGCGCCGTTCCCAACATCGCATTGGAACCCAACAACGGCCTGGATGAGGTCCAGGACGACGCCTACCTCCGCCAGTGGGCGCGGGATGCCTTCGAATCACGGGGGCCGGTCTTCCTGCGCTGGGCCTCGGAGTTCAACGGCCGCTGGGTCAAGTACCACGGTAACCCCCGGAAGTACATCCAGAAGTTCCGCATGGTGGCGCGCCTGATGAAGCAGTACGCGCCCAACGTGGCGATGGTCTGGACCCCGCTCTGGATCCCGAAGTGGGAGATTACTCCTTACTACCCCGGAGACGCCTACGTGGATTGGGCAGGCATCAACATCTACGCCGTCCACCACCACAATGGGAACCTGAACTGGCCGGGCATGCAGGAGGATCCGCGGGACCACCTGCGCTGGTTCTACCGCAGATACGCGCCGCGCAAGCCAATCCAGGTCTCCGAGTTTGCCAGTACCACCCAGTGCAAGGCCTGCGGCCAGACGATGCCAGAGTTCGCCATCGAGAAGATGCGCCTCATGTACCGCAGCCTGCCGCGGGAGTTTCCGCGCGTCAAGATGATCTACTGGTTCAGCTACGACACCCTGCATACCGGAGCAGCAGAGAACAACTACGCGATCACCAATCCCCAATTCCCCCAGGTTACCGAGGCATACCGGGACGGCATCGCCGCACCCCACTTCCTGACCCGCTTCCGGAAGGGCGAAGACTACGTCCTGAAAGAACTGCCCCTGGGGGAAGAGGCCCTGCTCCCCGGGCTATTCCGCGCCGTGATACAACAGTGAAGGCTAACTGCTGCGCCTTGCCTGGGTCCGGGAGACGTGCAGGAAAGATCACGCCCGGGAAGGGCGCCAGAAGCTTTGCCTCCCAACGGCGAACGCAGACCAGACGATCTTCGCGCTGAACTCCAAAAAGCTGCCATGGCTACCGTATTCCACCTCCCCCTCCTGGGCCAGACAATGCAGGAAGGGACTATCCTGCGCTGGTTAAAGCAAGAAGGCGAGCCCGTCGAGGGCTGGGAACCGATCGTGGAAGTGATGACCGATAAGGTCAATATGGAGGTGGAGCCGCAGACGGGCGGCACGCTGCGCAAGATCCTGGTCCCGGAGGGCGCGGTGATCCCTGTAGGAGCGCCGGTTGCCATCCTGGGGGCGCCGGACGAAGACATCAGCCGCGTTCTCGCAGAACTGGCCGGGCCCGCCGGGGCAACCGCAGCCCCTGCCGCGGGTGGGGTGCCAGTCCCGTCCCCTGCCACTCTGGAAACCCCTGCGGCAGTCGCTCCAAACGGGTCCGGTAACGGTGGTGCCGCGCCCACGGCGCCCGCAGAGGTCCCGGCCGTCTCCCCACGGGCGCGCGAGACGGCCGCGGCTGCCGGCCTGGACTGGCGGGCGCTCCAGATTGCGGGTAGCGGCTACGAGGGGATGATCGTTGAGCGCGACGTGCAGGCTTTCCTGGCGCAGCAGGAGGCCCGGCGGGTCCGGCTGACCCCGCTAGCCGCCAAGCTGGCGGCGGAGCAGGGGGTGTGCCCGGAGACCCTTTCTCCCTCCGGTCCCGGCGGGCGCGTGCGCGCCGAGGACGTCCGCCGTGCTGCCGTACCCGTGGCCGCCGCGCAGGAAATTGCTCTTACCGGGGTGCGGAAGGTGATCGCCGAGCGCCTGGCCGCCAGCTACCGCACCGCGGTACACGTCCCTCTGCGCGTGGATGTGGATATGGAACATGCCGCCAGCTTGCGCGCCCAGCTCCAGCAGGAGTGGGAGCGTCGCGGCCTCCGGCGGCTAACCTATACGGACCTGATCGCGGCTGCCGCCGCGCGTGCCCTGCGCGAGTTCCCCACCCTCAACGGCACGCTGGAGGGCGATACGCTCCGGCTCTCGCCCGCCATCCACCTGGGTCTCGCCGTCGCTCTCGACGACGGGCTGGTGGTTCCTGTCGTTAGGAACGCGGATCGCCTGACGCTGCCAGATTTGAGCGCCGCGCTGGCGGACCTGGCCGCGCGCGCCCGCTCCGGCCAGCTGCCTCCGGACGCTTTCGCGGGGGGAACGTTCACGCTCACGAATCTGGGCCAGTTCGGCGTGGACAGCTTCGATCCCATCCTGAACCCGCCGCAGATCACCATCCTCGGCGCCGGGCGGATTGCCCCGCGTCTGGTCGCCTACCAGGGCCAGCCCGCCGTCCGCCAGACGATCACCCTCACGCTCACCTTCGACCACCGCGCCGTGGACGGCGCCCCCGCTGCGCAGTGCCTGGCGCGCGTCAAGGAGCTGCTGGAGAACCCGGCGCGGCTGCTGGTATCATCCTGAGGGAGGTGACGCCGATGACCAACGGAGATCTGCTGCAGCGCATCACGGCCAACCCTGAGATCTTCGGGGGCAAGCCGATCATCCGCGGGATGCGGATCTCGGTCGAGCTGATTCTTAGTCTGCTGGCCCAGGGCCAAACCGCGGAAGACATCCTGCAGGACTATCCCGACCTGGAACCGGAGGACATCCGCGCGTGCCTCGCCTTCGCACGCGCGGTCATCGCTCGTGACTCCCTGGATGCCGTGCAAGTAGCCGCCAGATGAGGTTCCTCATCGATCGCTGCGCGGGCCGGCGGCTGGCTGAATGGCTGCGGGACCAGGGCCACGATACCGTTGAGTCGCGCGAACGAGGACCTGATCCTGGTGACCGGACGCTGCTGGACTGGGCGATGCGCGAGCAGCGTGTCCTCGTTACCATCGACACTGATTTTGGCGAGCTGTTATACCTCCAGCAAGCTCCACACGCCGGCCTGGTTCGACTGCCTGATGCGCCTGCCCACCAGCGCATCGATCTGATGGCGCAGGTTCTGGACCGCTACTCTGCCGAACTTGAGGCAGGAGCGGTGGTCACAGTGCGCGGCGGCCGCATCCGCATCTCTCGGCCGGCGCCGTGAGGCTGGACGCCACGGGCGCGTTCTACCGCGTATCGGAGAGGATGGAGAAGTCCCTGCCGGTGGCCACCACCTCGTAAACCGCGGCCTGCCCGTCACGGTGTACCACACGCAGGAACGGCAGCCTCGACAGGTCCAGCCCCGGCGTACCAGGGAGCGGGGACCGCTCCAGCAACCCCGTGTAGATGTGGGTGATCCCCCGGGAGCGAAGATAGTCCCGGAGCAGCGTGGTCGGCGTGCGACCGGAAAAGGCGGCGATCGCCTCTCGCATCTTCTCCGGAAAATCCGGCGTCTCTCCCCAGTGGCCGGCATAGACCGTGCGCCCTGCGACCGCGGGGATCAGCGCGCCGCTGACCGGCAGGCACCAGATCACCGCATCCCGGGGCAGGTGGTTGCTCATCCACCGCATCACACGCAGCTCTTCCGCCGGCCAGTAGACGGGATGCACACCGGTGCTGCTCAGGTTCTGCTCGGTGGCGGCGATGACGTCCCGTGCCATAAAGCGCACGCTGGTCAGCGCCATCACTGCCAGACAGAGCGCCGCCAGCGCCCGGGCTGACTCCCTGCCCGCACACGGCTTGTTCGCCGGAGCACGGCGCCGATCCAGCAGCAGGCCCAGCCCCAGCCCTGCCCACAGCGCAAGCGGGAAATGGAGACCCTGCACCAGCTTTCGCTGGAACGCCACCGGGATGTAGGGAACCGCGCTCCCCACCGCCAGCCAAACCACCAGCAGTAGGGCGGCGTTTGAGAATGAGGGTGCGCCAGGCGCAGGATCGGATCCCTCCCGTCCCGAACGCTTTCGGGACCAGAGGATCCCCAGCAGCGCCAGGATCCAGAGGAGGCCGTAGCCGGCCAGATAGAGGTGAAACCCCGGGGTGGGCGTGGGTACCTGGACGCGCTGGCGAAACACCCCTTCGCGGGCGAAGAAGTAGAGCATCCAGGCAATGGCGGGGAGAGCGATCCCGCCCGCCAGCGCGGCGTAACCCAGGGCGGCGCGCGGCAACCCGCGATCCCGCACGGCACGCGCCACTAGATAGGCCCCCCACACCGCCCCCAAAGTGATCACATCGTAGGTGTGGATGTCAGCCAGCGCCAGCCCTGCCAGCCCCGCGGCGATCGCGTAGCGTGCCTGGCGCCGCTCCTCCGCCCGCAGCAAACCCACCACCACCGCCAGCATCAGCGCCATGGAGACGGTGAACAGGCCGTTCGTGTACAGGCTGAGGAAGGTAAACGCCTCCGGTTGCCACGTATCCACAGGTTGGTGCAGGTCCACCTTGTCTCCCATCACCAGCCAGCCGAAACCAGCGGATGTCGCCACAGTGAGCCACATCAGCCGCCGGTACGCGGGGCGATCCGTCAGGAACGCGGCCAGGCGATAGACCAGCAGCAACGCCACCAGTCCGCTCACCAGGCGTCCCAGGTGGTACACCATGGGTAGAGATAGACCGGTAAGGCGAGCGAGCAGGCCCAGCAGCCAGAAGTAGAGGTGGCTGTATAGCCCCGTCTGGGGGGCGTTGGTAAACAGGTTTCGGAAGAAGAACGCGCCGTCGTGGGCCTGGCGCATCCAGGCGAAGTAGACGGCGTGGTCATCGAAGTTATAGAGCAGTCCCGGCCACTCGAAGCCGGATGGCGTGGCGCTCCAGATTATGGCGTAGGGAAGGCACGTAGCGGCGAGGACGGCCAGCGAGCAGACGAGCACCCAGCCCCACTCGCGGCGGGAAACGGCGCGAGGTTGCACGGGTGAGGTTCCCTGCCGAGGTTCGAGGGGCCGTGCGGCTGACGGAACATTGGCCATAGCGGGTTTGCGGGTCGCATTGATCCTACCGACGGCGCGCTTCACCTGTCAACCGTCGCCGTGCGGGTAAATACGAATGACCCCCGTGGGGACGCAGACGAGGGAGGCGGAGTGAGGATGTGCCGGTGAGAATAGGGGAATGGAAGAGCAAGGCGCGTAGCGCTGGGCGACGAGCACCAGAAAGACGGCCCTTACTGCTCGACGCCGGGTATCGCCTGCCATTTACACCCATACACCCACACGCCTCCTCCCACACTCTCCCGCTCCGCCCTGCCGATGCTTCTGCCCGGTGCTTCTGCAGTGTAAGGAGGGCACAACCGTGGAGACACGTATCGAACGAGATCCGTTGGGCGAGGTGGCCGTCCCTGCCGCCGCGCTCTACGGTGCGCAGACGCAGCGAGCGGTGGAGAACTTCCCCATCAGCAACCTGCGCGCCCACCCGCTGTTCATCCGCGCCACCGCGCAGATCAAAAAGGCCGCGGCGTGCGCCAATGCCGAGATCGGCCGGCTGGCGCCGGATCGCGCGGCGGCGATTGTCCAGGCTGCGGACGAAGTCATCGCCGGTAAGTGGAACGACCAGTTCGTCGTCGATGTGTTCCAGGCGGGCGCGGGCACCTCGCACAACATGAACGCCAACGAGGTGATCGCCAACCGCGCGAACGAAATCCTCGGCGGCCGGCGCGGGGAATATCGGCCTATCCATCCAAACGACCACGTCAATATGGGTCAGTCCACCAACGACGTGATTCCCACCGCCATACGCCTGGCGGCCCTCGACTTGCTGGGCGACCTCCAGGCGGCCACGGCGGAGCTGGCGGATGCCCTCCGGGACCGCGCGACGGAGTTTTATCCTATTCTGAAGAGCGGCCGCACGCACCTCCAGGACGCCACCCCCATTCGCCTGGGCCAGGAGTTCGGTGGCTACGCCACCGCGGTCGAGGCCGCCCTTACCAATCTGGAAGCTACCCGCCCCAGGCTGACGGCGCTGGGGCTGGGCGGTAGCGCCGTAGGTACCGGCCTGAACGCCGGGAAACGCTACCGCAAAGCTGCCGTGCGCTTTCTAAGCGAGCAGACCGGCCGTGACCTGTACTCCGCTCCGGATCTGGTGGCCGCGATGCAGGACATGAGTCCGTTCCTGGATCTCTCCGGCGCGTTACGGCACCTGGCCGTCACGCTTACCCGCATCGCCAACGACTTCCGCCTCCTTGCCTCGGGACCGACCACCGGCCTGGCTGAGATCAGCCTCCCTGCCGTGCAGCCCGGCTCTTCGATCATGCCGGGCAAGGTCAACCCCGTCATCGCGGAGATGCTGAACATGGTCTGCTACCACGTGATTGGCAACGACACCGCGGTAATGATGGGCGTGCAGGCGGGGCAGATGGAGCTGAACGTGATGATGCCACTGATCGCCCACGAGCTGTTCCAGGCGGAGCAGGTGCTGGCCAACGGCGTGCGCGTCTTCGCCCGGCGGTGTGTGCGGGGGATTACGGCGGACGCGGCGCGTTGCCGCCACTACGCTGAACGGAGTGTGGCCGTGGTGACCGCACTGAGCCCCGTCATCGGCTACCTGCGCGCCGCGGAGATTGCCAAAGAGGCGGTAGCCAGCGGGCGGACCATCCGCGAGGTGGCCCTGGAGCGGCAGGCAGTCCCCCCGGAGCAGCTGGATGCCCTCCTGGACCTGGCGGCGATGGCAGACGCGGCGGAGTGGTGAGGCGGGACGCCGCCTGGTTGGCGCTGCTCACTCGCCTGTCTCCACGATGGAGAGGCCACGGTAATCCTACGGGCCAGGCGGTTGGGGATCTCGGCATGCCGCGGGACGGCCTCGACAGCGCCCGTGTTCGGGTTGCACCATAGCGAGTGCTCGCGTCCCTCCCGCTTGAGGTAGCAGCCGTGCTTACGGAGGTGCCGAAGGAGCTGGCTGCGCTTCACTGGACGGTCACCGTTTCCCGCAGGGCATCCGGCGGCACGCCGCGCAGCCCTTCCTCGCGTCGGTCCTCTAAGATGAGTCTGATAGCCTCGGCCAGGCTGCGGAGGGCCTCCTCTTTGGTCCTGCCCTGGCCATTGGCCCCGGGGACTTCTGGGCTGTAGGCGATATACCAGTCCTCGTCCTGTTCGATGATGGCAGTGAACTCGTTCCTCATCGTTTCGAATCCTCGCAGAGCATCTTCACTACGGCTCTCGATCGGGCAGGAGTCTACCGGTCATTGATTTATAGCCAGACCGGCGCGCCACGGACGGCGCTTTGGATCGCGCGCAGACAGCCGCCGCGTTCCTGCACCCGGCGGCGATAGGGGGATGCACGGCGCGGTGAGCGGATAATGCCATTGCCGCACGCTCCGCCGTTATCCTGCTGCCCGCATTACCTATTGACGACGAGCTCATAGAACGGAAGGTCCCCGGCGCGTTCGTATATGAGAATGGCACGACCGGGTAGGGCGAGGTCTTGCCGGAGCTCTGCCGATGGCTTCTTGCGCCTTCGAGTGTGAATATCGAAGTACCGGGTCTCGGAGGCGATGAGCGTACCGTCTGCACCGTAGTACCGCGTGCGTATGACGACCCTAGCGTAAGCGAGGTCGCGCAACTCCGAGTCTAGCTTGGCAAGCGTCCCGTCACGCCGATAGTAGTATGTTATATAGTGTGCCCAGTCACCTGACGCGCTGTCGAGAAGGCAGTATGAGACGACTACCGCTCCAGACCTGACATACACATTGGCCAGATCGCGTGAGTAGATTTTGTCTGGGTGGCTGTCGTAATCGAGCACCTCATTCCTTTGCTGATCGCTGTTGAATGCACGCCAAGCATGTGAGGTCGCAACCTCAGATTCGCCCGCCCCGAATCGCTGGCACCGATCGGGGTGATCGTTAGCGTACTGGTCGATCTCTCTACAGTATGCGTTGATTGCTGCGACGCTTGTAGTGCTGTCCGCCGCCGTCCCCGTCGGGCCCGCAGGCGCGCCCCCGGAGGGTGCCGCGGAGCCACCGTGGTGACTTTCTGCAGCCGGAATCCGGGAGCCGGGCTGCCCCCTCTGGTCCAGTGGCTCCGGTTCGGTGCGGCGGGATGATACAGGAGGCAGCTCCACTTCCTGCTTGTGCGGGCCGGTAACGTCATTGGTAGCGGCTACTAGACCCAACACAGCGAGCATGACTGAGATGCCCAGGGCTAGTACCCAGTCTGGTACGCGACCGCCGCGCGGCCGGGGACCTTCGGCACCTTGGGGACTGAACTCCAAACCGCCCACCCAGGAATCGTAAACATTGGCGCGCGGCCGGGGATCTTCGGCACCTTGGGGACTGAACATCCTCGCTGCAGAGCGCCGCCGCCTGCGCGAGACGCGACCGCCGCACGGCCGGGGGCCTTCGTCGCCTTGGGGACTGGGAGGCGGTTGGGACGTCCCCGAGCTAGCAGGTGCTGGCTCGGGGGGTGGCGGAGAGCGATAGGCTTCGTGGCTCGCCTGCGATGGCCGTTCTCCCTGTGACGGCCCTGTGCTGGGTGTGGGCCCCACAGCGCAGAGACAGTCGTACGCCTGGTTGATCTCCTTGAGCTTCTCTTCGGCCTTCCGCTGTAGTCTCGGGTTGCCGTGGAACTTGTCAGGATGCCAGACCTGCACAAGGTCACGCCAGGCTTGCCTGACCTGATCCAGGGAAGCGTCCGGCTCCACGCCCAGTATCTCGTAGCACTGATCGGGGTCCATTGCGGCTGTAGCCAACCTGAGCCTGCAAAAGCTACTACTGCTACTAAGCCGCAGTTCGTCACGGATGGGTGCTGTCCCTCCGCGGAAGCCGAGTGCGTTTGGGGCCGCATCGTGCCCCCGTAGAGACCTGCACGGGATCCTTGCCAGCCACCCGAGAGGTGATGCATCGCTCCCCGGGGCATAATGTATGCAGTTGACCTGCAGGACCAGAACCCCGAGATCCACCCATGCCCACCCGAAACACCCCCGGCCGTCCCGTCTACATGATCGCGGGCGGGGTGACGAAGTTTGCCAAGCGCCATCCGGAAATGGACTTCCGGCTAATGGTCCGCCTCGCCTACGAGCAGGCGCGGGAGCAGGTCCCCAACCTCACTCCCGCCGATATTGACGCCACCGTTTGCTCCTACTTCTCGGACCACTTCACCCGGCAGCTGAAGGCGGGCGCAATGACCCAGGACTACCTGGGCCTCTGCCCCAAGGCCCACCGCCGCGTGGAGGGCGGCGGCGCCACCGGCGGCCTCTGCTTCCAGTCCGCTTGGGCCGACGTAGCCTCAGGGCGGTTCGATGTGGTGCTCGCTTACGGCTTCGAGACGATGTCCCACGTCAACACCTGGAAGGGGAATGAGTTCATCGCCCTGGCCAGCGATACCAACTACGACTTCCCCGTGGGCGGCTTCTATACCGGCTACTACGCCATGATGGTGGTGCGCCATATGCACGAGTTCGGGACGACCGAGCGCCAGCTGGCCCTCGTCTCTGTGAAGAACCACGGCAACGCCGCGCACAACCCCTACGCGCAGAAGCGGACGCCGATCACCGTGGAGGATGTGCTGGCCTCGCCCTACGTGGCCTGGCCGCTGAAGATGTACGATGTCTGCACCATGTCCGATGGGGCGGCGTGCGTCATTCTGGCCAGTGAGGCGGCGGCAGAGAAGTTCTGCGACAACCCCACCCTCGTCACGGGAGTGGGGTGTGGTTCAGACGCCATGCGCATGGCGGATCGCCCCCACGGCGAGGTGCCCCTCTTCCCCTGGGAGGCCCCTTACGAGAAACTGAAGTACCCCGGCGTCCACTCCTTCCGTGCCGGCCGCACCGCGGCCCGGGAGGCCCACCGTCACGCGGGAATCACCCACCCCGTGGAGGACTTCGACTTCATTGAGCTGCACGACGCCTACACCTCATCCGAAATCCAGACCTACGA
>JACQGL010000116.1 GCA_016199525.1 Armatimonadota bacterium
CCCCTCCCCCACCGGGAGGGGAGCCTCCGGGGTAAGATCGCGACTTCGGTTTCCGGCATCTCCCCCTTCCCTCACAGGGAAGGGGCCGGCGGTTAGGTTCCGTCCGCTGCAGCGCTTCGTTTCCTCGTCCCCTTGTTTCCTCGTCCAGAAGGTATCCCGCCCTGTCCGTACGAATCCGATTGACGAGCCACTGCCGTCTCTGGCACTCGCTGAAACGGGAGACCGCCGATGACCCGCCGCGCCCCCAGACCCTCCCGCCTCGGCCACGCCCTCTCCCGGCGCGACTTCCTCCACGCCGGCAGCCTCTCCCTCCTGGGCCTGTCCGCGTCACCGCTCCTCGCCGCCCGCCCGGCGAGCGCCGCGCCGCAAAGCCCGGATGTCAGCCTCATCCTCCTCTTCCTGGTCGGCGGCCCCAGCCAGATCGATACCTGGGACCCCAAGCCGGATGCGCCGGCGGAAGTCCGCGGCCCGTTCCGGGCCATCCCTACGAACGTGGACGGCATCCGCGTCACGGAGATCTTCCCACGCATGGCGCGGCAGGCGCACCGGTTCTCCCTTGTCCGCTCCGTGCACCACACCGCCCCCGCCATCCACGATACCGGCTATCAGCTGATGCAGACGGGCCGGCTGTTCTCCGGCGGCAGCGAGCACCCCCACGTGGGCGCCGTGCTGGCCCATCTCCGGGGTTCAAAGAACGGCCTGCCGCCCTGGGTCGTTCTCCCCACCTCCATCGGGGCTACCGGTGGCAACCTGCCCCATGGTCAGAGCGCCGGCCACCTGAGCAAGACGTGCAGTCCGTTCCTGCTCGCCGCAGACCCTTCCCATCGTGAGTTCAGCGCTTCTGGCCGGCTTCCGCCCGACGCCAGCGCCGCGGTGCGCAGGGCGTTCGCCATTGCCCGGGAGCCGGAGGCACTGCGGCAGCGCTACGGGATGAACAAGTTCGGCCAGAGCTGCCTGCTGGCACGGCGCTTGATCGAGCATGGCGTGCGCTGCGTCAGCGTCAATATGTGCGAGACGGTGTTCAACGAGATGACCTGGGACATGCACGGCTCGCCGCCGTTCACCCCCCTCATCGCCCTGAAGGAGAGCCTCGGCCCCCGGTTCGACACGGGCTTCAGCACGCTGCTGGAGGACCTTCACCAGCGCGGGATGCTTGACACTACCCTGGTGGTCGCCACGGGGGAATTCGGCCGCACGCCCCGGATCAACCCCGCGGGCGGACGCGACCACTGGCCGCAGTGCTGGACCGTTCTGCTCGCAGGCGGCGGCGTGCAGGGCGGCCGCGTGGTAGGCGTCTCCGACGCGCTGGGCGCCTACCCGAAGGACCGGCCGGTGACCCCTGCGGAAGTGGTGGCCACCATTTATCACGCCCTGGGGCTGAACCTGGATCAGGAGCTATGCGGCCCGCGCGGTCGGCCGCTGCCTCTGGTGGACTACGGCGTGCAGCCGATCACGGAGCTATTCTGAGCGCGCCGCGAGGCAAAGCCAGGCCGATGTTCGTCGGCTGCGGTGTCGAACTCGGGCGGACGCCTGCGCAGATTCTCTTCGCCTCACGTAGCCGCGAGTTCGCTCCCCCAGACTTCTCACGACCGCACGGCTATAATTACGCAACGGAGAGGTCCCACCGACCGGGGGCTGCCATCGATCGGAAGCAGGAGCCGTCTGTGCTCGCCCTGGATACCGCCGATACCCAGAAAGAGACCTGGCCGAGTCCCCACCGGAAGCGCGCTCGGGCCGGGCGGGCGCGCCAGGCAGGCGCCACGCTGTACCGGAGGCTTACCGCGCCCGCGCGCCTCTTGCCGGATTTCATCATCATTGGGGGCCAGAGATGCGGCACGACCTCTCTCTATCGCTATTTGATACGGCACCCCGGTGTCGTCCCGGCGCTCAAGAAAGAGGTCCATTTCTTTGACAATAACTTCGGGAAAGGCATTCACTGGTACCGGGCCCACTTTCCCTGGGCGCTCCAGAGAGCCTATGCCCGACAGGCGTTGCACCGCGATATGATCACGGGAGAAGCAAGCCCTTACTACATTTTCCACCCGCTCGCGCCTCATCGCATTGCGGCCACCATCCCGCACGTCCGGCTGATAGCGCTGCTGAGAAACCCGATTGACAGAGCCTATTCCCACTACCAGAAGGAAGTGTGGAAAGGAAGGGAATCCCTGTCGTTTGAAGAGGCGATCGAGCAGGAGCCGAAAAGGCTGCGCGGCGAGAGGGAGAAGATCATTGAGAACGGAGACTACCAGAGCATCATCTACCGGAGGTTTTCCTACCTATCCAGAGGAGTCTACGCGGACCAGATAGAAGCCTGGCAAGACCTTTTTCCCAGAGAACAGATCCTGATGCTGAAAAGCGAAGACCTTTATCGGGATCCATCTGCCACTTTGCACCGCGTCCTGGCGTTCCTCCGCCTCCCGGACCTCCCGGGCTGGCAGCCAGAGGGATACAGGCAGTACAATCGCCACGCGTACCCGGAGATGGAGGGGGCCACCCGGAAGCGCCTGGCGGAGTACTTCGCCCCGCACAACCGGCGGCTGTATGAGCTGCTGGGCGCGGACTTCGGCTGGGAGCGGTGAGGGATCTAGTAGCCGGTGGTTACCTGGCGCGGCATTGATTGCACGAACTTCCTACGCAGATCCCACCAGGTCCACGTGGAGATGGCGGGGTAGGATGATCGCCGTGACCTCGCACGCCGGGCGCATCGCTTCCAGGGGGATCGCTCTGCCGCCCGCAAAGGGGTCCAGCACGCGCGGCGCCCGCCCGCCGTAGGCGTTGCGGATCTCCTGTCGGAACCACTCCAGGGTGTCGCGGTTCTCCGTCTCCCGCCCCCAGTGGAGGATGCCGCCTTCCGTCTCCTCGCAGACGGTCTCCACCACGCGGCCGGAGGCCAGGCGCTTGCGCTCCGTCTTCTGGACCACGCGCCCGCCGATCTTCTCCAGCAGCTCCTTCCGCTCCTCGGGCGTGTCCGGGTCCGGCAGCAGCGTGGCGATGAGGGCGGCGCAGCAGGCGGCCAGGGGCCGGCGGGCGGGCCAGATGTGCAGCGTGGAGATGTGCCCGTGCCGGACGTTCTTCTCGTGCACGAAGTCCAGCAACGCCTGCTTCAGCGGAAAGGCGGCTTCGATGAGGCGTGGAGGGTCGGTCATCCCTGTTCGCTATCCTCCAGGTTGGACGGCTGCATACCTGCCAGCCGGCGGAACGTGCGCATGAAGTATGCGTCGCAGAGGAGTTTCATCACCGCCGCTTCCTCCAGGGTGATGATGGCTGCCACCGATGCATCTTCTGCCAGCCGATCGCCGAGTTCCAGGTACTTGCGACGGTCCTCAGTCTCTGGCATGAGTTTGAGTTCGGCCACGATAGCGTGGAAGGCTTCTGCGTAGGGTGCGTCCGGCAACCAGTCGTCGTAGGCGCACATTCCTGCCTTCAACGCGTGGTAGAACGCCTCGAAAGCGTTAGCCTCGAAGCGCATATGCACATCTGTCTTGCTGAGGAACCCGAGCCCGGTTAGGTAATGATCGAATGGCTTGGTGGCCTGGGGATCGCTGGAGCGCGGGAGCATCCCGAAGCAGAGCGCCGTGTTCCTGAGGTCTTGTTCCGAGAGTGCCTGCCTGCCCCAATCCACCCTCAAGGCAGGAGATCTCTCGACGCCTATCTCGGCCTCCGTCTCAAGGTCGATGATCTTCTCGTAGTATCGCGACACCTGTTCCGGGACGTACCACCAGAAGAACCCCATCGACCCGATGTTCAGCGCAGTGATGAACCTCCTTGAGTACACCCAACCTGCCCACCAAAGGCCCTGCAACGGAACGGAGTCCGGCAGGCTGAACTCGACGATGAATTGATCCTTCTTGCTAACCCACTTGATCTGGATGTAGGGGGGTCTCTGGTTCCACCAGTCGAACGGTTTGCGCCGGATCGCGTGAGAGGCGCTGTAGAACCGGATGGTCAGCCGCCACTTGCTTCGCCGGAAATCAACGTCCTCTGGGAGAGGTCGGGCCAGTTCACGCTCGATCGTGCGCCGGCCCTCTGCTTCCGCCTGGTCGAACTGATCCTTCAGCCACGGGATCCACTCGTGGACGCCGCCTAGCTCGACCAGCTTCTCCATCGACTGGTTGCCGAAGATCAGCGCCCGCTTGGCCGGGTCGTCCGTCGCTTCCAGGAACCAACGTAGCAGGTCCTGTTGTTGCGGGGTCAGAGGACCGAACTGACGGCATCCTGCCAGTCCGAGCCGCGCTTCGGCCAAGCGGATGAGATGACCTGCGTCTTCCTCTGAGACGGCATCTCTAGGCAGGCCGAACCCCTCGTCGGCGGTGACCGAGGCATACAGCCCGCGTTGGCGGGTCTCATGGATGTAGCGGGCCAGACCCCGATGTTCCTCAATCTGCCGGCTCGTTATCCGTTCACCTCCGAACGAGGGTCCCCAGAGCGCGAAGAAAAGCTTCCGGACGTGGTCCTCAGCCTGCTTGGCGAGCCAGTCTCGATCGGGTTGTCGCTGGGCTGCAAAGACCGACATGCCCACAATATCAGCCTTACCGATCTCCTCCAACGCGAGGGCCGCCAGATGGTAGGCGATGTGGGCAAGCCCGGCCTGCTGCACCACCTGAGCGCCCTGCAGAAGGTCCCGCGCCTGGGAGAGGCAGCCATCGATCACCCGGCGGACATCAGCCGAGATCGGGCAAGCCGAATCAGGCTGGGAAGACCCTTCTTGGCCGATGGTTGTCGGAGGTTGCTGTTCGGACATCACGGTTGCTGATCCGTCACGGATGAGATTGCCTCTTCGGCAACTACCACTCCACCCTTCGCCCGCCTGGCCGGGTTCCGGAATGGGTGCCCCACCTTCGAGGCCGCGGATGGGGGCTGGCGCACTTGTAGACTACGTAGAGCCTGCAGCGGTCACGCGGGCTGCGGCTGAGCAGCCCTGCAGCGCCTTCGGCCTCGGAGCACACTCGTGCCAGGGCCGCCCGGCTACGCTGGCCGCTCTCTCGCCTCACCCAGCAGCGAGGTCGCCTTCGGGATGAGATGCCGCATGTGCGTGTGCGGGAGCTTCCCGTCGTGGTGCAGCCGACCCACCACGATGGCCGGGTGCACGCCGATCTGCGTCGCGAAGGACAGCACCTTTGCACTGGAGTAGGGTGGCTGCAACCGGGCGTACTCCTCCTGCGGGATGAGCCAGTCCGCCGCGGTGCGGTTCGCCTCCTCCTCAAGCGGATCTGTCTGCCCGCCATCCAGCAGACCGTCGTCCAGGAAGGAGCCTCCGTCGCCCGCATGCCGGTGGCGCAGGATGTGCGTCAGTTCGTGGAGGACCACGAACCAGAAGCAGTCGAGCCGGTCGTAGCGCAGGCTGAGCGCAACCACCGGGGAGCGGGTATCGAGCCAGAAGGCAGCGCCGTCCACGTAGGTGCGCGGCAGGTGACGTTCGATGACCACGCGGACCCCGTGCTCCGCCAGGGTCGCCAGCAGCCGGTCTGGCCCCTCCTTCCGGATGGACAGCCTGGGCAGCGTGGGCGCGAGGTGCGCCAGGCGCCTTTCATCGTACGCGGCCGCGTTCTGCTCCTGCGCGAGCAGCTCGACGCGGCGCAGCCAGGCGGCAAGGGCCGCCGGATCCGGGGAGCGGGTGAGAGTCCGCTTGAGCTGCGTCTGCAGCGCCAGCGAGGGGGCCGGAGCGTCCCCGCCGAAGAACCGCCGGAGTTCGGCTTCGATCTCATCCAGCACGGTCGCGGTCTTGATCCAGCCGCGCTTCATCATTTCCTTATAGGGGGCCGCCTCCCGCAGCGCGTCCCGCAGCGCGGCGCGGCGGCTCACGCCCTCGTCCTGGGCTCTGGACCGGGCCAGTGCCAGATCGTAGTTCGCCTGGAGGTTCACCCACAGCTCCGCCGAGGTGCCGAGCGCGGCGGAGAGCGCCAGCGCCGTGTCCGGCGTGATTGCTTTCTTCGCGGCCAGAATCTCGTTCACCGCCTGGAGGGGCTTACCCAGGATCTCCGCGAACTCCCGCTGGGTCCAGCCGCGTTCATCGAGCTCCTCGCGCAGGATCTCACCCGGTGGTACTGGTCCCGAAAGCTTTCGGGACGGCTTGGGGGTTGCCTGCATGTTAGTCTCCATAGTGCCGGTTGATCTCCCGGATGCGGACGACGGTTCCTGCGGGATCTGACTTGTCGACGACCAGGATCAGCCGCCAGTCGCGGTTGAGGCGGATCGACCTATCTTCCTCACTTCGCTTCAGTCTCTCGAAGTGCAGGCTCTTCACCTGGTACAGGTCGCGTTTGTCTCTGGCGCCCGCAATCACCGCCATCCGGCGGAAGAAGGCGCGCACGACCTCCGGCGGGTACCGCTCCTGTCCCTTCCCTTCTTCATAGAGCGTCCGCAGCCCGTCGTCTTCGAACTCAAACTTCATGCGAACGTCACCTTAAGTATAACCCATTCACCCCAAGGGTGAAAACTTGAATCGAAGGATTATAGCACACCGAGCGAACTGGCGGTAGTGGAGTTACAGATCCCGAAAGCTTTCGGGACGCGCCGAGGGCCACCGAGTTCTCCCCGCGCCCGTTGATCACCAGGATCGCCCCCTTCCCACTCCCACCGTTTCGCTTTCGACGCTACAATATGGTATAAAGGCGTTCGTCGGCGCCGCCCGCGCCGTCTCAACCGGAGGATCGTCCGTGCCAGGCACCGCCACCCAGCAGCGAGACCAGGAGTATATCCTGAAGGTCTGCCACGATAGTAACGTTCGCTTCATCCGCCTCTGGTTCACCGATATCCTGGGGTTCCTGAAGAGCGTAGCGGTTACCCTGCCCCAGTTCGAGGACACCCTGGAGAACGGCGTCAGCTTCGATGGCTCCTCCATCCAGGGGTTCGCACGGCGGGATGAGAGCGATATGGTCGCCTTCCCCGACCCGAACACGTTCTGTCTGCTCCCCTGGCGCGCGCGCGACGAGGGCGCCGTGGCGCGCATGTTCTGCGATATCCTCAAGCCGGACGGTGCCCCCTACGAAGGCGATCCGCGCTGGGTTCTGAAACGCACCCTCCAGCGCGCACAGAAGATGGGCTACCAGTTCTATGTGGGGCCGGAGCTGGAGTTCTTCTACTTCAAGAGCGCCCAGGGGCGCCCCGAAACGCTGGACGAGGGAGGCTACTTCGATCTCACCCCCCAGGACATTGCCACCGATATCCGCCGCGATACCATCCTCTGCTTAGAGGCAATGGGCATCGACGTGGACTTCAGCCACCACGAGGGCGCCCATAGCCAGCACGAAATCGACCTCCGCTACGCCGATGCCCTCACCATGGCGGACCACACGATGACCTACCGCCTGGTGGTGAAGGAGATCGCCCAGAAGTACGGCGTGTACGCCACCTTCATGCCCAAGCCGCTTCAGAAGCAGAACGGCAACGGCATGCACATCAATACGTCCCTCTTTCGCGGCAGCGAGAACCTGCTGTACGATCCAGACGACGAGTACCACCTGTCCAAGACGGCGCGCCACTACGTTGCCGGTCTGCTGAAGCACATCGGCGAGATCACCCTGGTGCTGAACCAGTGGGTGAACTCCTACAAGCGGCTGGTGCCCGGCTACGAAGCGCCCGTTTATATCTCCTGGGCGCTGCAGAACCGGTCGGACCTGATCCGTATCCCCGCCTGCCGGCCCGGCCGTGAAGAAGGAACGCGCGTGGAGCTGCGTTCCCCGGATCCTGCCTGCAACCCCTACCTGGCGTTCGCGGCCATCCTCTCTGCGGGCCTGGATGGGATCGAGAAGGAGTACCCCCTGCCACTGCCCGTGGAGCGCAACGTCACCGAACTTTCCGCCGAAGAGCGGCAGCGTCTGGGCATCGAAAGCCTCCCTGAGGATCTCTACGAGGCGATCAAGGCCGCTCAGCAGAGCGAGCTGCTGCAACGCGTTCTAGGGGAGCACGTGTTCACCAAGCTGATCGAGAACAAGCTGATGGAATGGGAGCGCTACCGCGCCGTCGTCACTGATTACGAGCTGGCGGAATACCTGCCCATTCTCTAGATCCCGGCCTGCCTCGCTTCCGCCATGCAACGTATCCTGATCGTCACCGATAACCCAAAGGCCACCGTCCCGCTTCAGCACGAACTCATTCGCGCTGGCTACCCCGTGGGGACGAGCGGCGCGGAGCACCCCGCGCTCCTGGAGGCCCTTAACCCACGCCCCGCCCAGATCCTTATCCTGGATGGCACCAGCGTGCGACTATCTCCCAAGGAGCTGCGGGACCTGCTCAACCGCGAGTTCCCTGGCCAGGAAGCGCGGATGATCTGGCTGGCCACGCAGGAGCAGGTGGCTCGCCTGGACCCCGCCAGCGGTCTGGATGACTTTCTCATCCTCCCCTCCAGCGCGGACGAACTTCTGGCGCGCATCCGCCTGCTCCTCTGGAAGACGCACCGCGTGGACGGCGCGGACCTCATCGTTGCCGGGGACCTGGTAATCGATCAGGCAAACTACTCGGTGCAGGTAAGTAATCAGCCGTTGGAACTCACCTACAAGGAGTACGAGCTGCTCCGCTTCCTGGCCACACACCGCGGCCGCGTGTTCACGCGGGAAGCGCTTCTGAACCAGGTGTGGGGCTACGATTACTACGGCGGCACGCGCACGGTGGACGTGCACATCCGTCGTATCCGCGCCAAGCTGGGACCTGAGTACGAGGACCTGGTGGAAACGGTCCGCAACGTCGGCTACCGCTTCAACGACGCCGTGTAGCGGCCATTTCCATCGGAGGAGAGGCGACGGGCCGGTGCGAGGACCCCGCCGCAGCATCCAGCGAGAAGAGGCCTGGCTCCGGCAAGAGACGCACGGCCTCCGTCGCCAGGTTGGTAGGTTAGCACGTTCCAACGTCTCAACGTGTTAACGTGCCAACGCGGTCACGCCGGCGGTCGCTTTACAACCCGCCCACAAACCGCCCCGGGTTGAGCACGTTGTCCGGATCCATCGCCGCCTTGATGCTCGCCATCAGACGCATTTCCGCGCCCGGCGATCCCCCCGGGTCGTACCGACTCCCGAAAGCTTTCGGGACGGCAGGGGCGCGCAGGACGACGGCGTGCCCGCCGTGGGCCATGGCGGCCTGCCGCCAGGCGGTTATCAGATCGCCCACCGCATCCGCGGCGATGTCATCCACCCGTGCCAGGACCGTCCCGCTGACCGCATGAGCAACCACGCTGGCCCCCAGCCCGCGATTCTGCGCCTCAGTGGTGGCCGCCTCCATCAGGGCGGCAGTATCCGAGCTGCGCACGGAGAGTCGCGCCACCAGGTCGCCCTCGCCAGGGTAATCGCGCAGGCTGCCGAGAAAGCGCTCGCCGTCGGTGCCGGAGACCGGGTAGGCACGCGTGCCCGCCGCTTCGGCCTGACTGGCGAAGGCATCGAGCTGCCAGTCCACCGCCTCGCGGGCCCCGAAGAAGGCGGTGAGGAGGATGAACCGCTCGGCCGGCCCGACGACGTCGGCGCCGATGGCTGCCTGCCAGGCGCGGGCATCGGCCAGCTCGAGCACAGCAGGGGAAACATCTGAATCCAGCATCGCGGCGAGCAGACACTCAGCGCGCTCCGGGCTATCCAGGGGCGCGGCGGCGAACCCGTACGCCTCCGGCAGGGGCATCACCTTGAAGGTCATCTCCACCAGCACGCCCAGCGTCCCCAGGGAGCCGGTCCAGAGCTTGCACAGGTCGTAGCCGGCGACGCTTTTCACCACGCGGGCCCCGCCGCGCACGAGCTTCCCCTCGGGCGTGGCCACGGTGGCGCCGATGAGCCAGTCGCGGGCGGTGCCGAACCCGGCGCGCAACGGGCCGCTGGCGTTAGCGGCCACCGTCCCCCCCAGAGTAGCCCGCTCGGGACGGGGTGGATCAAGAGGCAAGAATTGGCTCCGCTCCGCCAGGATGCGCCACAGGCCGCCGATGCTCATCCCCGGCTGCACGGTCACCGTCATATCGTCCGGCTGGTAGTCCACCAGCGCCGCCAGACCGCGGGTGGAGAGGGCTATATCGTAGCGGGTGGGCGGGGCGCCCAGGCCCTGCTGCGTGCCCGCGCCCCAGGGGACCACCGCCAGGCCGCGCTCGCGGGCGAAGGCGAGCGTGGCCACCACCGCCTCGGGTGTGGTCGGCGTGGCGACCGCCTCAGGGACGTGCCCGGCCAGGGCGCAAGGAACGCGGTCCTCTTCCGCAACGGAGACCTCGTATGGGCCAACCCGCTGATGTAAGTCCTGAAGATCAAGCGCCATGGGATTGATTTATCCTGGTCGACAAGTCCGGCAGGGAAGTGGGTACGGGCTCCTCCACCCGCCACTCATGGGCAAGCACCCCGAGCGCGGCACCCACGACCAATCCGCAAGGGATGGAAACGTGCAGCGTCGCCAGCATAACAAAGGGCGCGCCCAGCACGCCCAGGGGGATTGAGGTGAAGAGATAATCCAGAATTCCCCCACCGGCGGGCGTGAACACTCCAACCACGCCAAGGCTGATCGTGGTTAGGGCCGCGTTCACCGGGCCGAGCAACGCGCCGAGCAGCGCGCCACGGCGTACGCGCTGCCCCAGCGACAAGCGCGCCCGGCGCAACCGCATCCCCAGGAGACTGCCCAGCAGCGCGGCTCCTGGCGCCAGCGCCAGGAGCATGACACGGCCGGGAAGGAGGTGCACCGGCAGGGGACCCGGCACACGTCCTGCTTCGCAGATCAGCTGGTAGACCAGCATGCCGATCGCCACTGCGACTGCCGCAAACAGGAATGCGCACCGGCGGGCGGCGGGATCATCAGGTGTGTGGTAAGCCATCGCCATCCCCTCTGCCCGGCGGCGGCCGGCAGGGAAGCGCGCCGTTGCGTTCCTGCCCGCGTGACGGCACAATCCGCCGGTACGTGAGTGCGTCAACTGTGAGAGGAACGGAGCAGCACCCGTTCTCTACGTTGTGCGCCGCGATAGCGGCGTCGAGCTGCCCGTACGGGGGGTATGTCCGCGCTCCAAAAGCGCTCCATCCACGGGGATGCAGGCTGGAAGCCTGCGCTCCAGCCAACGCCTACCGCCCCTGCCCTGGGCCCTTTGCCCTCTGCCGCTCCCACACTCCCATACTCC
>JACQGL010000117.1 GCA_016199525.1 Armatimonadota bacterium
CAGGTATTCTTGCACTATCGGATCGGGGCAGGCGGCGCGGAGCATAGCCAGCGCTGGGGGGGGAAGCGCGCCCAACGTCTCCGCGGCGACTGCGGGAGACGGCCCCGCGCGCAGGAAACCAGGCAGATCGCGCACGACTACCACGCCCGCACGCACCACATCCGCTTCCGTGGGAGAAAGGCGCAGCCGCTCGCGGGCTATGTGGGCCACCGCTTCCGGGTCCAGCGCCAGAAACAGCGCCGCCAGATAGGTGGGCCGCCGCTCGGCCTTCTCACCGTAACGTGCCAGCCACTCCAGCGCGCCGGGCAGCGCCTCCAGGATCCGCGCGTCCGCCCGTGCGCCCGGCGCCAGCCATGCCAGCACGCTCAGCTCCTCCAGCCGCTTCAGCGCCCGCGGCGCGGCCCGCTCGCGGAACACACGGCCCAGCTCGGCCCGCAGCCGCTCCGGGCTGATCCGCCCCAGGTCGCCGTCCGCCACCGACTGCCGCGCCAGCGCCTCTGTCTGTGGATCCATGCGGAACTGGTAGCGCTGCTCGTAGCGGATCGCGCGCAGAATCCGCGTTGGGTCCTCCATAAACGAGAGGTTGTGGAGCACACGCACCACGCGCCGCTCCAGGTCCTCTTCGCCACCGAACGGGTCCAGGAGGGCCCCCCACGCTTCTGGCCGGAGATTGATCGCCAGGGCGTTGATGGTGAAGTCGCGGCGGCGCAGGTCGTCCACGATGGAGGAGGGCTCCACTTCCGGCAGCGCGCCGGGGTAGGGGTAGCTCTCCGTGCGCGCGGTGGCGAACTCCAGTTCCAGGCGGTTGGGCAGCGTCAGGGTCGCGGTGCCGAATCGCCGGTGGGCGGTCACCACACCCCCGCGGCGAGCGGCAACCGCTTCCGCCAGCAGGATGCCGTCTGGCTCCACCAGCAGGTCCACATCCAGGTTGCGCACGCCCAGCAGCAGGTCTCGCACGAAGCCGCCCACAGCGTAGACCTGTGCGTCCAGATCGGCAGCCACATGCCCCACCTCACGCAGCAGCTCCTGGAGCAGCGCCGGCAGCCGCTCGGCCAGCAAGCGTGATACCGTCTCCTCTGCCTCCGGCCGCGCGCCCCGCAGGTAGCGTTCCCCGTGCCGGGCGCGCAGGACGTCCGTGCGGGTGAGGATGCCCAGCACGCGGCCGTCCTCCACCACGGGCAACCGGCCAACGTTTCGCCGCACCATCCTCTCTTCGATTTCGGAGAGGGGCGTCTCCGGACTAACGGTGACGACGTCGCGGGTCATAAAGGCGCGGACCGGCGCGTGGCCCAGGCGATGATGGCGCGCGCGATCGGCGTCGCGCCGCGTGATGATGCCGACCAGACGCTCTCCCTCCATCACCAGCAGTCCCGAGTGGCCGTAGCGGATCATCCGTCGCCGCGCCTCGTCCACAGGCACATCTGGAGGAACGGCCCGCGCGGGGTGGGACATAATCTGCCGCGCCGTGGGTTCCGACGTCACCTGCGCCTCCAGGGCGGCCAGCAATCGCCGCTGCACCTCGGCCACCTCGAGCTGGCGCGCCACCGCCGCCCCCGCCCGCGCGTGCCCGCCGCCATCCAGTGCCGCCAGCGCGCGGCCCACGTGCGCTGCGTTCGTCCGCGAGCGCCCGACGACGTGAACGGCGTGATCCGTGGGCGCCAGAATGAAGAGCACGCGTGCATCCAGCAGGTCCATCAGTCTCGGCGCGAGGCCGGCCAGGTCCTCCACGTAGGCCCCCGCAGGCACCACAGCGAGGGCAACATCGACGCCGCGAACTGCCACGTGCTCCGCGCGCCGGAGCAATTCCCGCAGCAGAGCGCGCTGCTCCGCCGTGAGCGTTCGTCGCAGGAAGCGTGCCACCGCCTCCAGATCGGCACCGCGCCGGAGGAGCCAGGCCGCCGCTTCCACGTCTTCTGCGGTAGTGCCTGCGTAGGCCAGCGAGCCGGTGTCTTCGTAAATCCCCAGGAGGAGAGCAGTGGCCGTGAACGCGTTGACCTCTGCGCGCTCACGGCGCAGCTCCTGGGTCACCACTGTGGCGCAAGCGCCCACCGCCGCCACTACCCGTTGCGCGATGGGGAGGTCGGGCACTTCCTCGGGATGGTGGTCGTAAACGTGGACCTCTATCCCCGGCCGAGCGAGCAGGGCCGCGGCAGATCCCAGCCGCCCACGGGCCTGGCAATCGACGAGCACCGCCCGCGTCACCGCCTCCGCGTTCACCTCTCGCGGGGCCCGCAGGGGCAGCAGGCTTTCGTGCAAGAGGAGGAACTCGCGCACCGCCGGCTCTGCCCCTGCCGGCTCGACCAGAGTGGCTTCAGGGTAGAGGAGGGCCGCCCCCGCCATGCTGCCGATGCCGTCGAAATCGACGTTGGCGTGTGAGAGGATGATCTCCATCGATGGGGCCACAGGCTGGTTTCTGATCTGTAGTTTCTGGCCTTTGGCCTGCGGTGTTGTGGTTACCGCTTGACCGCTTCTCCCAACCAGAAACCTGAAACCAGAAACTTATCCCTTGCGAAACCGCTCCGGCATCACGTCGTTGCGCACCAGGTCCGTGTAGGTCTCCCGCCGCACCAGCAGATCTGCCCGGCCGTCCGCCACCAGGACGACCGCCGGTCGCGGGTAGCGATTGTAGTTGCTGGCCATGCTGAAGTGGTAGGCGCCCGTGCTCTGCACGGCCAGCAGATCCCCGGGCCGGAGCGCGGGTAGCCGCGCGTCGGGGAACAGGGTATCGGTTTCGCAGTGCTGGCCCGCAATCGTCACCACCGTGTCCGGCGGCACGGCGGCGCGGTTGGCCAGCAGCACCTCGTAGCGGGCGTCATAGAGCGCGGGCCGCGGGTTGTCCGAGAGGCCGCCATCCACGGAGACGTAGGTGCGCAGGCCGGGGATCTCCTTGATTGCCCCTACGGTGTAGAGAGTGGTGCCCGCCTCGCCTACCAGCGCCCGCCCGGGCTCGTGGATCAGCGTGGGTGCCGGGAAATCGTGCCTGGCGAGCGCCTCCTGCAGCGCGTGCACCAGCGCGTCCGCGAACGCGTCCAGAGACGGGGGCCGATCCTCCTCCCGGTAGCGGATGCCCAGCCCGCCGCCCATATTCAGCTCCTCCAGAACCACGCCCATCTGCCGGCGCACGGCGGCCAGCAGCTCTACCATCACGTGCGTAGCCGCCTCGTGCGCCTCCGTATCCAGGAGCTGGGAGCCCACGTGGCAGTGCAAACCACGCAGGCGCAGCCCCGGGGCCTGGAGGGCGCGGCAGATCGCCGTCAGCGCCGCACAGCCGTTCACATCGAAGCCAAACTTGGTGTCTACCTGGCCAGTGCGAACCAGCTCGTGGGTGTGCGGATCGATCCCGGGCGTGCAGCGCAGGAGGATATCGATCGGCGCCCGGCGTTCGGCGGCCAGCGCCTCCAGCCGTTCCAGCTCCAGGGAGTTATCGACCACGATGCGTCCGACGCCTGCCTCGAGGGCGAGCCGCAGTTCCGCCTCGCTCTTGTTGTTGCCATGAAAGACGAGCCGTGCCGCCGGAAAGCCACCCTGAAGCGCGGTGTACAGCTCCCCCCCCGAGGCCACGTCCATATCCAGCCCTTCGGCCTCGAACAGCGGGCAGATGCCCGCGCACAGGCACGCCTTACTGGCGTAGGCGAGACGGAACTTTGCGTAGCGGTCCCGAAAGGCGGCCAGGTAGGCCCGGCAGCGCTCCCGGATCGTCGCCTCATCCATCACGTAGAGCGGCGTGCCGAACTGGCGGGCCAGGTCCACTGCGTCACAGCCGTCGATCTCCAGATGGCCACGGGCATTAACGCGCTGCGTGCCCAGGAGCATCAAAGGAACCTCGCTTTCGGTTGCCGGGGAGGCGTTGGGCATTGAGGCCTGCTTACCCCTTCACCCACTCTCCCTTTTCGAGTTAGGCGTCAGGCGTTCAGCAGTCAGCCAGGAGCAAATCGCAAGTGGCTAATCGCTAACGGCTGAAGGCGCAAAAAAGCACCGACCTCGCGGGGTCGGAAGCGCCAGGAGTATACCTCAGGGCGTTCTGTCTGTCAATGAACGCCCGGTTATAGACCGAGGGAGCCGCAGGCCGGACCTCCATGGTGGATTGCAGATCGCAGATTACTGAACGCTGGCCCCATCCGCACTCCGCATTCCATCACGGCACCCAGCCCGCCACAAAGATGTTCGTCTCGCCGCGCTGCTTTGCGTTGCGGTTGCTGGCCCACACCAGTTGCTTGCCGTCCGGCGAGAACATCGGGAACCCGTCGAACGTCTCCTCGAACGTCACCTGTTCCAGGCCTGTGCCGTCCAGATTGATCAGGTAAAGATCGAAGTTGCGGCCGTGTGGATCCTTCATATTGCTGGCGAAGATCATCTGGCGGTCGTCAGGGGTAAAGAACGGGCAGAAGTTGGCGGCTCCGGTGTGGGTCACCTGGCGCTTCTCGCTGCCGTCCGCGTTCATGACGAACAGTTCCATCTGCGTGGGCCGCACCAGGTGGCGTGCCAGCAGGTCACGGTAGGCGCGGACCTCGGCGTCGGTTTTGGGGTGGTGGGCGCGGTAGCAGACGAGCTTTCCGTCGTGGGAGTAAAAGGGGCCCCCGTCATAGCCCAACTCGGTGGTGAGGCGGCGCAGGTCATCGCCGTCGTAGGTCATCGAGTAGATGTCCAGGTCCCCGTTCCGCAGGGAGGTAAACACCATCCGCTCCCCGTCCGGGGATAAAGTGGCTTCCGCATCGTAGCCCTCGTTGTAGGTCAGCCGCTTGGGGGCGTTGGGCTGATCGAGGCGCGCGCGGAAGATCTCGTACTGGGGGAACACCCCCCACACGTAACCCATGCTGAGGTCTGGGGGCGGCGGTGGCTCCGGCCCGGCAAGGTGCGTGCTGGCGTAGAAGATGCGGCTGCCGTCGCGGCTGAAGTAGGCGCACGTGGTTCGCCCCTTGCCGGTGCTGACCATGCGCACATTGCTCCCGTCCGCGTTCATAACGAAGATCTGGTCCGCCTTCAGCGCGTCGCGGGTGGATTGGAAGACCAGTTGCTGGCCGTCGAACGACCAGTAGGCTTCCGCGTTCTCCCCACCAAAGGTGAGCTGCCGGATGTGGCGCAGGTGGCGCTCCTCCCCCGGGCGCAGCAAGCCATCCCCTGGCGGCTGCGCGATGGAGATTGCCGCGGAGGGCCGCCCTCTCGCGTGGCCATCGCCATCGATCAGGGCCGCGATCCGCTTATCGGGGAAGAAGTAGCACTGAAGACCCACAATCCCGGCCAGCAGGAACGCGGATTGCCACCAGATATGCGCGCGTCGCATACACGCCTCCGGAGTCCAACCATCAACGCAGAACCGCTTCATCGCCGCGCGGCGGGGGTCACCTCCAGCTCCACGCGCTGGCCGTGGCGCAGAACGACCATCTTCACCGGCACGTCCGGCTTCGCGTCCCGGAGAGCGTAGGTGTACTCCTGGACGTTGCGCACGCGGCGCCCGCCGAACTCCACGATGATGTCCCCCGCACGCACGTCGCCCCTTTCCGCGGGGCTTCCCTCTCGCACCCCAGAGAGGAGCACCCCGTCCGGGTTCTCGGAATAGTCGGGGATCGTCCCCAGGTAGACGCCGAAGCTGACGCCGCCCGGGGACGCAGTCTCGTCGGAGCGAGTGAATGTGGGGCGCTCCGGTGCGCGCGCCACCCGCTCCACCGTATCCGCCACGAACTTGAGGATCTTCACCTCGCCCTCAGCGTTGATCTTTTCGGCAGTATCGCTGGGGCGATGGTAGTCCGCGTGCGCGCCGGTGAAGAAGAAAAGCACCGGGATGTTGCGCGCGTAGAACGATTGCTGATCGCTGGCGCCGAAGCCGGAGCCGCTGCCCCGCATCGCCAGACGATAGCGCTGGTTCGCCGCCTCCAGCCACTCCTTCCACTGCGGCGAGGTACCCGTGCCAATGACCTGCACCTGGCCCTCGCGCGAGCGGCCGATCATGTCCAGATTAATCATTGCCACAATCTTGTCCAGTGGCACCGGCGACTTGCGCACGAAATAGGCCGAGCCGAGCAACCCCAGCTCTTCTCCTGAAAAGCCAACAAATAGTAGGCTGCGTTTCACCATCTTCCGCCGCGCGGCGAAGTACTGCGCCAGCTCCAGAACGCCCGCCGTGCCCGAGGCGTTGTCATCCGCCCCATGGTGGATGGCCGGCCGCCCCGAGGCATCCAGGGAATGCACGCCGCCCATGCCCAGGTGGTCGTAGTGCGCGCCGATTACAACATACTCCCGCGCCAGCTGCGGATCAGAACCGGGCAGCCGGCCCACCACGTTGGCGGTGGTTCGCCGCTCGCTGACGACGTTGGTGGTCAGGTCCGCGCGCACTCCCGGGAGCGCAAACGACTGCGGCTGGCCGTGCGCCATGGCGGTCTGAAGGTCGGCGAGCGGGCGACCGGTCACGGCCAGCATCGCTTCTGCGGCCCGCCGCCGGAGGATGATTGCCGGAATACCGGAGTCGCCGAAGGAGCCGTCGGTGCGCAGGTCGCCCAGATCGTCCGGACGGTTCCCCTGCGTGCCGGTGAACAGGATCGCTCCCACCGCCCCTTTCTCGCGGGCGGTCATAATCTTGTAGCGGAGGGGTGCGTAGGGGCCGAACTTGCCGTGGTCGTCATCATCCGGCGTATGCCGCAGGAGGAGCACGATCTTGCCGCGCACATCCAGACCGGCGTAATCGTCGTAGCCCAGCTGGGGCTGGCTGATGCCGTAGCCAGCAAACACCACTTCTGCCGCCACCTGCCCGTTTCGGGTGAACGCCACCGGCAGGAACTCCTCGCGGAGGCGCAGCTCGGTCGGCTGGCCGCCAATGGTGAGGACCGCTTTGTTCGGCTGGCCCATCCGCACGCCTACCACGAGGCCAAACTTCTGCAAGTAGCTGCCCTGTACCGCGGGCAGCAACCCCGCGACGCGGAACCGCCGCGTGAGGTAGGCGGCGGCTTTCTCCGCGCCTGGCGTCCCCGATCCGCGACCTTGTAACTCATCGGAGGCCAGGTAGCGGATGTGGGCCATCACCTCCGCGCTGGTGATCTGGGGGTTGCTGACCGCGCTGTCGGGGGGCGGCGCCGCCTGCAAAGCGGCGGCAGCAACCAGCCATCCTGTGACGGCCAGCAGACGCGTCCAGCGGTGCCAGGGTAGTGCGTGTCTCATATCATCCTCTTTAGACTTCGGCCGCAGGAGGCGGTTTCGGCAATCGAAGCGGCGCTGTCCCGATCGGGCACTGTCGCTCCTGCGACATCTTATCCCGAATGCTCCCCGCGTTCGTGTTTCCGGCCGCAGAGCGGGAGGGGAAAATCCAGGACTAAACCAGGCGGCAGAGCGGGTAAGAAATCCGTCGAGAGGCGAGCGCCCCGGCGGGGGACCGCTCGACCATCTCCCGGCCATCCTGGCATTGCGCCGCCACTCTCCTTCTCACGGCGCGGAGGATCCTCGACAATGACCCACACGCGGAACCCCCACCTGTTCGGTGGGCTGCTGCTGGCTATGCTGGGTCTGACGGGTGCGGCGGCAGGGAGTAGCCCACGCACCATCGCCCCGCGGCCTCCATCTGCTCCGGGGGATGCGGCCAGGGCGGTTTACGGCTACCTGCCGCTCGGTTTTGAACTCAACCGGGGCCAGACCGACCCCCGCGTGAAGTTCCTCTCCCGCGGCAGGGGCTACACCCTGTTTCTGACGGCTACGGAGGCGGTGCTGCGATTGCAGAACGCAGCGGCCCGCAGGGCGGGCCGTATGGCTGGGCCCCACCCTCCGCCCTGGGTGGCGCTTCGCATGCAGCTCGCCGGAGCCAGGCCGGCGCCGCGGGTCACCGGCCGGGGAAGACTTCCCGGCAGGAGCCACTACTTCATCGGCAGCGACCCGCAGAAATGGTACACCAGCGTCCCCAGTTACCGCCAGGTGCGGTACGAGGACGTCTATCCCGGCATCGACCTGGTATTCCGTGGCAACCAGCGGCAGCTGGAGTATGACTTCGTCATCGCTCCGGGAGCGGATCCCCATGCCATCACGCTTGCCTTCCAGGGCGCCGACCAGCTGGCAGTGGACCCCGACGGCGATCTGCGGCTGCACACGCCGGGCGGAGAGGTCCACCTGCGGCAACCGTTCCTCTACCAGGAGATCAACGGCGTCCGCCGCCCGATCTCGGGCGGCTACGTGCTGCTCCCGGAGAGCAGCAGAGGGGGAGAACGGAGGAAGGGGAAACAGGGGGCTGCGGCGGCTGCAAGCCCTGGCGCCCAATATCCAACGCCCAGGGTGGGTTTCCGGGTGGCCGCCTACGATATCCGCAGACCGCTGGTCATTGACCCGGTGCTGATCTACTCGACCTTTCTGGGTGGCGACGACGATGATACCGGCTTCGATGTTGCCGTGGACGCCAGCGGCGCGGCTTACGTCACGGGCCGGACCTTATCGGACGATTTTCCCACCGAAAGCCCCCTTCAGGGCGCTCTCCGCGGCGACAGTGACGCCTTTATCGCCCAGCTGAATCCTGCTGGCTCTGCCCTCGTCTACGCCACCTACCTGGGCGGCGGGGCTGATGACGAGGGGAACGGTATCGCCATAGACGCCGCCGGCAACGCCTATGTGGCCGGTAGCACCAATTCTCGCAACTTCCCTACCACCCCCGGGGCCTTCGACCGCTCGAATAGCGACGATCAGGACGCCTTCGTGGCCAAAATCAGCGCGGACGGCGCCAGCCTGGTCTATTCCACGTTCCTCGGCGGCCGCGACGCAGAAGCGGGACGGGGCATCGCCGTGGACCCCTCCGGTAACGCATACGTCACCGGCTGGACCGATTCCGACAACTTCCCTACCGAAGATGCTGTCCAGCCGTTCCTCGCCGGCGACCGAGATGCGTTCGTAGCAAAATTGAACGCCGCGGGCTCCGCCCTCCGCTTCTCCACCTACCTGGGCGGCAGCGGACGAGACGAAGGTCACGCCCTCGCTGTCCACACCTCCGGCCGCACGCGCCGCCCTGGCAAAGCCTACGTGACGGGCGAGACCGCCTCCTTCGACTTCCCCATTGTGAACGCCGCCCAGCCTTTCCCCGGCGGGGGCGAACGGGACGCCTTCGTCGCCCGATTCAATGCCGCTGGTGATCGCCTGCTCTACTCTACCTTCCTCGGCGGCAGCGACGCGGACGACGGCCGCGGCATCGCCGTCCAGCGGGGCAAGGCCTACGTGACAGGTGAGACCGCCTCCCCCGACTTCCCCACGACCGTCGGAGCGTTCGATGCCACCTTCAATGGCCGCACTGATGCTTTCGTCACCCAGCTGGTAACCAACGGATCCTTCCTCGCCTACTCCACTTTTCTGGGAGGGGACAGCGCTGATGCGGGGCAAGCCATCGCCGTGGATACCCTGGGTAAAGCGTACGTGACCGGGGATACCCGGTCCACGGACTTCCTCCGGAAGGCTGCCTTCCAGCGCGAAAAGGCAGGCGAAGGTGACGCCTTTGTCACCAAACTGAGCGCCAATGGCCAGAACCTCGCCTACTCCTCCTTCCTCGGCGGGGACGACGACGATGTCGGCTTCGGCATCGCCATCGATGCCTCTCTCAATGCCTATGTCACCGGCTCCACCCGTTCGCGCGACTTTCCCCCGGTAAGCCCTTTCCAGGCCCACCACGGCGGCGGGACGTGGGACGCCTTCGTATCTAAGATCAGCGCGGAGGTCAGGGCGGCCGGCGAGATCGCCGCGGTGGCGCCGTAGTGGAAGAG
>JACQGL010000124.1 GCA_016199525.1 Armatimonadota bacterium
GCAAGCACGTCTACTGCGAGGCGCCGCTGGCCCACACCGTGGAAGACGCCCAGGCCATCGCCAGAGCGGGCCAATCGGCGAAAACGGTGTTCCAGGCGGGCCTGCAGAACCGCGTGAATCCGCTGCACCGCCATGTGCTCAGCTTCGTGCGCACCGGAGTGCTCGGCAAGAGCACTGCCCAGGCGCGCTTGCAGTTTCACAAGAAGATGAGCTGGCGGCGAGCATCCGCGGACCCCGAGCGCGAGAAGCGCATCAACTGGCACCTGGACAAAGCCCTCTCTCTGGGTCTGGTGGGAGAGATCGGCATCCATCAGGTGGATGTGGCTACCTGGTACCTCAAAAACCCGCCGGTGAGTGTGCTTGGCTTCGGTGGCGTGATGCGGTGGACGGACGGTCGCGCGGTGCCAGATACTGTCCAGTGCGTCTTCGAGTACCCCAATCAGGTGCGCGCGCTCTTCGATGCCACGCTTGTCAATTCGTTCGAGGGCAGCTACACGCTGTTTATGGGGGACGAGAACGCGGTTCTCGTCCGCGATCAGCGCGCCTGGATGTTCAGGGAGGCGGATGCGCCGCTGCTGGGGTGGGAGGTCTATGCGAAGAAGGACAAAATAGGCGACGAGATGGGCATTGCCCTGGTCGCCGATGCTACCCGGCTGCTCCAGATGGGCAAGGAACCTGGCAAGGAAGCAGATAAGATCGACGCGGGGAAGGATGCGCTCTACTACGCGCTCGAAGACTTTACGCGGTGTATTCGCGAGAACCAGAAACCCGCGTGCGGCCCACTGGGAGGCTTGCAGGCGACGGTGGTCGCCATCAAGGCGAACGAAGCGATTTATTCAGGGAGCAAGGTGATCTTCCAGCCACAGTGGTTCCAGGTCGGCTAGCGCAAGAAAGTGGAAGTCCCTTCCCGAAGTCGGCGAACAAGAGACAGTGAACGACGAAAGAGGGCGCAGCCAGACGGCGATGAGATTTCGAGGGTGTACCCTTCTGTCCTTCGCTTCGTCACCGCATCATTCCGCTGGCGCGCTGTGAAAGGAGAACGAGAATCCCGATGGAGAAGCAGCACCAGCCGGAGGCGAAGCGGGGCACGTCCCGCCGCCAGTTCCTCAAGACCGCCGGCCTGACGACCGCAGGGGCCCTGGCCGCAGATTGGGCGCGCAGCGCGCGCTATGCCGTGGCCGCGCCGCGCGTGCTGGGCGCCAACGACCGCATCCGCATCGGTGTGGTCGGCTGCGGCAGCCAGGGTATGGCCCACGTGCGCCGGTTCGTGGAGATGGTCAAGAACAACGAAGAGAACATTGAGGTCGTCGCTGTCTGCGACGTCTACCAGCCGCGCAAGGACAATGCCCAGAAGGTGGCGGGCGGGACCGCCTACCACGATTATCGCCAGTTGCTGGACGAAGCGAAGGTGGATGCCGTCTGGGTTACCACGCCGGAACACTGGCATGCGCAGATTGCCGTGGAGGCGATGGAAGCGGGCTACGACGTTTACATCGAGAAGCCGATGACCCGCCACCTGGATGAAGCCACGCGCGTTTACAAGACCGCGTTGCGCACGAAGCAGATCGTGCAGGTCGGTTCGCAGGGGTGCGCCAACGACAAGTGGCGCCGCGCGCACGAACTGATCCAGGCGGGAAGGATCGGCAAGGTCGTCTGGAGCCAGACGAGCTACTGCCGCAACTCCAAGGGCGGTGAGTGGAACTACCCTATCGATGAGGGGGCCAGCCCCGCCAACCTGGACTGGAATGCCTGGCTCGGGCCTGCGCCCAAGGTGGAGTTCAGCAAGGAACGCTACTTCCGCTGGCGCAAGTACTGGGACTACTCCTCGGGCATCGCCTCCGATTTGTTCCCGCACCGGCTTCACCCGCTCTACCTGGTGCTGGGGGCGGAGTTCCCCACCCGCGTGGTTAGCACGGGCGGCATCTACGTGCACTTCGATCGCGAAGTGCCGGATACCGTGCACACGGTGCTGGACTTCCCCAGCGGCCACACCACGGTGGTGGCGGGCTCCACCTGCAATGAGCTCGGGCTGGAGGACGTGGTGCGTGGCCACAAAATGAATATGTTCCTGGGCGGGGACACCATCGTGCTCCGGCCGGAACGCATCTGGGCGGACGAGGTTGAAGAAGAGCAAATCAAAGTCCCCGGGCCCGAGGACGAGATCCGCGCACTGGAGAAGAACTTCCTGCAGTGCGTGCGAACTCGCGAGCAGCCTTACTGTAACATCGATCTGGCCTACAATGTGCAGGTGGCGATCTGCCTGTCGGAAATCTCCTACCGCGAGAGCCGCGTAGTGGGCTTCGATCCTCAGAAGCTGGAAGTGACCCGGGGATCTATCCCCGTGATCAAGCCGGGGACGACGTAGTTCCGGCAGCCAGTCACTTTGCAGCACGCCTCCCGGATCGGCTGATCCGGGAGGCGTGCTGTTTACGGGCTGTCTGATACTCATCCAGCGCGGCGGCATGTTGAAGCGTTCGCACGTTCCCGCGGTGGCTTCGGAACGCGCACTGTAACCGGCAGCGAACCGTGCGCGTCCAATTGCCGGATAACGCCTGCGGCCACTCGCTCCGGCGCGCCCTGCCAGGGAGCCAGCGCGCGAGCAAGCGCAGGGGATATCGATCGCTTCGGCTTGCCATTCCCTTCTTCACTCGGATGATCTCAGAGGAGCCCGCAGATGAAGCCTCTTTCCTGGTGCGCCATCGGCTTGCTGCTGTGCAGCGCCGCCCTGATGACCCCGTCCGCTCGCGGTGGTCCCGCCGAGCCTAAACCCAGGCCCAAGATGGAGGTGGTGTTTACGCTGGACACCACCGGCAGCATGAGTGGCCTGATTGAAGGCGCCAAGCGGAAAATCTGGTCCATCGTCAACCAGATCCTGAGCGGCAAGCCCACCCCCGAGGTGAAGATCGGTCTGGTTGCCTACCGGGACCGGGGGGATGAGTACATCACCCAGATCACGCCGCTCACCCCGGACGTGGACGCCGTCTACGCCGCGCTTACCGAGTTGCGTGCGAACGGCGGCAGGGACGCACCCGAGAGCGTCAACCAGGCGCTACATGAGGCGGTGACGAAGATCGAGTGGTGCAAGGATAATAAGGACACTCTCAAGATTATCTACCTGGTGGGAGACGCGCCGCCGCACATGGATTACTCGGACGACGTGAAGTACCCCGAGACCTGCCGGCTGGCGGTGGCGAACAGCATCCTGATCAACACCCTCCAGTGTGGCGCAATGGAGGGGACCGGCGAAATCTGGCAGGAGATCGCCCGGCTGGCCGAGGGCCAGTACGCGGCGATTCCGGCAGATGGCGGCGCGGTAGCGATTGCCACACCGTTTGACGAGGAGCTGGCCCGTGCCAACGCGGAACTCACGCACGGCACGCTCCTCTATGGCCCCCGCGAGCAGCAGGCCGCGGATCGCCGGAAGCTGGATCTGTACGCGGGCGACGGGTTTGGTGGCACGTCGAAAATCCGTGGGCCTGCCGGTCCTTCTGCCGAGGTGGCGGCCGCCCGCGCCAGCGCCCAGGCGAAGGCGGGTAGAGTCGCCTACTACGATTTCCTCGATGCCGTGAAGGAAGGCAGGGTGAACCTCAAGAGCGTCAAAGAAGAGGAGCTGCCTGAACAGCTGCGCAAACTCTCTCCACAGCAGCGCGAGGCGAAGATCCGGCGCCTGCTCGCCGAGCGGCAGAAGCTGCTCCAGCGGATCGGGAAACTCGGCCGTAAGCGCGACGACTACATCGCCAGCCAGCAGAAGAAGAATAAGACCCCGGGAGATGGGTTTGACGAGCAGGTGCTGGGCCAGCTGCGCAGTCAGGCGAAGCGCATCGGCGTGAAGTACTGAAGGGCGGCGCGTGCGGCGGGGTGCGGGTGAGCGGGGGTAACGGGACCTGAACACCTGGCGCCGAACGCCAAATGCCTACGAATCCGGTTCCTCCATGGACGATTTCCTGGTTGTGACCCTCGCGCGGCACGCGATGGCGACGCGCTTCGAGTTGGCGCTGTGGGGTGCGGATCCCTACTTCCTGCGCGCCGCTGGCGAGGAGGCACTGGCGGAGATCGAGCGCCTGGAGGCGCAGCTAAGCCTCTACCGGCCGGACAGCGAGCTGAGCGGCATCAACGCTCGCGCGGGGCAAGAGGCGGTTCCCGTGGAGCCGCGTCTGTTTGCACTGCTGAAAGAGGCAGCGGCCCTCAGCGCCGCCACCGGCGGGGCTTTTGATCCCACCATCGCTCCTCTGCTGCGCTGCTGGGGCCTGGCAGGCGGCAATCCCGGCGGCGTTGGGAGTGGTGGACGCGTGCCCGCTCCGGCAGAGCTGGAAGAGGCGCTCGCCCGCGTGGGGATGCCCTATGTCTCCCTGGTGGAGGCGGACCGAACGGTACGGTTCACACGCGCAGGGATGCTCCTAGACCTGGGGGCAATCGGCAAGGGCTACGCTATCGATGCGGCAATCGCGCTCCTGCGCGAGGCGGGCGTGGATGCCGCTCTGCTCCACGGCGGCACCAGCACCGTCTACGGCCTGGGTGCTCCCCCCGGGGAGGCAGGATGGCGAGTGGCGATCCGGCACCCGCTCCAGCCGGAGAGACGCCTGGGTTTCGTGTGCCTGCGGGACGCGGCGCTGTCTGTTTCCGCCGGGCACGGAAAATCGTTTACGCGCCAGGGCCGCACCTATGGGCACGTGCTGGACCCCCGCAGTGGGCGGCCGGTGGAGGGCTGCCTGCTCGCCGCAGTAGCCGGTCCGGCTGCCGCCGCCACGGATGCGCTCTCCACCGCCCTGCTGGTACTGGGGGAACCGGGGCTGTCGTTGGTGGCAGCCTGGGGTCCGGGCTATCGCGGCCTGGTGGCCTGGGCGGATCGCCTGGCGAAGGACAAAGAGGAAAAGACAAACGGGAAGAACGAAGACGGCGCCGTGAACATTGTTATATTACAGGACACCGCTGCAGGTTGATTCTCCCGGTTCGCTCCTGTCCTCCCCGCGCCACGCTCCCCAAGAGCAGTGACCGTAACGCCTTCGGCGCCGACCCCTGTATTACGTAGAGATTTATGGCGGTTCCCAGGGGCACTCTGGCACTGGACGGGCGCGTTTGTCCGTCCCGTCCCGAAGGCCCCGAGGTCCTCGTGACACTCGGCCCCCGAGGGTCTCGGGACTTTCGGGATACGGATGTTCTCCTCCAACCAGGCGAGACACCGATAGGTTTGCCCTCACCCTCCCGAATTCACGCCTGATAAGCGGTGATTTCTGGCTGGGGGACAGCCATTGACCGCGATCCCGCGCGTGCAATTCTGTCACCGGTCCCGGAACGTGGTGGGACCGTGGGGAGGGATCGGAGAAGGCACGGCGGGGAGGAGTGCCCTTCCCTGCTGAAGAAGTGGCGTCCCGAAAGCTTTCGGGACTGCGCAACGGTTGAACTGGACGAGAAAGCCCGATGATCCGACCTCCGGAACGACGCCTGGCAACGGCGCTGACCTGCTTTTGCCTGCTGCTCGTGGGACGGGCGGCGCATCCCGAAAGCTTTCGGGACCGGCGGCTCAGAGTAACCGCACCCCGTGCGGCCCCTGAGGCGCAACCTCGACGCAGCCAGGGCCGTGTACCGCTTCGCCCCCGTCGGATTCCCGAAGCGCAGCCGGTTCTGGACATCGAGAAGCTGCGCGTCGTAGACGCCAGCCCGTTCCCCAACGATATCCCCACCTGCGACGTGCTGGTGGTGGGAGGCGGTCTGGGGGGCGTGGCGGCCACTGAGGCGCTGGCGCGGCAACAGCTCTCTGTGATCCTGGTGGAGCCAACTTCGCGGCTGGGCGGCCAGCTCACCGCGCAGGGCGTGGCGGTACCCGATGAAAACCGCACCATCGAGATGACGCCGGGTACGGGCACGCGCGCCTACCGCGCCCTGCGGGAGGCGGTGCGCGCCTGGTACCGCGCGCTGCCCGGCATCAAGCCCGGCCGGGAACGGAATGTGGGCCAGTGCTGGGTGAGCCGCATCTCCGGTGAGCCGTCGGTCTGGGAGCAGGCGATCTGGGAGCGGCTGAACGCATTGCGGAGTGCCGCCGGCTTGAGAGACGTGCTGCTGCGCAACCAGCTGGTATCGGTGAAACGCTTTCCCCGCAGGGACCAGTACCACTACGCCGACTTCGTGAACCTGGATACCGGCCGCGTGACGCGCGTCGCCGCGCACTACCTGCTGGATGCCACCGAGATGGGGGATGGGATTGCGCTCGCGGGGCTGCCCTGGACGGTAGGCGCCGAGGCCCGTTCCGAATACAATGAGCCGCACGCGCCGGAGGTAGCACACCCGGAGTGGATTCAGAGCTTTACCTGTGGTTTCGTTGTGCGCTGGCAGCCGGACCCGCCGTACTCGATCGTGGAGAAGCCGGAGGAATACGACTGCTTCCGGTCGCTGGGTGAATACACTCTGGCCTACGACTATGCTGATCGGGGCCGGGTGGACTACAAGATGTTTGCGCGCGCGCCCGGCGCGGGCGGCCCGTTCTGGACCTACCGCCGCCTGGTTGCCGCCGTCAGCTTCCGGGACAACCCGCGTTACCGGAGTGACATCGTGCTGATCAACTGGCGGGGGAATGATTTTCGCGAGGAGAACCCGATCGCCAAGCCGCTGGCAGAGCAGATCCGGATTCTCCAGCGGGCGAAGGCGTTCGCCCAGGGGTTCCTTTACTGGCTCCAGACGGAATGTCCGCGGGACGAAGGCGGCGCCGGCTACCCGGAGATCCAGATGGCGCCGGACGTGCTGGACAGCGAGGACGGCTTCGCCATCCATCCCTACATTCGGGAATCACGGCGGTTGCTGGCGGAGTTCACCCTCACCGAGAACCACATGGCGCCCGATCCGAACCAGCCGCAGCGCAAGACGGGAGAGAAGTTCTTCGATCGGGTGGGCATCGCGCACTACGCAATCGACATTCATCCGGCGCAGGGGGAGCCGCCGCTCCTATCTCCCACGCTCCCCTACTATCTGCCGCTCGGATCGTTCATCGCGCGCGGGGGGGCGTTCAACGTGCTTCCCGCCGCCAAGAACTTCGGCGCCACCCGCCTGGCCCTGAGCTCGGCGCGGGTACACCCCACGGAATGGCTAGCGGGGGAGGTGGCGGGCCATCTGGCCGCCTTCTGCATTCAGCGGCAGGTGGCGCCCAGGACGGTGCGCACCACCCCGGACCTCCTCGCTGCCTTCCAGGCGCAGCTGCAGGAGGCGGGCATCCCAATCGACTGGGAGGGAATCATTAAGTAGAAGGGATGGGGGAACGGAAGCCTGGATGCTGGACACCACGCTCCTTTACCGTCTTACCTCTTCACCTGTTCACCCCCTGTCCTTCCCTGGTGGTAACCGTGGACGTACCCGACTCGTACGGGGATGACCTGGCCGGGGACGCGCTCCCCTGGGCCCTGGTGACACGCCTGTGGCAGGCCCACGGCTGGGGCCCCGTGCGCGACCTGGTCCCCCTGGGCGGCGGGCAGATCAACCGCGTCTACCTGGTCAACAGCGAGCTGGTGCTCCGCTTCCGACCGTCGGGGAAGAGCGCAGAGGGCTTCCTCACCGAGCAGACGTTGCTGGCGCTTCTCCAGGGGCGGGTGCCGGTGGCGCCCGTAGTGCTGGCGGATACCACACGGCGGCTGGTGGATGCGGACTACCTGGTCACGCGGCGACTGCCCGGCCAGACGTTGGCGCGGGAATGGCTGACCGCCACTTCCGGTCCCCGGCGCCGGTGGCTACTGCGACAGTGGGTAGAGCTGCTCCGCGCCATCCATGAGGTGCGGTTTCCCGCCTGTGGCGGGTTTCGCAGCGGCGCGCTGCTGCCCGCACCCTCGTGGGCCGCGTACCTGGGCGAGCGGCTGCAGCGTCGGCTGGCCCTGATGCGCGCGTGCCCCAACGCCGATCCTGATCTGCTCGATGCGGTGGCGGCCTACTGGCGCCGCCACGTCGCCGCCCTGGCGTGCCCTCCGAGCCCTGCCGATCCGCGACTGGTGCATCGCGACCTGCACTTCGCTAACGTGCTGGTGGAGGGGGAGCGGATCACGGGCGTGCTGGACTTCGAGGCGGCGGTCGCCGCGCCCATCGATTACGAGCTGGACCAAATCCGCCGCTTCCTGCGCTGGCCGGCGCTGTTCCTGGAGCCGGACCTGGCGCCCCTGGTGCGCCGCGAGGCGTGCGAGGAGGTGTGGGAGGCGCTGCGGGACGGGTATCCGGAGCTGTTTGCGGTGCGGGATCTGACGGCACGACTGGGGATCTACTCCCTGGAGTACGACCTGGCGGCGCTGCGGGATGCCTACCAGGGGCGGTGGGGGGAAGCGGGGCTGCGGCATGTAGTGACGAGGATCGAGGAGGTGCTGGAGGGGAGGCATTGGGGGTGAGGATCACCCCCGCATCCGGGGATCCAGCCAGTCGCGCAGGCCATCGCCGAGGAAGTTAAACGCGCACACGGCGGCAGCCACGGCGGCGGAGGGCCATACGGTGAGCCAGGGCCGGAGGCGGTGGTGCTCCCACGCCTCGGCGATCATCGAGCCC
>JACQGL010000121.1 GCA_016199525.1 Armatimonadota bacterium
ATGCAGCAGCGCCGGCAATGCGTGCGCAGAACCGGGGTGCGGGCCGGGCCGTAGGCCTCTACGGCAGCCCCCTGCTGGATCCAGTGGCGCCGTGCTGAAGGGCGTGCGGGTCGGCTATCTCTCCCAGGAAGGCCAGGGGACGCCGGGCAACACGGTGCGACAGGAGCTCCTCGGCGCGCGGCCCGGCCTGGTCGCGGTCCAGGATGAGCTGACCGCGGTCGAAGCGGAGCTCGCAGCGCTCGCGCCGAATGACCCCCGGATGGACGATCTTGTCACTCGCTACGGCGTGCTGCACCAGCGTTTCGACGACCTCCGAGGATATGATGTCGAAACGGAAATCGGCATCGTGCTCCACGGTCTCGGATTCTCACCGGAGGATGCGCACCGGCTGGTGGAAACCTTCAGCGGCGGCTGGCAGATGCGCATCGCCCTCGGCCGGCTCCTGATCCAGCGTCCCGACCTCCTGCTGCTGGACGAGCCCACGAACCACCTGGACATGGCCGCGGTCGAGTGGCTGGAAGAGTATCTCCGGAAGTATCCTGGGGCCCTCCTGATTGTCAGCCACGACCGATATATCCTCGACCGGGTGACCACTCGCACGCTCGAGCTTTCCGGGGGCGTGGTGGAGGAGTACGCGGCCAGCTACCGCGGCTTCTTGATCGAAAAAGCTCGCCGCCAGGATGTCCAGACTCAGGTGTTCGAGCGGCAACAGACTTATGTCGCCCGAACGCAGGCATGGATCGACCGCTTTCACGCCAAGGCGACCAAGGCAAGCCAGGCCCGCTCCCGGGCGCACGCGCTGGAGCGGCTGGAGCGGGTCGAGGCTCCCGGCGCGGGCGACGGACAGATCGGGTTGCGGTTCGACCCTCTACGCCGATCATCAGCGGGCCCAACCAACGATCGCGCGGCATCAGGAGTGCACCCGGCGGCTAGATGCGCTCCTGGCCGAGTGGGAACAGGCCGCAGCCGCGGTGTCATAGGGGGTACACTTCACCTGCCAAGTCGTCATTCTCGCCGACCCTTGCGCTTACGGAGATAATTCTGAGCTGAGCACACGATGGTCCCAGCGTGACCTGGCGGCACCGCGGCTGTTGCCGCACGAGATTGCCTTCGGCGTGCTCCTGGCCAGCACCTCAGGCGCGGCGATCATCGCCCACACACTGGCGCTCGTGCCCCTGGCTTACGCGGTCCCCTTCGTCGTCTTACCGAGCGTTGCCCTGCTGCTGAGCGTGATGCTGTTGCGCCAGAGGCAGTATCTGGGGCTGCACCTGTTTGCCGACCGCCTGCTCATCGGGGCCATCTGGGGGCTGTTGGCGACGCTGGGCTACGACGCGATCCGGCCCCTGCTGAAACTCGCATTCGGCTTCACTTTCGATCCCTACCGGGCGATGCCCGTTTTCGGCAGTCTGATGACCGGTCTGCCGACGACCGATCCGCTGGCCATCACGGTGGGGTGGATCTACCACTTCTGGAACGGGCTGAGCTTCGGCATGATGTTCGCCCTCGTCCGCCCCCGTGGCGGCCCTATCGCCGGCATGACCTGGGGCCTGGGCCTGGAGGGTTTCATGCTGGCCATCTACCCCAGTCTGCTGAAGGCGCGCCTCGACGACCCGGGTTTCCTCGCCATGGGCCTGGTCGGCCATGTGCTCTGGGGGGCGGTCTTGGGGGAGGGCCTACGCAAAGGCGGGTGCCATGCCTAGAGGTTGGCTCCTGGTGGGGCTCGCGCTGCTCGTGGGCGTCGCCTCCGGCATCGGCGTTGCCGACGTTGCCCTGGCCCACGACTGTTCTAGCGGAGCCGACTGCCTCCAGACCGCCGGCTACATTACGGTGATATCCGTCGCCGGGGGCATCATTGCCATCATTATGGTACTTGCGGGCCGGTTCTTCGGGTTCGTGTTGCCGTCACCCGAGGCCGAGCCGAGCGAACACCGAAAGCCGCCGCCGCCGGACCTTCCTCTGGACGCGATCTTCGAACTGGAGCCACGTGGGGAGTTGAAGTGGGATCTCCGGCCGCCACCGTCCGCGCAGCGACCCGGGACACCACCCCCGATCTTCGCGCCAGAGCAGGACGACAGTGCCGCCATGGCCTGCGCGCGCATGGTCGTCCACCGGCTGACCGGGCAAGACGTGCCCGAGCAGCGGCTGCGGGACTTCAGCAGCCACATGCGCTACGGGTACCGGCGCGGCCTGGCGGGAGCAGGAACGTCGTCCCGCGGTTTGCTCGAATTGCTGAACGCCGTGCCGACGATCCACGCCGAATGGCGGCCCGGCATCACGTTGCCGCAGATGCAGGCGGAGATCGAAGACGGCAACCAGGTCGTGATCCCTCACCAACTGCCAGACGGGCCGCACCTCGTGGTCTTGAACCGCGTCCAGTTCCCACCCGCGGGCGACGCCGTGCTCACGCTCGACGACCCAAGTCTGCGTGGTCCCAGTCCAGAGCTGGGCGCACAGCGCCAGCAGAGCAACACCTGGTGGGAGTACTGGGGCGATCCGGACGTGGTCATCGTGATCAGGCGAGTGGAGCCACCGGTCAGGAGTAACCCTTGATGACGGATCAGCCGCGCAGCCGGCGCCTCGCGGTCGTGGCCTATCGCTACATCGCGGCGGAGCTGATGCCGGCAGAGACGATGGTCTCGCTGCCGGTGCCGTTGCGGCGTGATTCACAGCTCCTGGCTGCCTTCTTCGGCACGTTGACCGCGCTGCTTCCCGACCGCACCAACAGTGTCGTGCGTCCCCCGGCCGTACGCATCTACGTGGACTGGGACGGCGAGCGCGCCGTGGGGTACGAGCCGGTGCTCGCCGGCCCGCCGGTCGCCCGCGATCCCGTGGCAGGTCTGCTCCGGCCCCCTGCGTTTACGGGCGAGATGACTGATGAGTTGAGGGGTCGCCTTGAAGCGGCCCACGCGGAGGTGTATCGCCTGCTGGACGAGGTGGGATCCCTGTACCTGGAGGGCACTCTGGCAGCGGACGGGCGGCGGGTCCTGGCCCGCCTGGACCGGGCGTATCGCCGAGTGGTGCCGCCGGAGATCTGGCCGCTCTACGAGGCGCTCAACCCCGACTTCTTCCAATGGCTGGCGGGCAAAGGCAGCCCGGAAGGCAGCCCCGTGTCGTGCCCGAGCTGCGGCGCGGAGCTTGCGGCGCCGGGCCGATTCTGTACGCGCTGCGGACATCGCCTCGGAGAATCCCGGGGTCATGCTGAATGAGAGGAGGGCCGGAACGCGATGCGATGCCCAGAATGCGATGCTGAAGCCGCAGCCGAGGCGAAGTTCTGTAGCAAGTGCGGGGCCGATCTCCAGCACATGACTTGTCCAAGCTGCGGAACGGCGCTTGCGGCCGGAACACGGTTCTGCGCGCAGTGCGGGCATGCCGTCGAAAACACGGCGACCGGCGCTGCCGGCAGTGTCGGGGCCCGAAGTACGGGTTTGGGCCCCGCGGCCAGCGGGTCCCCCGTGCCGCCGGCGGTCGGCGCCGGCCACGGGGAGTGGCCGGCAGTTCCGCACGCTTCGATGTTGTCCAGCAGTGGCACCCCACCATCGGCAGGGCAAGGTGTGCCGGCCGGGGCGCAACGACGGGGCCGCGGCTGCATCGGCTGGGGCTGCATGCTGATCTTGTACTCTCTTGCGATCGTCGTCGTCGTCGGCGGCGTGTTCGCTGCGCTCTACTTCCGCGTGCCCGCCCGGCTCGGTCTGGTGACGCCACCGGAAGAGCGACTGCTGTCCGGTACGCCCGATCGCGCGGCCGCAAAGGCGCTCAAGGACGA
>JACQGL010000118.1 GCA_016199525.1 Armatimonadota bacterium
CTGGATGTGAAGGTGGAGGCCATGGACTGCATGCCGTGGCCCAGGTCGTGCACGAACAGCGTGGCATTGAAAGTGGAAGGCGAGTAGTTGGGCGAGTCGTACCAGGTCGGCGGCGGCAGCGCCAGGCCGCGAAATTTCTGGGCCCATTCGTCCGCCGCCCCGAGCACCAGGGCGAACGGGAGCAGGCGTTCGAAAACGGTGGGGTCCTCGCTGGCCAGGCGCTCGATTCGGTCTCGCTCCACCCGCTGGACGAATTCTTTGAAACCCAGCGCCTGCCATGCCGCCGCTGCCCCTTTGCGCGACTTGCGCGGCATCGCCCGAGCGAAGCCGAAGAACACCAGACCTGTAAGCGCGGGCGAGAGCAACAGCAATAACTGGGCCGAGGTCACGGAAAATGAGGATATCGCGGTGCCGCCCGACAGCCAGAGCACCAGCGCTATGGACAAGACTGCCGCCCCGATACCCCGCACCTTGTAGGTCGTGCGCACGCTGTCCGGGTTGGCGGGGAACAGGTCTTTATCCACCAGCTGGCCGTAGATCGCATCTCGAATGGCCGGCAGCGAGGTGTAAAACCGGTTCCTGAGTTCTGAAAGCTGAACCCGATCGCAGACACCGAACAGGGCCTCCAGAAAGCGGCGCTCGTGGCGCTGGAGGTCCGCATCTTCGCGGAACTCCTTGCATTTGATAAACTCGTAGTCTTTGCTCTGGAAGAACAAGAAGACCGGGGATTCGATCTCCCGGATTCTCACGTATCCCCGCACCGCCAGGTCCAGAATAGTGGAGACGATATCCGCGATGTCCGCACGTTCGTCTACCAGAGTTCCCACCTCGGCGGGCGTGAGGTTCGCTGGCGGCTTGTATTGCACCACCACTGGCTGGCCGGTATCGGGATCGCGGCCGTTCTTGAGGTACAGGCACAGCAGAATGCCAAACGCCAGGAACGGGATCAGCAGGCTGACGATCAGGAGGGCATTATCCGCCATGAACCATCCGAAGCGCTGGAGCGCATCCGGCGGCCGCAGCAGACCCTTCGGGAGTCCAACCACGACGGTCAGTCCCTCGCCTTGGCTCAAGGACCGGGCGGCCACCGCCAGGGTATCGTCTCTAGCCTGAACCACCGCGCGGCTGGTGGTCGCCCCGTAGAAACCGGTGAAGGTGCGCTGCCAGACACGGCGGGCGTTCGTGCCCGGCGGGAGATAAACGTTACACGTAACGTTCTGGATGGGCCACTCCCATTCGTTTCCGGTAACGTTCCAGTACAGCTCGTCCCACTGATCGAAGTAATTGATGGCCCGCGCCACCTCGTACGAGATGCGGTAGACCTTCAAGCCGCTAACGTAACGATCCGGATTGCCGATCCGGATCATCAGGTAGCGCCCGTCGCGCCAAACCTTATGGGGGTAAGCAACGCCTCGTTCGTCTGATATTCCCCTCAGACTCAGGCGGATCGCGTAGCGCGTGGGCACCTTCACGATGCCCACGCCCGCACTTCGCTCGTACTGCACCGGAATACGACGAAAGATGCCGTGCTTTAACTCCGTCCTGAAGTCCACCGCGATGGTTTCCGTGACCGTGAGGATGCTGTCGCGGTGGAGGGCCAGGTCCACGTGGTAATCCTGGATCACTGCCGCGAATGCTGGGTTGGCCAGAGAGAACGCCGCCAGCAATACCGTTAGCGCTATCCTGCGGAGCCGCATAGGCGTCCCCCTATGGCTGGAGCTGGATGGACACAGCTTTCCGTTCGTCCTCCGTGGCGCCGAAGAAGGAGAGCTCGGTGAACCCGAACCCCCGCGCGATCAGCACCGCCGGGAAGGTCTGGCTCTCCGTATTGAAATCGCGCACCACAGCGTTGTAATAGCGCCGGGCGTTGGCGATATCTTCTTCAACGCTGGTCAGGTCGCTCTGAAGCTGGAGAAAGCCCTGGTTAGCCTTCAGATCCGGATACGCCTCCACCAGCACGAACAGGTGTCGAAGCGCCTGGGTGAGCGCGTTCTCTGCCTCGCTGCGCTCTCGCGGACCCGAAACGGACATCGCCTGGTGGCGCGCCTGGACAACCCGTTCCAGCGTCCCCTGCTCGTGGGCGGCATAGCCCTTGACCGTCTCCACCAGGTTCGGCACCAGATCGTGCCGCCGCTTGAGCTGGACGTCAATATCGCTCCAGGCATTGCGGGCCAGCACGCGGAGCCGCACCAGCCGATTGTAAACGACCAGCACCCATGCGAGCAGCGCCGCCAGAAGCGCACATCCAATCCAGATACCTGTCACAGGCATTCCTCGATCCCTGACCGTGCTGCCAACCTGGCGGCTAGCCTCATCTACCCGGCTGCTGCCCCGCCTGGTTGCTCCCGTTCAACAGACAAGGTAATCCCCACCATGTGTAGTAACGCTGTGGAGATGATTCTCGATGCTCGCTCGCATCTCCAGCCGGGGAACGGCTGACCAACGCCTTAGCACGGGCGCGCTCGATCCTCCCACGGACCTGTCTTTTCTAGCTCATCCAGGGAAGTTGAGCCTGCGGCGCGAAAGAAGGGAGTAAGATCGGGGTTGGGCCGGCGGGATGGTTCGTAGTGGCAACACGGGGGCTTGCGGTAGCGGGCCCGCGCATGGCCATTGCAACAGCGGGATTGGCGAAACAAATGGGTGGTGTCGGCTTCCCTGCGCAACCCGGCCCTCCGGCCCCGTTCCCCCAGAGGGAAAGGGGAGGCGCTAGCAGCAGTGCAAGACCCCTTTTTCCCCGTGGGCGCGGGGGTGAGGTTCATAGACGCTGGGAGGCAGCGGGCTATTTTTCGCCAGCCCCTACCACTCTCCGGTGACGAGCGGCACGAATCCATCGACGGTTGCTTCTCACTATGAGCGACTTACTGTCTTTTTTGGTGAAGGGAGGGTTGCACGATGGCACAGCTGGAGGGACGGGTGGCGATGGTCACCGGCGGCAGCTCGGGAATCGGGCGAGGCATTGCCCTGGAGCTAGTCCGCGAAGGCGCGTCGGTAGCGGTAGTGGATCTCCGTGAGGAACCGCTGCGCGGCAAGTATCACGAGCAGGACGTGACCACCCCTACGGTGACGGAAATCGAACGACTGGGCGGCCGCGGCCTGTTCATCCAGGCCGACGTGGCGGATGACGCCGCGCTCGCCGCCGCTACAGATCGGACGGTAAGCACTTTCGGCGGGCTGGATATTCTGGTGAACAACGCGGGCATCTACGCCCCGGGCGGGATCGAACAATTGCTGATGGAGACGTGGGATCGCATCACGCGCGTGAACCTGAGGGCCGTTGTGGTGGCGACACGGCTGGCGCTGCCGCACCTGCGCCATTCCCGTGCGGGGCGCATCATCCACATCGCCTCGGTCCAGGCCTACGGAGGCGGCTCCGGACCTGCATACGCACCCGCCAAAGTGGCGCTGGTTAACCTGACGCGTGATACGGCGATGGAGGTGGGCCGGTACGGCATTACCGTCAACGCTATCTGCCCCGGCTACATCGAGACCGCCATCCAGGATTACCTCACCGAGGAGCAAATCGAGGCTTGCCGGAGGCGAACCCCCCTGCCCAGGTTCGGCCGCCCGAGAGACATCGGGCGGGCGGTGGTCTTCCTCGCCTCCGACGACGCCGAATGGATCACCGGGATCTCCCTCGTGGTGGACGGCGGGCTCCTCGCGCCGGTGTAGAGCGCGCTTGGACAGTCGGCAGCGGTCGGGCCAACTGGTATGGCCGTCTGCCGATTGCCGACTGCCCGATGATGGCGGACTGGCGGATGGCTATGAGCCCTACGCTGGGGCTAGCGGGTTTGCCCCGAGCGAGGGTAGCCGGGCGTGACCGCCGGCTGGTTCACGCTCCCCGGCGGGGGCAGCGGGTTCACGGTACCCGGCTGGTTTGCTGCCCCCGGAGCAGGCGTTGCAGTCGTGCCCGGAGGCCGCCAGAAACCGGATACCATCCAGCCGAGTTGTTATCCTGACGGGGGAGAATCTACACCCCGACGCCGTGACGAAGGATAAGATCGTTGAGTGAGGCGCGAAAGCCGCAGTATGGGAAGGTGGAAGAACAGCGGCACGCCGGAATGCCTGACCACCGGAGGAGGTCCGCTGGCGAGCGTGGTATAGAGATACCAGCCGCGATCCCGGCGCGGGCGCGACGGAAGGAGTTTGGCGAGGAAACGATGGCCTTCTTTGATCTCTCCTGGGATGAACTCCAGGCATATCGGCCGGAGCGGGTGGAACCACCCGATTTCGATGCTTTCTGGGCGCGGACGCTGGCTGAAGCGCACCTCCCGACCGGATCGGAACCGGCACGCTTCACCCCCTTCGAGAGCTACCTGGACCTGATCCAATGCTGGGATGTCACGTTTACCGGTTTTGCGGGCCAGCCGGTGCGCGCCTGGTACCTACGGCCCCGTACCAGCTCCGGCCGGCTGCCGGGTGTGGTAGAGTTCATCGGCTACGGTGGCGGCCGCGGCTTTCCCAACGACTGGCTTATCTGGCCCACCGCTGGCTATGCCTACCTGGTGATGGACACGCGCGGCCAGGGCAGCGTCTGGCTGAAGGGCGATACGGGGGATGTGGAAGCGGCGGGAAATCCGCAATCCCCGGGCTTCATGACGCGCGGTATCCTCGCTCCCGAGACCTATTACTACCGGCGCGTAATGGCCGATGCGGCGCGGGCGGTGGAGACCCTGCGCGAGCGTCCGGAGGTGGACCCCGCGCGGGTGGCGGTGACCGGTACCAGCCAGGGCGGCGGCCTGGCACTCGCCGCGGCGGCGCTGGTGCCGGATGTGGCCGTCTGTATGGCGGACGTGCCGTTCCTCTGCCACTACCGGCGCGCCACAGAGATTACCGACGCGCTGCCCTACGCGGAAATCAGCCGTTACCTCGCCGTCCACCGCGACCAGGTGGAAGCCGTCTTCCATACCCTGAGTTACTTCGACGGGGTTAACTTCGCGCCACGCATTCAGGCGCACACGCTCATCTCGGTGGGGTTAATGGACGAAATCTGCCCACCCTCCACGGTGATGGCCATGTACAACCATCTAACGGTAGAGAAGAGCGTGCGCGTCTACCGCTACAACCACCACGATGGCGGCGGCACGTTCCACGTGCGGGAGAAGCTGCGGTTCCTGCGCTCGATTCTCGGGGAGGGACGACAGGCCGAGGAAACGAGGCGCTGAGGGCGCGCGGAAGACGCCTGGTGCGCTACCCATTATGCTTTGCACGCCAGGCCTTAAGCCACACTCTAGGAGCCTCCCAGTCGCCGGAACTCCGCCACCGGCACGCGCATGGCCACCGAACTGCCGTCCCTGAAGCAAGCGGTGACGATCACCGATGCTGCCTCTGCCGGCAGGCGAACCAGCGCGCGGAACGGCGGCTGATCCACGCTCTGCGCGCTCAGGGTGTGGCGCTCGCTATCCTGGACTTCGTACTCCACGCGGAGCACGTCCGGCGCCGGTTCGCGCCAGCGGACGAAGTAGACCTCGGGCTCGGCCTTCTCTGCCACCAGATCGCGCCGCAGTCGCTCCAGGCCGGATAGCGGAGGATGTACCATAGGAGGCGGCGCGGGACGCTCGTAGCGATAGTCGGGTTCGGGGGCACGGTGGTCGGCATCCAGAACGATCACCAGCGGGGGCGGCGTGAAGCGCTCGTAGACCGGGCAGGGCGGCGGATAAAAGAGGGACGGGTAGTAGAACAGCGGTGGGGGGATTACCACCGGCGTAAAGATAGGAGTGAAGAAGCCGGGATGGTGGAACCGCCCGAAGCGCAAGTCGAACCGCGCCCCGCCGAGATGGCCGCGCAGGCGGCCATCCAGAAAGGTAGACCGGTGGTCGGCCCTGGCGCCGCCGCTCGCGGCAGCGAGGGTGAGCGCGGAGAGGAGCATCACGAGCCGCAACTGCATGGCCGTTCCCTCCGCAGGCGCCGTATCCGAGGCTGAATTGTTATATCAGAATCCCGGGGCACGGACGCTTCAATGATAGGACGCTCCGGGCGCGGGGAAGTTTCGTCCCGCCGTCCCGAAAGCTTTCGGGATTGGGGGGGCGTTGAGCCCTGAGGCCCGGACACTCCCAGATGCCCACACACCCCTCTCCCTCCCCGTTCTCTGTTTGAAAGGTAGGCGCCGGGGGACGGCGCGGCGTACCATGCCGCCAGAGGGCTTCCGGTGAACGTCGTCTACGACCGCGGCATCTATCTTCCCGAGCAGAACCTGTGGCTGGATCCGCAGGCGCGGCAGGCGGTCGCATTCGTTTCTCACGCGCACGCGGACCACACCGCAGCCCACCAGCACGTCCTCTGCTCCGTGCCCACGGCCGCCTTTATGCGCCGGCGAGGGGTGATCGCCCGCCAGTTCCGCGCCCTCTCCTACCGGCGGCCCTGTAACCTGGGGGCATACACGCTCACCCTCTACCCCGCGGGCCACATCCTGGGATCGGCCCAGGCGCTGGTCACTGCGCACGGCACACGGCTCCTCTACTCAGGCGATTTCAAGCTGCGCCCCGGGCGCGCCGCGGAGCCGATCGAGGTTCCTGAAGCCGACGTAGTGGTGGTAGAGACGACCTTCGGTCGGCCCCGCTATCGGTTCCCACCCACCGAGGAAGTGGCAGCGGAGATTCGCGCCTGGTGTGCCGCCACGCTGGAGAGCGGCGATACCCCGGTGTTGCTCTGCTACCCGCTGGGCAAAGGTCAGGAACTGCTGGCGCACCTCGGAGAGCTGGGTACGGAAATCTTCCTCCACCGCTCCCACGCGGAGATGGCCGCGCTCTACCGCGAGTTCGGGATTGCCCTGCCGCCCTACCGGGTCTACGAGCCGGGGCAGCGCCCGGAGGGGGTGCTCGTAGCCCCACCCCAGGTGCGGCGCGCTCACTGGTTCGAGCGCCTGCCGCGCAAGCGTACCGCCTTCGTTTCCGGCTGGGCGGTCGACGCGGGCGCACGCTGGCGGATGGGCGTGGACGTCTGCTTCCCCCTTTCCGACCACGCCGATTACGAGGACCTGCTGGCATACGTCGGCCGAACTTCCGCAGGGCGGATTTATACCGTGCACGGGTTCGCGCGCGAGTTTGCCCTGGACCTGCGCGCGCTGGGCTACGACGCCGTCTGCCTGAGTGAGGTAGAGGCGCAGCTGCCGTTGTTTTGAGATGGAGTTAGATCCGGCTCCCTTATCAGTCGGGGGGCCGCTTCCATTGCTCGGGGTCAACCTCGGTGTAGATCGGATCGATCTTCCCCTTCCACGCTTCCAGGTTCAGGATCGCGCTGGAACCCCCGGCGGTCTGCGTCCACAGGCGGATCACCCGCTCTCGGCCGGGTTTCAGCTCGAAGGTGTAGAAGCGGTACGGCCGGAACGTCTGCAGGATCGGGAGAGCGATCGGCTTGCCGTCCAGGAGGAGGAACCCGGTGGCAGGACCGCCGCGCGGGTGGAGCATCAGGTGGTAGCGCACGCGCCGCTGCGTGGGGTTCACGAAGCGGATCGCCAGTTCGTAGTCCAGGCCGTAGTCGCCTGGAATGACCGGGCAGTGCGTGCCCCAGCGGTCGATGAGCGCCCGATCGGCGGCGGGATCGACGGTGATCTCGGCGGCGCGGGTAATGCGGTCGTACTCAGCGCGCCGCGCCTGGCCGTCGCGGGCTGCTTCCTGTTCGTCTGTCCCCACGTAGAGCACGATCTCCCCGTCGTGCTCGAAGAACAGCTCGATGAGGCCGGTGCAGAGGTGGCGATGGGGCAGGGCGGCATCCACCAGACGGGTGTGCCCGTGGAGGTAACGCTCCGACCACCGGGCGCGATACCAATCTTCCGTGAGCTGCCGACCCGCGGGGAGGATCTGCCGGCTCACCACGGTGGCGGCTTTGTAGCGGAGGATGCCAGGGCCCTGCTCGCGCAGTTCGGCGACGAATCGCTGCTCAGTGCCCATCAGGCTGAAGTGGTAGAAGTAGACGCGCACGCGCTGGCCCCGCTTGAAGGCGACGCGGCCGACGATCCCCGGCTCGACGATGTATTCGGGGTCGTCCGAGTAGAAGAGCTTTTCGCCGGGTTCCGGCGCCTGGGCGGCGGTGCCGACGGCCTCGGAACTTGCGGGCCCCGCCGCCCAGGCGAGGAGGACTACAACCCACAGCCAGGTAGGATAACGGAATCGCATCATCATGTAGACGGTGGCGGCCAGCCTGCTGGTTTTTCGTTTCTGGGTGGAGGATCCGCTCTCCGTGGTTACCATTTGAACGCTGACACGATTAGCGCCACCAGTGCCATCGTCGGCAGACGATATCCCGGAAGCGTAACCTCGCCGCTAGGTGGCGACTACAGCCAGCGCGCGCGGTGGAGGGCGTAGAAGATCCCGCTGCTCACCAGCAGGGACAAGCCGGCCACCCACCAGAACGCCACGGGATCCTCTTTCCCCGGCAAGTGCTCGTAGTTCATCCCCAGCAGGCTGGTGAGGAAGGTGACGGGAAGGACCACTGTGGCAACCACCGTCAGCGTCTTCATGATCTCGTTCATGCGGTTGCTGGTGGTGGAGAGGTAGCAGTCCATCGTTCCCCCCAGGCTGTCGCGGATGGCGTGGAGGCGGTCGTTGATCCGGAGGACGTGATCGTAGACGTCACGGAAGTAGGCCACTTCCGGCGGGTCCACCTCCGAGAAGCGGCCGGAGGCCAGCGCGCCCAGGAGATCGAGCTGGGGCTGGATGAGGCGCTGGAGCTTCAGGCTCTCCCGGCGCAGATCCAGGATAGCCTCCAGCACCTCCTGGCCCGGGTTCTTGAACACCGTCACCTCCAGCTGCTCCACACGATCCTCCATCGCTTCCAGCACGGGGAAGTAGTGGTCGATCACCACGTCGATGATCTGGTGGAGCACATTGTCCACGCCGCGGGCCATAAACTGGGGGTCCTTCGCCAAGCGTTCCTGCGTGACGCAGATGCTGGAGCTGGGCGCATTGTGAATGGTGATCAGGCGACCGCGCGTCAGGAAGAATTTGAACTCCACGGTGTCCAGCCGGTTCGCCCCCGGGTTATGATTCATTCCGTGGATCACCATGTAGAGATGGCCGGGGAACTCCTCGATCTTGGGCCGGACGCCAGTGTGGTCGCATTCCTCCACGGCCAGAGGGTGGAGCTGAAACTGGGACTGCAGGAACGCCAGCTCTTCCGCTGTGGGCGCTTCAACGTCGATCCAGAGGTGATCGGCGGGTTGCTCGCACCAGGCACGAGCGATGCGCAGGTTGGCCTTCGGTTCTATGCGGCTCTTGCCCTGATAGGTTGTGGCGAGGTACATGTGCGTACCGTCAGAGCAGCAACGAATCCGCCCGCGCGTGTGGAACCTCCGACAGAGCGGGCGGAGTTGCCTCGGTAACGCGCTAAAAGGGATGTAATTTCGATAGGAGTTCCGTGTAACAGCGTATGGCCTTTCTGGCCGATGTGGAGGGTAGCAATCCACCTCGCGCACGAAAGGGAAGGCCACCATGTTTGTTCTACCACTGCTGCCCTGTCTTTGACCCTTACCGTTCCGGTAGATCCTAAACCCAGGTGGTGTCGGTCTCCCAACGGGGGGCGCACGTTCGCCGACGTACTGCGCCGGCAACTGTCGACGTTCCTGAAAGGATCCAGGAGGCCAGGCAATGGCTCGTGCTGTGGCCGTCCGGAGCGTCGGCGGCAGGGAAGAGGGCGCCAGGACCTGGTGACAGGACTGGGGAAGTGGGTTGGGGCGCGCCCCGCGACTACCGGGGTGGTCATGTCTGGTTGGACCCAATCTGGGGTGAGGAACCGCACCACCGACGACAGATGGAATTGGCGGCACAAGAGGTGCTGCTGCGGTTGGAGGTGGGGCTTGGTTATGAAGAAGCGGCTATCGTGGCGTGCCAACCCGGTGGGCGAGTACGCAACCGGTGCGACCAGTGAGCCAGATCGCAGAGGAGTAATTAGCACTGGCACCGTGCACGGCGGGCGCCTGGTGGCGTGCCACCGCTCAACTCCTACGCTCTTGTCCGCGTCCGGGGGTCGTGGTAGAATAAGAGGGCGGGCGAGTGGTGAAATCGGCAAACACAGCGGACTTAAAATCCGCCGCCGCAAGGCTTGAGGGTTCGAGTCCCTCCTCGCCCATAGGCACAAAACGTGAGGTGTCTTACGGCACTTGGGGCCTTCCGCGAGCGATTTGTTAACCATTTGCTAACCAATTTTCGCGGAAGGCCCTGCTAGACCAGGAACAGGCGTTCCTACGCCTCGCGGATGAGGGCTGACGGAACCGGTAGAGCGGGCCTCGTCGGCGCCATTGCCGCGCCGAGGGCTGCGTCCATCCGCCTCACCGCATCCTCTTGCATCCCCGGCAAGACGTGGGAGTAGGTGTCGAGGGTGATGGCGATGGTGGCGTGGCCTTGTACTGCAGCCGCACTTGTCCAGATGAACGGGCGTGGTCGGCCCCGCCGCGCACGAACAGCGCTCTCCACGACAGCGGCACCCTCCGCGATCTCTGCGTAGCAACCAACCGTCGCCGTTGAAAGTGCGGCTGCAGTACTGGACACGATGGAGGTGCGTCACTTTAGCACTTGCGAACTGAGCTGGGGTCAGTACAACCGCCCGCTGCAGCCGTGCTGACAACTCGTTGGGCCAATGGATAGCGCAGCCTACAAGTATTTCATACTGGCCGTGCGTCACCACTGGAAGCTCCGGTATATCGGTCGGACAGTCGCGGCACTCATCGCGGTCGTCCTGGTTCAGATCGTCATCACCCGAGTCCTGGACAGTAGTTCCGTGGTGTGGTCCAGCTGGGGAACATGGATACTCAAGGCTGCGCACAGCGCCTACCTGACCAACTTGCTGGCCTACACGGCGGACCTCCACGTTGCCGGGTGGACGGTCCAACAGGCGTGGTCCATCACCTGGTATGTGGC
>JACQGL010000119.1 GCA_016199525.1 Armatimonadota bacterium
AACGCCGCGGCCGCCGCGGCTTGTTCGAGGGCACGCAGGCCCTGGGTGATGTCGTCTTCTCCATGGGCGAGCGCGCGATCTGCGGTGATCCGAGCGAGCCGACGCGCCTGGACAACGTGAGAGAGCAACGGCCCCAGGCTGGTGGCGAAGACGGCGTCAGCGATGCTACCCAGGGCGGCTGGGATCCGTCCGTCGTCCGGCACTGCTGACGATTCGGCCCGAATTTGTGCATGCAGCCGCGCCAGTTCCTCCAGTGCCGCGGCGAAGTTGGTCCACTCCTCGGCCGCCCCCACCCCCTGGGCTGCCCGTCGCAGCGCGTCCGCGATGTGGAGGATGCGGCGGGCACGGGCGGTTGCCCGGTCAGAGCGGTAATCGTGCCAGTCGTACGGCATGAGGCTCGACAGGCTATGGTCGAGCGCGGCGGCCACCTCGACCAAGCCTCGGACCGTAGCCGCTCGGTCCAGACTAAGTCCAGGGAACAACAACAGCATGTCGAGGACTCGAACAAACATTGCGGCATCGGGCCGATGCTCTTCGCTGAGTTCGGCGCGCGCAAACGCCGCGCGGGCGCTGGACAGCCGCGCTTGGAGCGCGCCTTTGTCTTCCACTAGCAGCGCGTCGGCAAGCTCCATCAAAGCGAGTTGCTGACGGACCTCCGCCTGGACAGCCGAATCCTGCGCTGCACTGAACTCGGCCAGCTTCGCCCGCAGATCGGGTTCGGGTCGCACTGCGTCGAGACATCCAATCACCTGGGCCGCCTTCATCAGTAGGTAGCGCGAGTCCTCTGCGTGCAGACGAAGCAGCAGCGCAGTTAGTTGCGCGCGCGCGAGGGGGCTCCGCGGGGCGAGTAGACCCAGCGCCTCCAGTAGCGATGGTGCTAAAAAGGAATGCTCTGCAGCGCGACGATAGGCGGCCACGAGGGCGTCTACTGCGTTCGCGTCATCGGCGCTCGCGGTGACGGATAGAGCCAACGCCGCGCTGCGTAGGCTGAACTCGCTGTGAGCGCGCTGAACGGCTTGGGCGAGGACAGGCGCCGCCTCGGCCGTGCCGGCGCCGGCAAAGACTGCGTCGGTCAGCGCGTCAATCAGATCATCCGCCTGGTCGCCATCGGGCGCGGTGCGCAGCTGTCGCTGTGCGGCAGGCCAGTCGATGGCCTTGGGCTCGTTCTCAGGTCTCTGTGCCACAGCGACTCTCGACCTAGAAGGCGTAGGGCGGGTTCTGCGGACCGTACACCTTGTCGAGCGCCGTGGCTGCTTCGAACTCCTGCCGCGCCGTGCAGCAGATGATCTGCACCCCGTTCCCCAACTCGTCGTCAACGCGGCGGAAGATTTGCGCCAACGCCTCGAAGTCCTCGCGCACCATCTCTCCCGAGCCGGGTTGGTCGATGAGGAGGAATCCGGGGTGGCGGCCCAGGCCCGGCTCGCGCCCCAAGCGCATCATCGCCAGGAAGAAGGCGAGCTTGATCCGCAGGCGTTCGCCCTCGTTGTAGATTCCCGTGAAGCTGACCCGCTCGCCATGCTTCCGCAGCTCGATCCTGCCCAGCGGCGAGCAGGTGACGTCGCTGATGCTCTCGGCACCGATCGTGCGCGCCATCTCCTGGGTGAGGCCGCTAAGACGCGTCAGCACGTCGCGGTTCCGCCGGGCTGCCTCCTCACGGACCAGGTCGCGGACCTTCTCAACCACGCGTACGCGGAGATCGAGGGACCTCTCCTCTGTAGGGGTTGGCGGCTCCGCCCGAAGGTGGGCCAGAGCCAACTCGGCCCGCAGCCGGCCAACTTGTTCGTGGAGGGTGCTACGGTCGGCCTCCTCGTCGGGTGTCGGCAGTGCGTATGCGATCCCCTGCTGGGTGGCCTCCTTGAGGCCCTCGGCCTCCGCCGTGAGGCCCTCGATCTCTTGGTACACCGCGGTGAGTCGCGTCGTGATCCTGTCCCGGTCGAGGACCATGTCCTCAACCTCCCATTTCACTTCATCCGCCTCGGCACCCAGCGCTGCGACCTCCTCCGGATCGGCAGCATTGGCAGACTTGCCGCATAGCCGACACACGTGAGTTGTCCGCTCCCGCTCGACCGCTGTGTCCTCCACCGCTGTGTCGCAGTTGGGGCAGAGGCTCACCTCCAAGCTGGTGAAGTGAAGCTGCAGCGCGACCGCCTCGCGTAGCTGCCGCTCGCGGGCGCGCCGCCGCTGCATGGTCCGGTTCAACTCCTCGCGCTCGATCTCCAGGCGC
>JACQGL010000120.1 GCA_016199525.1 Armatimonadota bacterium
CGTGGGAGGAGACCTCCATGCTGGCCACCGCCACACCTGCATCCACCATGCGCGCCAGCAGGGCCTGCAGATCGGGCGCCTCGGGGGTGGTGTGCTCGGCGGCGAGGGTTTCCGACCCAATACGGCAGCCGAGAGTGCCGATCACCCCCGTGCGCTGGCCCGCGGCGCGGAACAGGCTCTCGATCAGATAGGTGGTGGTGGTCTTGCCGTTGGTACCCGTCACGCCGATCAGGCGGAGCCGGCGGGCAGGGTAGCCGTAGAAGGCCGCGGCCAGACGTGGCATCGCTTCGCGGGCGGAGGCAACCAGAAGCGCGGGCACGGGCAGATCCGCGGGCGGCTCCTCCACCAGCGCGGCGATAGCCCCCCGTGCGAGCGCGTCGGGCAGGAAGCGGTGGCCGTCCGTCTGGAAGCCACGCACGCAGACGAACAGGTCTCCCGGCTTCACCTGGCGGGAGTCATAGGCAATGCCCCCCAGCTCGGGGTCACCGCTGCCCAGGAGGCGGGCGCCAGGCAAACAACGCGCGAGATCCGAAAGCTTGCTCATGCTCCGCCCCATCAGTCTTCATCGCGGAAGGGGAAGAGAGAGGGACAGTTCGATTACCCTCCCTCGCTCCCTGTCTCCCGCATGCCCAATACCCTCTTCCCCGAGCGTATCTGCTACCACGAAACAAATACGCTCAGTCGGCCGAGTCGCCGCCGGACCCGCCCCGATGCGCCTGCCAGCGGTAGAAGCTGCCCGGGTCGCGGCCGTCGCGCTCGTCACCAGGGGCGTCGGGAGGGATTTGCAGGTAGGCGGCGCATTGCCGCGCGATCTCCCGGAACGCAGGCGCGGCCACGACGCCGCCGTACTGCGCTCCCTTCGGCCGGCGGACGGAGACCAGGATCACCAGGTGGGGGCGATGGGCGGGGAAGAACCCGCCAAAGGAGGCGACGTAAGCGCCAGGGACATAGATCCCGTGCGCGGCGATCTGCGCCGTCCCCGTCTTGCCACCCACGCGGTAGTGCGCAATCTTGGCGCTCTTCCCCGTGCCCTCCGTGCAGGTAGCCTCCATGCAGTCGCGCAGCAGAGCGGCGTTGGCGGGGCTCATCGCCTGGTGGGGCGGCGCTTGCGCCGCTACCTCCTGGTTTCCCGCCCGGAGCAGCACCCGCGGCTGGCGCCACATCCCATCATCGGCCACCGTCGCGAACAGGTTGCAGAGCTGGATGGCATTCACAGCAATGCCCTGGCCGAAACCGATGTTCACTGTATTGATGGTACGCCAGTTCTCCGGTTTTGCCAGCCAACCAATCGCCTCCCCACCCAGTTCGATTCCCGTCTTATCCACCAGGCCAAACGCTTTTAGATGCTTCCAGAGGCGGACGGCCCCCAGCCGTTCCGCAAGTGTCCCCGCGGCGATGTTGCAGGATAGGGACACGATCCGCCGCAGGTCGCAGGCGCCATGCGCCTTCCCATGCGCACAGTGGATCACGTGGTGACCGACTGGCTTGCTGCCGCTGCAATAGACGTGGGTATCGATCCCTTCCTCCAACGCCGCCGCGGCGGTGAAGACCTTGAACGCGCTCCCCGGCTCGTAAGGGTCGGTTACGGCGCGCACGCGCCGATTCTCGATAGGCACTTTCTCGCGGACGTCCGGATCGAACGTGGGCCAGTTGGCCAGTGCCAGCACCTCCCGGGTGTGGACGTCCATTACTACCGCGATCGCCGCCTCAGGTTGATACTGCTCGGCCACCCTGAGCAGCTCAGCTTCAGCGAATTGCTGGACGGTCGGGTCGAGGGTGATCTGGAGGTCCTGCCCATCTACTGGCTCCCGTTCCTGGCGCTCGGTGTCGGGAATCACCCGCCCGGCGGCGTCCACCTCCGCCCGGAGCAGGCCATCCACTCCGGCAAGCACGCGGTTGTGAATGAACTCCAGCCCGTCTCGGCCCACGTTATCGATGTCCACGTCACCGGTGACCTGGGCGGCGAGGGAGCCGCAGGGATAACGGCGGCGCGTCGAGCGCCGCAGCTCCACCCCCGCCATCACGGGCTCCGCCAGGCGGCGGCGCACCTGCGCCGCGAGGGCGTCATCCAGCGCACGCCGTAGCCAGCAGAAGTAGCCGGTGGTGCGAGAGAGGCGCTGGTAGTACTCCTCGGCGGAGCCACCCACGATCTGCTGGAGCGCCTCCGCCGTGGCGCGCTTGTCTGCCACCACGCGCGGGTTGGCAGTGAGGTCGAAGGCGGGCACGTTGGCGGCCAGGGGCTGGCCATCGCGGGCGAGGATGAGGCCCCGGCGGGCGGGGAGGAGGATCTCCCGCTGGTGCATCTGACGCGCCAGCGCGCGGTAGCGGGGCGACTCGATCCCCTGGATCCACACCAGGCGCGCCACCAGCACCGCCACGACGAGCATGAAGCCGAATAAAACGGCTTCCGTCCGCCGCTTAAGCGTGAGGATTGGCGTTCGACGTAGCATGACCATGCGTAGGCGCTCACAGTGGGCCGGTTGGCACGTTAGCAGATTGCCAGACGGGTACGTGGGCAAGTTCGCCAGTTGGAGCGACGAAGTGTCCCCACATGCCCAGGGCCGAACCCGTTAACCTTCCCCGAAAGCTTTCGGGGCCAGCCTTCAAACGTGCACATTCAAACGGCAGAAACAGCGCACGCGCCCCGGCGCCTGGCTTCCGGGGCGCGTGGGAGCGGCTGGTCCCGCCCCGAATCGCTCGGGGTTAGCGCGTGGTTGGCTCAGTGCTGGCGTACCGGCGCGCCACCGGGGCGGGCGTGAAGACAACGTCCGTGGGCCGCTCCATGCCGATCTTCCCCCCTTCGGCGAAGATCCGCGCCGGCGACTGCAGCTGTCGCACCTCCGCCTGCAACACGTCCATCTCGTCCTTCGTTTGCCAGCACTGCGCCTGCAGAGCGTCACGGTAGTGCCCGCTGCGGATTGCCCCCGTGCACAGCACCAGATAGACGATCAGCAGGAGCATCGGCGGCCCCACGACGAGCAACACGCGAGACAGAGAATGATGCGCGGGCCCTCGCCGGAGACGCGAGCGCTCCCGGGGCCGGGGGCGGTGGTTCGGCAAAGGCGATTCCGGTGGCAATCGGGTACCCGCATTCGCGGTTGGCGCAAGCACGACGGACACAGGCGGAACCTCCCATGCGAATAGTCGGTGAGGCCCGGAATCGGACACATCGGAAATTCGGGGACTTGGTTGAAGATTCAGATGTTCGGGGGGCGGTGGGTAGGAGTGCAGGCTTCCATACGGCCTATAGGGATGCCGGCGCTATCGCAGGGAGCACGCAGGCCAGACATCGGCACCCCTCCCCTATTTCGGCACCGGTAATACGAAAAATAGTTTGCATTTCCTTGACTGGCACGGTCAATTACGGATATAATAAGGTGTGCGTTCCAGGCTGATAACAGGCTATCAGCGCCTATTTTCCAACAATCCTCCTGGATGCCCCGGCTGGCCAGACCCGTGGCAACGGCTACCTCCTCTGCCGTGTGGCATCCCGAGCCGTCTCCCAACGATTGAGCCGGCGATTCCCACGCTGTGCCGATGACCATCGGCCGGGCGCACCGCGAGAGTGGCGAATGGAGAGAAGACCTTGGCACTGGACGAACAGCAGCGAATTGAGAATGTGAACCTTGACGAGGAGATGAAGCAGTCTTATCTCCTCTACTCGATGTCCGTCATCGTCTCCCGCGCCCTGCCGGACGTACGGGATGGGCTCAAGCCCGTGCAGCGGCGCATCCTCTACGCGATGCGCACGTTGAACCTACTGCCCACGGCGCGCTTTGCCAAGTGTGCCGCGGTGGTGGGCGAGACGATGAAGCGCTTCCATCCACACGGCGATCAGGCCCTCTACGCCACGCTGGTCCGGATGGCGCAGGACTTCGCTATTCGGTACCCGCTGGTAATGCCCCAGGGGAACTTCGGCAGCGTAGATGGGGATCCGCCCGCGGCCATGCGCTACACCGAGTGCCGCCTGACTCCGATGGCGATGGAGATGCTGGCGGACATCGACAAAGAAACCATCAACTGGATCCCAAATTACACCCAGGATGAAAACGAGCCAAGCGTCCTGCCCTCCCGTGTCCCCAACCTGCTGGCGAACGGCGCCTCTGGCATCGCCGTGGGGATGGCCACCAACATTCCGCCCCACAACCTGGGTGAGCTGTGCGATGCCGTCATCCTGCTTATCGATAACCCGCAGGCCACTCTGGACGACCTGCTGGAAGTGATCCCGGGGCCGGACTTCCCCACCGCGGGGCTCATCCTGGGTAAGAAGGGCATCCGCCAGGCCTATGAGACCGGCCGCGGCTCCGTCGTCATGCAGGCGCGCACACAGATCGAGCCGCTGGACGGCGGCCGCAGCGCCATCGTCGTCACCGAGCTGCCCTACCAGGTCAACAAGGCCCGCCTGATCGAGCAGATCGCCGAGCTGGTAAAGCAGCGCCGGCCCGGTGTGGATGGCATCACCAATATCAATGACTACACCGATGGCAACGGCATGCGGGTGGTCATCGAGCTCCGCCGGGACGCGCATCCGCAGCGGATTCTGAACTACCTGCTCAAGCACACCCCACTGCGCAGTACTTTCGGCGTGCTGACTCTGGCACTGGTGGACCGGCAGCCGCGCATCCTCACCCTGCCGCAGGTGCTGCGCTATTACATTGAGCATCGCCGCGAGGTGATCCGCCGGCGCACCCAGTTCGACTTGAGCAAGGCAGAGGCGCGCCTGCACATCGTCGAGGGCCTGCGCCGCGCCCTGGACGTGATCGACCAGATTATCGCCATCATCCGCGGCAGCGCCACCGTGGATGTTGCCCGCGCCGCCCTCATGGAGCGGCTTCAATTCTCCCAGATCCAGGCGGACCACATCCTCGCCATGCAGCTCCGCCAGCTCACCAACCTGGAGCGGGAGAAGCTGGAGGCGGAGTACCGCGACCTGATTCAGCAGATCGAAATCCTGCGTGGCATCCTCGCCGATCCACAAAAGATCCTCCAGATCATTAAGGACGACCTGCGCGACATCAAGAAGAAGCACGGCGACGCGCGCCGCACGCGCATCATCCCTATCGAGGCAAACGAGATTGGTGATGAGGACACGATTCCTGAGGAGGAGACAATCGTCAGCATTACCCGCCGGGGCTACATCAAGCGAGTGAGTGCAGATACCTACCGCATCCAGAAGCGCGGCGGGCGGGGGGTAATTGGGGTTACGGCGCGCGAGGAGGACGAAATCGCGCACATGTTCGTGGCCACCACGCACCACTATATCCTCTTCTTCACCGATAAGGGGCGCGTCTACCGCTTGAAGGCCTACGAGGTTCCCGAAGTCTCCCGCCAGGCAATGGGCATCCCGGTGATCAACTTCATCAACATCGAACCGGGCGACCGGATCACCGCCACGGTGCCGGTCGCCTCCCTGGACGCAGGAGGCTACCTGGTGATGGGTACGGCTCGCGGCGAAGTCAAGCGCACCACCCTGGCCGACTTCAAGAACCTGCGCACCAACGGCCTGAACGCGTTCAACCTGGAGGAAGGTGACAGCCTCTGCTGGGTACACCTCACCTCGGGAAATGACGATATCGTAATGGTCACCGAGGAGGGGCAGTGCCTGCGATTCAGCGAGCGGGAGTTGCGCATCGCCAGCCGTGCCTCCGGCGGGGTGCGCGGGATGAGTGTGGAAAGCGGGGACCGCATCGTGGGCATGGAGATCCTCCCTGCTGACCAGGCGGACGCTGATCTCCTCATCGTGGGGCGCAATGGCTACGGCAAGCGCACCCTCGCTCAGGGGTTCACCTGCCACCACCGTGGCGGCAAGGGCATCCGGTGCATGAGGGTCACCGAGAAGACCGGCCGCGTCATCGACTTCAAGGTGGTGCTGGATACCGACCGGCTGCTGATCAGCAGCACCGGCGGGATCGTTATTCGCCAGCCGGTGAGTGAAATCCGGCGCATCGGTCGGGACACGGAGGGCGTGCGCCTCATCCGGCTGGAGCCGGGCGACCACGTCGCCACCATCGAGCGGGTGGCGCGGCGAGAGCGCCCCTCCTCCGCGCAGCGGGCGCGCCAGCTCCAGGGAATGCTGGCCGGGGTGGACCTCAACGGCGAAGACACCGATGAGGAGCTGGACGAGTCCGCCCCGGACAGCAACCTCGGGGAAGCGCCCGAGGAGGAAGAGACCGGGTAGACCCTCTCATCACCTCACCCGCCTCAATGCGGCCTGCGATTCTGATGCCGCCGGAATCGCGGGCCGTCTTTGCACCGCCGTGTCTGTGCCGCTCCGGTCACGGGCCCGCGCCTCGCACGGCGCCCGCGGGGCAATTCATTTCCTCGCTCTGCCTAACACACAATCCCACTCCCCACCGCACGCTCCCATCGAAAGGTTTCTGACACCAGGATGTTGATACGCCAATACCGAAAGCTGGGGTATATTATGGTCGAGAAGTAACGCACACTGCGGATGAAGGAGGGCAGATCAATGAGTCGCTGGCTGCTATGCCTGCTCGCCCTGGGGTTGGCGGGAGGCGCCATGGCGCAGATCCCGGCTTCGTCGGGACTCCGCCAGCCAGAGTTCATCCCCGGGCAATACATCGTCCTGCTGAAGGACGGCGCCCAGGCGCCCCGTCCAGCGGCAGCGGCCTTGGCGCAGCGATTCGGGCTGCGCGTGGGCTTTGTCTATCATACCGCCCTGCGGGGCTTCGCATGCCGGGCCACCGAAGCCGCCGCGCGCACCCTGGCCCGCGATCCTGCCGTTGCCGCCGTGGTGCCGGACATTCGCGTCCACGCCTGCGCGCAAACGTTGCCCACCGGCGTAAATCGCGTAGAGGCGGACCTGCTCACCGCCTCTGACCCGATCCAGATCGACGGGGTGGACGACCAACCAGATGTCGACATCGCCATCATCGACACCGGCGTGGGTCCGCATAAAGACCTGCGGCTGGTGGGGGGTGTTGACTTCAGCGGCTCGGGAAGCTACCTGGATGGGAACGGGCACGGTACACACGTAGCGGGGATTGCCGCGGCAGTCGACAACACGGACGGGGTGGTGGGTGTCTGCCCGGGAGCACGGGTGTGGTCGGTAAGGGTCCTCGGCCCCGATGGCTCGGGCTCGGTCAGCGCCGTGGCGGCGGGGGTAGACTGGGTGGCCAGCCGCGGCGACATCGAAGTGGCAAACATGAGCCTCGGCGCCTACTGGCCTGAGATTTACACTCTCCTGTTCGGCGATCCGCTGGAAGACGCGGTTCGGAACGCTTCCGCCGCTGGCGTCCACTTCGCCGTGGCGGCAGGCAACGAGAGCGCGGACGCCGTCGATAACATCCCCGCGCGCTACCCGCAGGTCGTGTGCGCCTCGGCCCTGGACGACCGCGACGGAGCCACATCCGGCGACGACCGGTTCGCCTCGTTCAGCAACTTCGGCTCTGTGGTGGACGTGATCGCCCCGGGCGTGCTCATCAACTCCACCACGCCGAACGACACCTACGCCACCTACAGTGGCACCAGCATGGCCTCCCCGCACGCGGCGGGAGCGATCGCTGTCTACCTCCTGGCCCACCCGGGCACCAGCCCTGCCGATGTGCTGAACACCTTCCGGAACAACGGTGAGCCCGCCCCCGCGGGTGGCTGGCCAGGGGACCCGGATGGCATCGCGGAGCGGGCGGTCAACCTGCCGCTGCTGCTCAGCCAGGCGCCACCGCTACCACCTCCGCCTTCCACGTTCGACTTCACTGTGGCGGTGTCGACGAACCGGGCCAGCTACAAGCGGGGCCAGTCGGTCTACATCTACATCCAGGCGACCGATACCCAGGGCAACCCGGTAGCCGGGGCGCCGGTGGTGGCCAGCGTCACCGACTCGCGCGGCCGCACGCAGTCCACCACGGGAATCACGGACGATACCGGCCTGGATATCTTCCTGCTGCTGACGTCGAGGCGCGATCCCCCGGGGACGTGGACCGCCCGTGGGCAGGTGACCGCCAGCGGCCTGACGCGGGCGGGCCAGACGACCTTCCAGGTGAGATAGGACCGCCAAACTGTGGCGCCGTTCAGGCAGGAGCGGGCGGCGGGAGATGCGAGGCATCTCCCGCCGCCCGCTCCTGAAACCGTGTGCCGCACATGCCCTCTTCCTCGAGGATCTCCCCTCGCACTTCGTGCCGGGGGAGGCGCGCCGGACTATGTGCGCCTGGCCCTGGCCCGGCGTGCCTTCCGGCTGGCCGCCGAAAACGGCGAAAAAAGCGAAACTCCGCTCCCCCCTACGGCGACAGAAGAGGGGAGCAGGGGGGTGCCCTCGGCGCTCCAGCCTGCTCCCCAACCCGCCCATCACCGGAGAATCCGCCCATGCCACCCACCGTCTCCGTCTCTGTCACCGATCTAGAAGTCTTTGCGGATCGCCTGGATGTCCGCCACGCCGCCGCCATCTACCGCGAGCACGGCTGCCTGATCGTCCGCGGCCTGATGAAGCCCTACGTGGATGCCGTCCGCCGCGACATCGAGGCCGCCGCTAACCGCGCCCTCTCCCTGCTGGATCGCGCCGAGCCAGTCGTCGAGGGCTGGAAGACGCCGGACGGCACCCTCTTCCTCCCCGCGCCGCCGGGTTACCACCGTGACAAGCAGATCATGGTCCTGGGGATCAGCTATTTCACCAGCGCCGCCTTCTTCCGCAGCGCGCTGGACGAGAGAACGCTGGACATCCTGGCGGCGATCCTCGGCCCGAACATCGAGCTGTTCAGCCACGGGCAGTGCCTCTACAAAGAGCCGGCTGGCGGCCACCCCAAGCTCCTACACCAGGACGCCGCTTACTTTGAGCACCGCTACGAAGGCCCCGTCGCCATCCTGAGTTACGCGGTGGATACGGACCTGGTGAACGGCGCCCTGCACGTGGTCCCCGGCTCCCACCGACTGGGGCAGCTGCCCCACATCGATACCTTCTCCCATCTGGGGCTGGACCCGGACGAGTGGCCGTGGGAGCGCGCCCTGCCCGTCGTGGGCCAGGCGGGCGACTCCATCTTCTTCCACTACCGCACCATCCACGGCTCGCAGGAGAACCACTCCCAGAAGCCGCGGCCGGCGTTCAACCACCGCTACCGCCGCCCCGACGACTACGTCACCATCGGCGCCACCACCACCGCCAACCGCGCCGAGGCGGAGAAGCGCGCCGCTCAGGCGCGCAAGGAGAACCAGCACGGCCTCATGGTGCGCGGCTTCCGGGCGTTCGAGGAGGGGTAGGCAGCGGTGCCGCCCATCCGGTATTATGGTGCGGGAGCCGGTGTGTACCGCTGCCCCGCACTCAGCGGTGAAGGAGGCGCTTGCGATGTCCCAGCACGGCTACACCACCGAAGAGATCGGCCACCGCGGGCAGGAGCTGTACGACCGCGTGATCCGTCCGCAGGTGGAGGCGGGAAACAAAGGCAAGTTCCTCGTCCTGGACATCGAGACGGGCGACTACGAGATCGATGAGGACGACCTGGCCGCTTCAGAGCGGCTGCTCGCCCGCAGGCCTGGCGGTAAGCTCTATGGGGTTCGCATTGGCTACCCTGTGGCGTACCGTATTGGTGCCCGCTTCACGGTGGGCCGGCCATGATCTCCGGGCAGGTGACCCCCGCGCGCGAGGCCGTGACCCGCTTGCTGCTGCGCGGCACCGCCGGGCGGGAAGAGGAGATCCAGGCCGTCATCGATACTGGCTTCAACGGCGCTCTTACGCTGCCGCCGGCTCTGGTCGCTGCCCTCGGGTTGCCCCCACGTGGGCACCGGCAGGTGGCTCTCGCTGATGGCAGCCATGTCCTGCTGAGCGCCTACCGTACGATTGTCATTTGGGATGGGACGCCCCGGGCCGTCGCAGTGCGAGTATGAGCCAAGCCACCGGCCGGCAGCCCGGCTCGTGCAGGGATACTCTCGATACTGCACGAACCGTGAGAGGGAGGTGGCTCGAGTGCGTGCTGCTCAACTCACGCTGTGGCCCGAAACGGGCCAACCCAGCAGGCGGGAAGCGGAGACTCTCTCCACTTTCATTGATAATATGCGCCAGCCTGTCCACCGATGGTTCCGCTTCGCGGCAGGTTACTCTGGGGAGTGGGTGCGGTGCCTGCTCGAGGACCCTTCCTTTCCACCGGATGGCCTCGTGCTCGACCCATTCTGCGGCTCCGGTACCACGCTGGTCTCCGCAGATCAGGCTGGCGTGCGGTCGATTGGGCTAGAGGCCCACCCTTTCACGGTGAGGATCGCTTCAGCCAAGCTGGCATGGTGCTGCGACACAGAAGCCATTGCTGCTCGATCCCGCCTGATCCTCTCACGTGCATCCGCGAGTCGCGGGGCGGTGGAGGAGTACACCTCGCTAGTCCGTACGTGCTACCCGGACCAGATATTGCAGCGCCTAGACGCCCTGAGATGCGCGTGGAGGGAGGCTGATGACGGTTCCGCCGCATCCTGGCTGTGCTGGCTTGCGCTGACATCCATCTTGCGCGCCTGCTCGCCAGTCGGAACAGCCAATATGGAGCTGATCCAACCCAAGAAGCACAAGCGGGCTCCAGCCGAGCCCCTAGCGGCGTTCAGCGAAGCGATCTGGCAGATGCAGGCGGATATCCGCAGCTTCCGGAGGGTCGGCGCCAGGCCGCGGGCAGCGGTGCTGCGTGGCGATGCGCGTCAGTGTCCTGAGGTGCCGAGCGGCTGTGCTGATCTCGTCATCACCTCGCCGCCCTATACCAACAACTTCGACTACGCCGATGCCTTGCGTCTTGAGATGACCTTCTGGGGTGAGGTGACGCGCTGGGGTGACCTGCACCGCGCGGTTCGTAGGCACCTCTTGGTCTCCTGCTCACAGCACGCTACCGCCGAGCGCCTCCAACCGGAGGAGCTGCTGGCGCGGCCTGAGGTCCAGCCTATTGCCGACGAACTGCGTCCCGTTGTGCACGAGCTGGCGGCAGTGCGCACGCAGCGCGGGGGGCAGAAGCACTACCACACAATGGTTGCAGGCTATTTTGTAGACATGGCCAAGGTCTGGAAGGAACTCCGAAGGATATGTAAGGAGGGCGGGCGTGTCTGCATGGTTGTTGGCGACTCGGCGCCTTACGGCGTGTACGTGCCTGTGCACCGCTGGCTCGGAGTAATGGCCCTGGCCGCCGGTTTCTCAGAGGTCCGATTCGCAAAGACCAGGGACCGCAACACCAAGTGGAAGAACCGAAAGCACCGTGTTCCGCTTCTAGAGGGGCAGCTGTGGGTCGACGGGTAGGCGCCTACACGCTGGCGCGCGGTTTCCGTCGCAGCAGGGCGCATCACAGCGAGAGCGGGGGTAGGGATGCAGGATGAGAACGGGCCAAGCTCAGGAGGCCACAAGCTCGGGCAGCTGATCGGTGACTGGTGGGAAGAGCATATCGTGTGGCCACTCCTACGGGAGGTAGCAGGCAGGCTAGAGCTCTTTCTGGACAGCCGTTTCCAGGAGCGCCCGGTTAGAGGCGATGCACCGATCTGGCAGGACAGCGAGGGGAACAGTGTTGGCTACGATTTCGTGCTCGAGCTAAACGGCTCACAGGTTGACCGCGGCATTCCTGTCGGGTTCGTGGAGGGTTTCTGGCGGCGCGGCTCCCGGCATTCCAAGGACAAGGCAAGAGACGATACTGGCAAGCTTCTACCGATACGTGATACGTATCCTACCGCTCGCTTCCTGGGGATAGTGGCATCTGGCGACTTCACCCAGCCGGCGAGAGAGTTCGTTGCCAGCCGCAACGTAGAGATCCTGTGCGTACCGAAGGACAAGGTCGTCCAAGCGTTCGCTCAGCACGGTGTTACCATCGATTACCTGGATAAGGCTGCCGAGGAGGAGAAGAAGGAGCTGGCCTCTGCTTGTGAACGGACCCTGACCCCCAAGGTCAAGCTGGACATCGCAGCGACGCTGACGCAACTTGTGGGACAGGCCAGCTTCGATGGGTACGCTTCCCGCGTAGGGGCAGCCCTCGCCGCGCTGCCCCAGGAGATCCGGATCACCGAGTCGGTCCACTCACGGCCAGCCGTCTTCAACAGCATCGCCGCTGCGACTGCCTTTCTGGCGTCACCCATCTTCGAGCCCGTAGAGGGCTCCGTAAGCTACAGATACGGCATCACGTATAGTGATGGAAGCGAGTTCTTCCGGGAGATAGCGACCATAGGCGAGCTCCGGCAGCTCCATGACCAGCTTCGCGTGCTGGCCGAGCATATGGAGGGTCTTGCTGCGCGAGCGCGGATATGAGCATCATTGCCTATGGGCCGCGGTTGCGCCGGTGGTGGCCGGCATGTAGCGATGCAGGATATGGCTCCCAGCCTGCGGAGACAGCACGGAGGGCTGTATGTCCTGGACCTTCGAACTCATCGCCGGCCCGTTCGGGTTCACCGAAGGGCCCGCCTGGGACGGGGAAGCCCTGCTCTTCTCCGATATCCCCAACAGCCGCATCCTCCGCTGGGACCCGCGGACGCGGGAGACGTCCGTCTACCGCACGGGCACCCACGAGAGCAACGGCCTGATGTTCGATGCGCGAGGCCGCCTGTACGCCTGCGAAGGCGGCGCCGGCGGCCGCCGCGTGGTTCGCTATGAGGCAGAGGGCGCTGTTACCGTGGTGGCGGATCGCTATCAGGGAAAGCGTCTCAACAGCCCGAACGATCTGGCCTTCGACCGCCAGGGGCGCCTCTGGTTCACCGATCCCCGCTACGGGGACTACCGCGAGGATATGGAGCTGGATCACGAATCCGTCTTCCGCTGCGACCCGCAGGCGGACGGCTCCTGGTCGATCCACCGCGTGACCTTCGATACCACGCGGCCCAACGGAATCCTCGTCTCACCGAATCAGCACACGCTCTACGTGGCCCAGAGCGAGTACGGAGTGGATCGCAAGCGGGAGCTGCGCGCTTACCCCATCCGCGACGGTGGCTCTCTGGGCGAGTACGAGGTGCTCCACAACTTCTACCCGCACCGCGGGATCGACGGGATGTGCCTGGACGTGGAGAGCAACATCGTGGCTACCGCCGGCTGGCAACAGAGCGGCCCGGGGCCCATGCTCTACGTCTTCGCGCCCACCGGCCGCGTGCTGGAAACCCATCCCCTGCCGGTGGATCGCCCCACCAACTGCACCTGGGACGGGCCGGACCTCACCCTGCTCTTTGTGACCACTGCCGGCGGGTACGTGTTCGCCGCCCGCACAGAGCGGCAGGGATACCTGATCTACCCGCCTGTAGTGCTGGCTGCCTCCCACCGGGCCTCGTGCGGGAGCAGCCCCCGGCTATAAATGACCGGCCTGGCTCTCGGGGAACGCCCGTGACGAAGGTTGGCGAAGTAAACGGGTGCGCTGGCTGCGAAAGTTCACTCAGAAGCTGAAGTTTGCCAGTTGCATCGCCGCAGCAGTCGGTCTCACCCTTTGGGTCTCTGCCGCATCTGGCTGGCCTACTTGGAGGTGAACGGGGGGTTGTCACCGGACTCGGCGAGCAACTGCTGACATGTTAGAGCTTTGGTACATTGACAGGCCGACAGCGGCAGGACAGTCTATCTGTGCTGCGGCGGCAGCAACTTCGCGTTCGCAGGCCCCGAAAGCTTTCGGGGCAGGAAGGAGCCGACCTTGCAGACCGCCTTCAACCTGGAGCAAGAAGCCCTCGCGTCCACCAACTACCTCGAGCAGTTGGTGGATCCCTCCACCGGCTTCACCTACTTCGATGTCTTCCTCACGGACCCGGCGGAGGCCGTGCACGACTGGCCCGACTTTCTGGACGTCCCAGGGCGGTCCGCCGAGACGTGTGTGCTGCTGCGCCATATGACCGGCAAGCCCGTCGCCACCGAGCCGGCTTTCTTCCGGCGCATCCTGGGCCTGCAGGAGGAGGATGGGCTGTTCCACCGGCCGGAGACCGCGATCACGCGGCATGAGATGCTGCGCGAGGAGCAGGCGCTGGTGATGGCGGCGCTGTTCGCGCAGGCGGTGGGGGATGCGGATAGGGATGCCGAGCAGCGCCTGAACCGGCTCATCAACGCGCTGGCCGATACCGAGCCCGCGCCGGGGCCGCTGCCTGCCATGCTGATCCGCCCGCTGGTGCGCGCCTGGGAAGCGCTGGGGATCCGGGTCGCGTTCGACCTGGCGTCTCGGCTGCGCGAGCAATCCATCCACGAGCACCCATTGTTCCTGCCCGACGGCCGCTTCCCCGGGCACGTTCACTCGCGCCTCTATGCCGCGGCGGGCCTTACTGAACTCGGCCGCCTCACGGACGACGCCGACCTCATCGCCCACATGGACCGCGTCTACCGCGTGATACGCGACCGCTCCACGGCCTTCGGCTTCGTGCCGGAGCTGACGGAACGCACCGATGACGTCATCGGCTGCGAAACGTGCTGCCTGATGGATTACATCCACCTGGCAATCGCGCTCACCAGGACCGGGCGGACGGAGTACTTCGACGACATCGAGCGCGCGGTGCGCAACCACCTGTTGGAGAGCCGGGTACGGTCCGGGGACTGGCTGCCGGAGCGACCGGGCGCGCCGGATGAAGATCTGATCCGTCGGGTTGGCGTGCAGCAAGCAGTCATCGGCGCCTACGCAGGCTGGAGCAGCCCGAACCACATCCTGGCCTACGATGAGTACCTGCCCGCGGAGTGGATCAAGTCGCCCGAGCTGTCGCCCATCTACCTGAACAAGGTGCGGGCGCTTCAGAACTGCTGTAGTCCGTCCGGCCCCAAGGCACTCTACCTGGCGTGGCAGCACGCCGCGCGCGTGGAGGGCGCGACGCTGCGGGTGAACCTGCTGATGGACCGCTCGCTGCCGGAGGCGGAGGTGCGCGGCTACGAGCCCTACGAGGGGCGCGTCGCGGTGCAGGTTCGCGTGCCGCTGCGGATTGCCCTCCGGACGCCGGGGTTCGCGCGGCCGGCGGAGGTGGAGGCTACCGTAAACGGCACACCGGTGGACGCGCGGGCGGACGGCGGCTACGTCACGACACCGGCAGTGCACCCCGGCGACACGGTGGTCTTCCGCTACCCCCTGCCGGAGCGCGAAGAGACGGTTACGATCGGCAACGCGGGGTTCCAGCAGTACGCCTACACCGTGACGTGGCGCGGCAGCACCGTAATGCGGGTGGAGCCAGGGGAGAACGCCGCGACGGGCCGGTCCCACCTGATGGCGGCGCCGGTGCGGCTCTACTATGGTGCGGACGGCCCGCACCCGCTCTACCGCCGGGAGGGCCTGCTGGCAGGCTCCCCCGTGCCGGGCCCGCTGCATCAAGTCACCGGGCCGGCCATCTGGTGAGGGAAGTGAAGAAGGAAGGGGCGCACGAATCCTTGGTTCTCTGGCAGGCCTTGCGGCCATTTTTCAGCCTCGCAGCCGGGCCCCGCCGGCTTATGAGACGGTTTGCCACCCGCTACGATCGCCTTACGAAACCACGCAGAGGCTCGATAGAATATTGGCGCGCTGCCACTGCCGGCCTGCGAACGTGCCAGCTTCATCCGGCTGCGATTACACCAGCCCCTCGAACACCTTCAGCGCCGTAGGGATACGTCCGAACGGCGCGCTCACCTGGATCCCCTGGACGACGTCTCTGACGCGGGCGAACGTCTCGCGCGCGATACGAATGCCCTCTGCCAGTCCCGCCTCGCGCCCACCCTGGCTCGCCTCGCGCATTCGTTCCAGGATCGTCTCCGGTACCACCACACCCGGCACCTCGTGCGCCAGGAACTCCGCGTTCCGGTAGCTGACGAGCGGCCAGATGCCAGCCATGAGGGGGATGCGCGGCGAGATATCCGCAATCCGCTCCAGGAAGCGCAGCAGCTGGTCGGGATCGAACACCGGCTGCGTGATGGCGAACTGAGCTCCCGCCTCTACCTTCTCCCGGAAACGCCGGACTTCGTAGTCCAGATCGATTGCTGTGGGATTGCAGCCTACGCCAATGAAGTAGGCAGTGGGTTTGCCGATCGGGTTCCCGCCCAGGTCCACACCGTGATTGAGACGGTTGACCAGCGCGGTGAGACCAATAGAGTCGATGTCGAACACGGCGGTAGCCTCGGGCAGAGGCCCCATCCGGGGGGGATCGCCGGTAATGATCAGCAGATTCCGGATACCGAGCGCCGCCGCGCCCAGCAGGTCGGAGAACATCCCCAGCAGATTCCGGTCGCGGCAGCAGTAATGAGGAATCGCCTCGATGCCGATGCGCTCCTGGATCAACACCGAGGTGGCAATCACCCCCATGCGACTGGAAGCACGGGGACCGTCGGGCACGTTGACAGCATTGACTCCCGCCTCTTTCAGCAAGACGACGCCATGCAGCATCTCCTCGGGATCGCATCCTTTGGGCGGGGCGATCTCCACGCTGGTAGCAAATTCCCCGCGGCACAGCCGGGCGGCGAGTTGCGAGCGCTCGGGAACGGGCACCGGCTGCACCTCGGGCGGCTTGATCTCTGCCACGCTCACCGGGGCGAGACGGCCCCGCGGTGACAGTGCCCGCACCGTATTGAAGATCTCTTTAATGTGCTCCGGCGTAGTCCCGCAGCAGCCGCCCACAAACCGTACCCCGCTCTGAATGAGCCGTCGAGCGAAGCGCGCCATGTAGTCCGGAGAGGCCATGTACATCGTGCGGCCTTCCACCTGGCGTGGCAGGCCCGCGTTCGGCTGGGCAGAGAGCGGCCGTACGGTCGCCGCGTGCATCTTCTCGATGACGTTCAGGATGCCGGCGGGGCCCTCGCTACAGTTCAGGCCGATCACTTCTGCTCCCCACTCGTCCAGCCGACGGGTGAACAGGTCCGATGGCGTGCCGTAGTCTGTCCGGCCATCGGCACGGATGGTCATCTGGGCGATGACGGGCAGGTCGGATACCTCACGCACAGCGAGGAGCGCCTGGTGGATCTCTTCCAGATCGCCGAACGTTTCCAGGACAAAGAGAGCCACGCCCGCACCGGCCAGAGCGGTGGCCTGCTGGCGAAAGAGCGCCCGCGCCTCGTTCCTGGTGGTGGGCCCGTACGGCTCCAGCCGCACCCCCAGCGGACCGATGGCCCCCGCCACGTAGGCCCGCTCACCCGCCGCCTCGCGCGCCAGTTCCACCGCCCGCCGGTTGACGGCCTCCAGTTGATCCTCCAGGCCATACTTAGCGAGCTTGGGGCCGTTGGCGCCGAACGTGTTCGTCTCCAGGATCTCCGCTCCGGCCCGCACGTAGGCCTGATGGATACCCAGCACCAGCTCGGGCTGGCGCAGGTTGGTCTCCTCGTACGAGCGGTTGATGTAGACGCCCTTCTGGTAGAGCATCGTGCCCATGGCGCCATCGAACACCCAAACGCGGTCCTCGGTGAGCGCGGTGCGGAAGGGTTGCATAGCCGTCTTCAGCCTTTCGGTTCCCCACGCCTCTCCTTCAGTTGAGGTGGCACCATTATACTCAATCTGCGCACGCCCTCCCAGCGGGTGGGTATTCACCAGGGACGCAACGGATAAATCCCTCCTGAAGCGGTTCTAACCTGAACTTATCGACCGCAAAAAACTCCCCCCGACCGGCTTGACACGGGCCCTTCTGTGCGGTATGCTATCGCTGGCGGATATATTGAGTAATCGTTTAATCAATGAACGTCCCTGATCCTCACGATGAGACGGAGCGGCAGATGAGCCGCCCCCCGCGGACGCGGCGCCAGGCGCAGGCGGAAGCGCGCCGGGAGCAGCTCCTGGCCGTGGCGCTGGACGTATTCGCGGAGAGGGGGGTGCGCGGCAGCAGCATTCGGGACATCGCTCACGCGGCGGGCATCACAGAGGGGCTGATCTACCACTACTTCCCCAGCAAATCCGCGCTGGTGCAGGCGGTCATTCATCGCTTTGCCTTCGCGGATGAGGTCACCAGCCTGATCGGCGAGATGAAGGGCATCCCCGCGCGGGAGGCGTTCTACCGCCTGGCCTGGCGCTACTTCGAGCTGCTGTCGCGCAACCGCACCTTCGTGACCATGCTGTTCGCCGAGGTGCCGCGCGACCCCGAGGTGGCGCGCGCGTTTGCGGAGGTCGTCTTCCGTGGGTTCCAGGCAGTGCGGCAGTTCGCGGAGAAGCGGATCGCCGCGGGCGAGGTGCGGCCCCACGATGTGACCATCGCTCTGCGGCTGGTGCACGGCAGCATCCTCTGGTTCTTCTTGATGTACGAGAAGCTGTCCCCACCACTGCCGCCGATCGATCCCGAGACGTTCGTGCGGGGCGCGGTGGATCTGGTGATGGACGGGATCGCCCTGTCCCCCGGCCGAGAAGAGGCAGGACGATGAGGAGATGGATAGCCACTCTGGCGCTCTTGCTGGCGCCGCTGCCCGTACGCGCCGACCAACCCCCGGCGGAGGCGCCGCTGACGCTGGCGCAGGCCCTGGCGCGGGCGCTGAGCACCAGCCCCCGACTCGAGGCGGCGCGAGCGGGGGTGTCGGCAGCCCGCGCCCGCGAGCGTGAAGCCCGCGCCGCAGGTCAGCCGAGCCTGGAAGCGGACATTCGTGGGCGCGCGCAGGGGCCCGCGGTCTCCATCGATATCCCGGCTCCGCCCGGAGGAGCAGGCCCGCAGCTGCCGGGCGGCGGCACCCTCAACCCGTCCCGCGTGTTGGAGGCGGAGCTGCGCGCGCTCTACCCGCTCTACACCGGCGGCCGCGTGAGCGCCGGGAAGCGGGCCGCCCGGAGGGGGGAACTGGCGGCCCGCGCCCGTGTGGAGGCAGAGGCCCAGCTGCTGGTCCTGGACGTCACCGAGGCCTACCTGGATGCGCTGGAAGCACTCCAGCAGACGCAGCTGGCGGGCGCGGAGCGGGAGCTAAGCGAGGAGCGGCTGCGGATTGCGCGCGTGCGGCAGGCAGCGGGGGCCGCGATTCCGCTGGAGGTGAGCCAGGCGGAGGCGGACCTGGCCCGGGCAGTGCAGCGAGAAATCGAGGCGCACGCCCGGCTACGGCAGGCGGGCGCCACCCTGAACACGCTCATCCGCCGCCCGGCCACCGCGCCCCTTGTCCTCGCCGCGCTGCCGGAAGCAGAACCACGCCATCCCCTGCTGATGCCTCAGAC
>JACQGL010000123.1 GCA_016199525.1 Armatimonadota bacterium
ACATCGTGCTGGTGGTGGACGAGCTGGCCGACCTGATGATGCAGCAGGGGGCGGAGGTCGAGCAGTCGATCTGCCGCCTGGCCCAGCTGGCACGCGCGACCGGAATCCACCTGGTGGTTGCCACCCAGCGGCCCTCGGTGGATGTGATCACCGGGCTCATCAAGGCGAACATCCCCTCGCGCATCGCGTTTGCGGTCAGCTCGCAGGTAGACAGCCGCACCGTCCTCGATGCGAAAGGAGCCGAGAGTTTGATCGGCCGCGGCGACATGCTATTCAAGCCCGTGGATGCCGCGAAGCCGATCCGCATCCAGGGAGCGTTCATCAGCGAGAAAGAGGTAAACCGGCTGGTGGAACACCTGCGCCAGCAAGGGCGGCCGGAGTTCCTCGCCGAGCCGCTGACGGTGGACAGCGCCGGCCTCGTCGGGAGCGTGGACGAGGAGCAGGAGGACGAGCTGCTCGAGCCGGCGGCCCGCTACATCGTCACCACCGGGCACGCCTCCACCAGCATGCTGCAGCGGAAGTTCAAGGTGGGTTACACACGCGCAGCGCGCCTGGTGGACATACTGGAGCAGCGCGGAGTGGTGGGACCCCTGGATGGGGCCAGGCCACGGGAGATCCTTAAGTCGCTGGCCCAGGTGGAGGAGATGTTCCGCAACGCCCGCCAAGAGCTGATGGGTCGCCCGCGCGCCGAGGCCTATGGGGACGACGGCGATGCCGACGCGGACAGCCCGTTCTTGGGCGGTGAGGACGGGTAGATCACCCCGCCCAGGCGGGGGTGCGTTCGAGATCAGTAGGTAAGTGAAGGAGTCAACACCCCTGGTTTCGTTGAACCTTCTGATTGCTTCTCGAACAAGGGAGGAACCAGGGGGTGGCACGAGAGATTTCATCCCCCGCGCTTGCAGATCTGCGTGAAGCCGTCGCCCAGCGGTGGCAGACGCAGGGCCTTTGCAGAATCCTGAAGTTGCGCCGGCCGAACTGCGGGTCGCAGCCCGTATGGGCCGGATACAGGTTTGGGCCCGTGGTCATCAAAGCGCAGTCGCGGCCCCGGAGCCTCATCCAGGACGACTTTGAAAAGGCCCTGTGGCAGACGTACCAGATCTTGACACGGCGATAGGGTCGTGCTACACTGGCGATTGGTTGAAAGCACGTGCCGACCCTGACAACTGCATATCCGCATCGCCATCGGGGTGTGGCTCAGCTTGGTAGAGCGCTGCGTTCGGGTCGCAGAGGTCGGAGGTTCAAATCCTCTCACCCCGATTTTTTGCTGTACGTCCCGGGGCGTGGAGCGCCTGAGGAAGGCGTGAGGTGGGCCGCGGCCCCAGGTGGATGAGGCTTCCTGGCGCTTCACACTTCGGGTTGGCGCAGCCGGCTTTCCCGCACATGCCGCACCCCCCGCATCCGGATTTCGGCCGCCGGCCAAAGCAGCCGCGCAGAAGGTACAGCGCCGCACCCGCCACGACCAGGTAGACGATGATTTGCTGCCAGTCCATCAGTTACCCTAACACCGAACGCCAAAACAGCTGACGACCGCCTACCGCCCCCTCACCCGAGCCCCAGCAGGCGTCCCAGATGGAAAACCGCCGTGGCACCGGTCCAGGCCAGCACGAACATATAGGCCCACTGGAACAGCGGCCACTTCCAGCTGCCCGTCTCCCGACGCACCACCGCCATCGTGGAGACGCACTGCATTGCCAGGACGTAGAACACCATCAGCGCGGCGGCGGCGGCGGGGGTGAACCGCGGTTTCCTGGTGGCGGGATCGATCTCCTCCCGCATCTGCTGCCGCACCGATACGGACTGCCGCTCCTCATCGCCGTCCTCCACGTTGTAGACGATGGCCATCGTGGTGACGAAGACTTCCCGCGCGGCGAAGGAACCCAGAATGCCGATGCCGACTTTCCAGTCCATGCCGAACGGCCGGATGACGGGCTCCAGCAAACGGCCGGCGCGCCCGGCAACGCTCTGCTGCAGGCGCGCGGCATCGGACTGGGATGGGCTGCCGGGATACTTCATCGCAAACCAGAGCAGGATGCTGATCGCCAGGATGATGGTGCCCGCGCGTCTGAGGAAGTGAGAGCCGCGCTCCCACGTCTGCAGCAGCACCGTCCGCATTGCGGGTAGCTTGTACGGCGGCAGCTCCATCAGGAAGAGGGGCGCCTCGCCCCGGAATAACGTCCTCTTGAACAGTAACGCCATTAGCAGGGCCGCCGTAAGGCCCAGCAGGTAGAGGGAGACCATCACCGCTGCCGGCAGCGAGATCCCGCCCCACAGACGGGTGGCGGGAATGAAGCCGGCGATCAAAAGCGTGTATATCGGTAGGCGGGCGCTACAGCTCATCAGCGGGGCAACCAGGATCGTCGCCATCCGGTCTCGCCTGTTCTCGATGGTCCGCGTAGCCATGATGCCGGGAATGGCGCAGGCGAAGGAGCTCAGCAGGGGGATGAAGCTCTTGCCGTGCAGGCCCACCTTGCTCATCAGGCGATCCATCACGAAGGCGGCGCGGGCCATGTAGCCGCTGTCTTCAAGCAGTCCGATAAAGAAGAAGAGGCAGAGGATCTGCGGCAGGAAAACTATCACCCCGCCTACGCCGGCGATCACGCCGTCCACCACCAGGCTGCGCAGATCGCCCTGTGGCAGCAGCGCACCGGCCTGCTCGCCCAGCCACGTCTGCGCCGTCTCAATCCAGCTCATCGGGGCCTGCGCCCAGGTAAAGATAGCCTGGAAGATGAGCGCCATCAGCGCGAAGAACAGGACAAATCCCCATACTTTATGAGTAGCGATCCGATCGACACGGTCGCTCCACGTGATGGGAATCTCACCCTGGCGGGTGGCGCGGTCGCAGATCCCCTTGATCCACTCATAGCGTGCTTCCACCGGGGCGGACTGCGGATCGACATCCGCTGCCTCGAGCCGCTGCCAGGCGCGGTCCACGGCGGCGCGCGCCCGCGGGTGGTTTTGGATCACACTCAAACCCGTCGCATCGGAGAGCAGGGCGAGCGCCGTGAAGAAGGCACTCTCGGGAGCGCAGAGCCGTTCCTCCACGAGGAGATGCGCCAGCTCCACCACCTCCGCTTTCATCGCCTCGGGGAGCCGCCACCGACGCACCGGCAGGCTCGGAGGCGCTCCTTGAAGCAGCATCCGCAGATCGTCCAGCCCCTTGCCCCGCGACGCGACCGTCGGTATCACGGGGATGCCCAGCTCCCGCTCCAATGTCTGGATATCGATCTGTAGGCCCACGCGCTCTGCCTGGTCTGTCATGTTCAGACAGAGGACGACCGGTAGACCCAGGTCCATCACCTGCGTTACCAGGTAAAGATTCCGCTCCAGATTGCTGGCGTCCACCACCACGATGACCAGCTCGGGAACGGGCGGGTGGCGGCCAAGCAGCGCGTCGCGCGCGATCTCCTCGTCGGGCGAGCGGGCATTCAGGCTGTAGGTGCCGGGCAGATCGAGGACCGTGATGTCGTTGCCGGCGAGGCGCCCCTCGCGGCGCTCCACGGTAACCCCCGGATAGTTGCCCACGCGGTGGCGGAGGCCGGTAAGGGCGTTGAACAGCGTTGTCTTACCGGAGTTAGGGTTGCCGGCGAGGGCCACGTAGCGGATGCGGGAACCGGCTGCGGTTTGAGTGGGCGTCGCGATGCTCATCCCTGCTTCTCACGCTCCACGATCACGGCATCCGCCTCCTGCCGGCGCAGTGACAGATTGTAGCCGCGCACCCGGACCTCGATTGGATCGCCCAGCGGCGCGGCGCGGACGAATCGCACCAGCGTGCCGCGGATGAGCCCCAGCTCCTGCAGCCGCTGCCGTGCGGAGCCCTGGCCGTCGATCCGCCGTACGCGCCCCGATTGCCCCGGTGCCAGTTTACTCAAAGAACATTCACCCATTAAGCAGGCTCGACGAGGATGTGGCGCGCAAGCTGACTGCTCAGCCCCACGCGGGAGTGCTGGATCAGGCAAATGCAGGCAGGGGACGCCTGGAGGCAGCGGATCACGCAGTTCTCCGCGAAGCCCATCTCTCGCAGATGGCGGCAAACCTCTGGCTGGCCTTCCAGCTTCAGAACCCGCACAGAGGTGCCGGGACGCACGGCACTAAGAGCGATCATAGGCTGCTCACGAAACGTGGAACCGGTGGTGGGCGGCGATCCTAAACACCATTGATAGTGTGCGCCTTGTTTGCAAGTATATCATCCGCCGGGACTGAAGTCCGGTGAGGCTAAAGATTTCCTTTAGTTCCCGCTAAACCCCTCGGCGTGCACCCTCCATGCCAAGCATTACCGTTCGGATGACGGCTGAACCAGCCATGCGCCCGGTAGAAATCTCTGGGACGGCTCTCTTCTTACCACCGCATGGCTTCCTGTTACCACCGCATGGCTTCCTGCTCCGAAAACGCTGCCGGCTTGAGGTCTGCGGCCTCGCGCCCGCGGTACTCCACTCGCGCCGTAGTCGAGAAGAGAAGGGGCGGCAAGCGCGGTCATCAAGCAGCACCGTAAACGCGCCCGGCAAAGAACCGCAGCAGCAAGCCCAGGCGCGCACTGGCAAGGGACGGGGTGCGCTTCATCGGTCCGGCCCTGCGCGAGAGTCCCCGAGCACCGGAGCGATCAGCGAGGCGGCAACACGTCGGCGGCGGTGCAGTACCCACGACACCGGCATCCGGCACCACAGAACGGACGCGCACTTGGCATACTACGCTCAGGAGCGCCTACCGCGGTGGCAGCCAGGTAACGCTGGCGCCGGTGAAGTCCGCCGCTCGCCGCTCGGTAACGAGCGCCAGCCGCGCCGCCGCGCCTCGCGAGGGCAGCGAGCCCACCTCTCGTCCGTTGGCGTAGACCATATCCCGCCCGCCCTGCCGCACGATCCGGATATGGTGGAAGCCGTGGGGCTCGGTCAGTTTCGGGGCCAGAACCCGCTCGGCGTGGGGTTCTTCAGCGCCCAGCAGCACGAGATCCACGTTCAGGGCGGCACCGTTAGGAGCCAGCCATACCGCGCTGGCAGTGGGCTGCCTCTCGTGGGCGAGGAGGATGCCGCAACGTCCCTCGCCCGGACCAGGCCGGACGCTCACCGAGGCGTCCAGCGCAGCGAGCGGCTCGCCCTTCTCCGCACGGGCGTGCTCCGCGGTCGCATCCGCCTGGCTCAGCCAGCCATCTGCCATCTCCCAATGGCCGCCCCGGTACTCCCAACCGCCCCCGTCGCCTCCCAGAAACTCGTCGCGGAAGTGGGGCGTGAGGGCCACGCCGGTAAATGACGCCGCCTGCTCCTCGGCGATGAGCCCGGCGCGCGTGGGCGGCAGCGCCGCGTGCAGGGAGACGCGGGGAAAGCCATCTAGCTGGGCCACAAACGCGGCGGCGTTGCGCCAGAGCAGGAGCCGGTGCCACACGTCGGGCCGAAAGCCCGGCGGTAGGGGCGCCGCCGCAGCCTTCAGAGGTCCATTTCCGGCACGGCCCTCCAGGCGCAGCTCACGCCGCGCCAGATCTACCCAGGCGTAGATGGCGTGCGCCGCGTCCGCCTCCATAAGGGCTCCTAATCGTCCCTTCGCGGGGGGCGCGCAGAGGTTGACCTCGAACAGCAGGTAGCGGGAGGGCGGGTAAGCCGCCAGCGCCAGACACCCCGATACCCCCGGCGCGGCGTGCGCCGCGCCTCCCTCGCGCTGCCACAGACCTTCTCGCTGCTCCCACTCCTCGCCCAGCGCGGGCCCCTCCTCTTCGAACCGGTCCATAAGCGCAGGGGGCGGGGGCACGGGCTGCGGTTCCACCGTGGGTTCCTCACAGACCGGGGAGACCAGGTTCCACTCCAGCCGTTTCACCCGCGGCATGCGAGCGCTCTGCGTGGCATCCCAGGCGTGGTAGATCAGATAATCATGGGCGTTGTTGGGCGCGCGCACCACGCAATTGTGGCCCGGGCCAATGGCCCACTCGCCAGAGGTCCTGAGCACGGTCGCGCCTTGCTCGTCGCCGCGGTGCTCCCAGTCCGGCGCGTCCAGCCCGTCCCGACCGATGATCTGGGGAGAGGTGAGAGAGCCAACGCCGTAGGCGGGGTTTTCCCACCGCCCCCCGCTGTAGAAGCAGATGTACGCCCCCCGCCGCTGGACGACGAACGGCGCCTCCACTGTGTACCAGTCCAGGCCCCACTTCTCGGACCGCTGGTATTCGAAGACCTGCCACTCCGCGAACGGCCGCAGCACCCGCTCCGGCTGCCCCGCCAAGCGTTTGAAGTCCAGCATCCGGTCCACCGCCAGCCCGGTGCCCGCACGCGGCCCGGTCAGCCAGTCCCGCGCGTAGAACAGATACCACGCGCCGTCTTCATCCTGGAACGGGTGGGCGTCGATGGCGAACAGCTCGCGGGGGGTAAGGTCTACGCCCGCGTCCTGGAAGGGACCCAGCGGGTGGTCGGCGGTGGCCACACGCAGATGGTGAGCAATCGTTCCCTGCGGCGTCACCGCATAGTAAAGGTAGAAAGTCCCGTTATAGTAGGCAACCTCGGGGGCCCAGTAATCCTCGGCCACCGTATTTGGTAGCGGTGCCAGGATGCCGCCGTGCCACTCCCAGTGGATCAGGTCGGGGGACGACATCAACTTGAGGGCGCGACCGTCGCCCGCGTCGCCGGTGCCGTAAGCGTAGTAGAAGCCGTTGAACTTGAGGACGAAGGGATCGGGGAAACTGCGGGCGACTACCGGGTTGGTATAGGTGGGGACCATATTCGTTTGTTGTGGCACGCAAAGGCGCTGCCGGGCGGCTCGAGGGACCCGCGCGTGTTCCTGTTCTTGCTTCCACCTCCTGCTTGCTGGATAGCAAGTGGTGAACGTAGGTAAGAGCCAGTCCCGATTGCATCGGGATGCTCACGCCTTGCCAGCCTATACTTATAGAATACGCCGGTCTGCATTGGCGGGGAAAGGAGCGATTTCGGCTGCAAACCTGTTCCTTTGCGGGGGCGAACGCTGCCTCCGGAAATGAAGTTTAGCGTACCTGTCCGGTGCCCCGTTCCTCCAGGGGCGGCACCGGCCGGCGCGCGGGGCCTGTGTAAAGGCTGCGCGGGCGGATGATCCGGTTATGGGCGAGCTGCTCGCTGATGTGGGCGGACCACCCTGCGATGCGCGCCGCCACGAAGATGGGCGTGTAGGCGGCCACCGGTAAACCCAGCATATAGTAGACCCAGCCGCAAGGGAAATCAACATTCGGCTTCAGGCCTTTCTCCCGCTCCATCACCCGTTCCATCGTCTCGGCCATGCGCAGCCATCGGTACTCGCCTGCCTGCTCGGCGAGCTGCCGGCCGGCCTCGGTGAGCAGGCGAGCGCGCAGGTCCCCCCGCCGCACAACACGGTGGCCGAAGCCCATAATCCGCTCCTTCCGCGCCAGGGCGTCCATCACCCAGGCTTCCGCGCGCTCAGGATCGCCGATTTCGAGCATCATCTCCATTGCCTGTTCGTTGGCGCCGCCGTGCCAGGGGCCTTTCAGTGCCCCGATGGCGGAGACGATGCCGCAGTGCAGATCTGCCATCGTAGATACCGTCACGCGCGCCGCGAACGTAGACGCGTTGAATTCGTGCTCGGCGTAAAGGATAAGGGAGAGGTCCATCACCCGCTGCGCGGTGGCTGAGGGAGGCTCGCCCGTAATCAGGTAGAGCAGGTTGCCTGCGTGGGACAGCTCCGGCCGCGGCGCCAGCGGCTCCCGGCCCTGCTGCATTTGGAACCAGACCCCGATCACCGTGGGCACGCTCGCCAGCAGGCGCACCGCCTTGCGCTGGTTGGCTTCCGTGGTGAGGTCCTGCGCCTCGGGGTCGAAGTGCCCCAGGAACGACACTGCCGTGCGCAGCATATCCATCGGTGGCGTGGCCGGGGGGATGTGGCGCAGCAGGGCCAGTGTTGCCGGCCCCAGGCAGCGGTGCTCGTTCAGGCGGGCGCGGAACTCCTCCAGCTGCGTCCGCGACGGCAGCTCGCCGCAGATCAGCAGGTGAGCCACCTCTTCAAAGGTGCACTTCTCGGCCAGATCCTGGATGAAGTAGCCACGGTAGAACAGGCCCTCGTCGGTAATCGTGGAGATCGCCGTTTCCCCGGCAATCACGCCCTCCAGGCCCGGGCTGTACGCTGGTTGCGCCATCGCTTCTCCCTCTCGCCGCGTCGCGAGGCTATCGGTGGGTAAGATCGGCTACGCCTCTTTCCCGGCGCCGGGCCGGAGCCCTGCCCCCCGCGCGTCCCAGCGGCTGTAGTCGTCGTATCTCAGCAGATCGTAAAGCTCCTGTCGGGTTTGCATTCGATCCAGGAGAGTCTGCTGCGTGCCGGAGGCACGCAGCACCCGCAGCGCTTCCTCTACCGCCTTCATCATCACGCGGAAGGCGGTCATCGGAAAGATCACCAGCCGGTATCCCAGCCGGCTGAACTCCGCTACGGACAGGTACGGCGTCCGCCCAAACTCCGTCATGTTGGCGAGGAGCGGACCGGGTACGGCGCGGGCGAACGCCGCGAATTCAGCGGCGCTCTCCAGCCCCTCGGGGAAGATCACATCCGCGCCCGCCTCGCGGTAGAGGAGGGCGCGCTGGATAGCGTCCTCCAGTCCTAACACGCCGCGAGCGTCTGTTCGGGCGATAATGACGAAGTTTGGATCGCGGCGCGCTTCCGTCGCCGCGGCGATCTTCCGGGCCATCGCCTCGGGAGAGATCAGTTGTTTCCCCGCCAGGTGGCCGCAGCGTTTGGGGCTTTGCTGGTCTTCGATGTGGATGCCCGCCACTCCCGCGCGTTCGAACTCGCGCACGCACCGGCGCACGTGCAGTGGCTCGCCGAACCCGGTATCCGCATCCGCGATCACCGGCAGGGAGATCGCCTCGGCGATGTACCCTGCCTGGCGCGCCACCTCCGTGAGCGTCAGCAGCCCGATGTCCGGCACGCCCGCCACCCCGTTGGCGATCCCCGCGCCGCTGGCGTAGACCGCGGGGAAGCCGAGCCGCTCTATCAGCAACGCCACCGCCGCGTTGAACGTCCCCGGCACGGCGTGGCACCCCTCCGCCAGCAGCTCCCGCAGACGCGTAGTCGGTCCGACATGATCCGCCATGTCAACCACTCACTGCCGTGCTGCCGCAGACACAGAGGGAAAGAGAATGGGTGAGGCGAGGATAAAGATCCGGTTTACCCTCCTCCCGTTCCCCTGGCTCTCCCATTCGCCCGTTCTTCCATTCCCCGCTTCCCGCGCCCAGTCGCGTATTCTCCCATGTGCGCGTTGCCGCAGTCTGGCCTTTCTGATGGCGGAATCTTATCGCAGGCGTAGACGATCCGTCCCGAATGCTTTCGGGACCACCAGCGCCGCTGTGAACTCCGCCAGATCGGTCAGGGTGTCCAGCCGCCACACCAGATCGCGAATCTGTCCCACCTGGGCCTCGGGCAACACATTGCGGGCCAGGCGGGTGAACTTCGCCTCCACCTCCGCGTCCGTCATCGGGTTGCGGGCGTGGCCACGCGGGTAGGTGATCTCCCGCGCCAGCCGTGTGCCGCCGCGCAGCGTGACCTCCAGCCGGTTCGGGATCCCCTCCGGGTAGCGCGCTGTCAGCTCCGCATCCCGGTGGATCTGAATACGATCCATCAGCGCGTGCAGGGCCGGGTCCGCGATGCGCGCCTCGGAAAACTGTTCCAGATCCACTGCGCCGTCCATCAACGCCACCGCGATGCAGTAGGGCAGCGAGTGATCGGCGGTCTCGCGGGTGGTGGGACGCCACTTCTCCGGTTCGCCGCCGATGATATCCACGGCGGCGTCGAAGCTGTAGACATCGACTGCCTCGATGGCGTCCAGGTCCTGAATCTCGCCGCGCAGGGCAAGGGCGGCGTCGATGGCGCTCTGGGAGTGGTACTCCGCAGGCCAGAACTTGATTGAGGTCTGGCGGATCATAAACGGCTCGCCCTCGCTTCCCAGCGTGCCCAGGTGGAAGGGGCCGGAGACCTGGCACCAGAAGCCCATTGGCCCCTCGAAGATCTCCTCCGGCCCTGTCATCCCCTCTGCAGCCAGCCAGGCGGCGAACAGGCCGTTGCGGGCGGCGTTGGCGAACGCGCACCCCTTCCACATCGAGAGCTGACCCACGCGCGTCTGCCGCAGAGCGGCGCTGTTGACCCCCGCCAGATTGACCGCCTGCTCCAGGCGGTCCGCGTCCAGCCCCATCAGCCGCCCGGCAGCCAGGGCGGTGGAGAAGTACCCGTAGGTGACATGATCCCAGCCGCGCCGGCGGATGGTGGCCGCGTCGCACAGGCGGCACTGGATCTCGTAGGCCAGCAGGATGGCGGCGATCAGCGCTCTGCCGTCCGCGTTCGCGGCTTCGGCGGCGGCCGCGCAGGCAGGGATGTTGTCGCTGGGGTGCGCTGGCTCCAGGGAGAGGTAAGTGTCGTTGTAATCCAGGTAGCGGACCATCGCTCCGTTGGCGAAGGCGGCCAGCGCCGGGAGGCTGCGCTGCGTGGTTCCCCACACGGTGGCGCCGGGGCGGGCCTCGCAACCGCCGGCCACGGCTCGGGCGATACGCGCTACGTCGCTGTGGTAGGCCCCGTAGGCGCACCCGAGTGAGTCGAGGACCCGCCGCTTGACTTCGTGCACGTCCTCCGGGGGCAGTCGCTCAAAGCCGATACTCAGGGCGTACTCCGCCAACCGTCGCGCCAGCATCGGCATGCCTCCCTCCTATACGACGGATGAAGTGACGAAACGAGGAAAACGTGCGGGGCAGGCATCCGCTGATTACCTAACTGAATAAGCAGACAAAGAAGAAATGTCACAGGCCAACGAACCGGGCGCCCGCTTCAACCCTGACTCTCATTGTTTCCTCGTTCCCTCGCCTCCTTGTTTTCTTACTCTCGTTTTCCAAGGAATTGTGCCCGCCAGCGGCCGAAAGGGAACTGCTATTGGTTAGCCGAGCCGATTCTTACGGGAAGGAAGAAATGCGCCCTCGTTGCCCCCTGGGCCTTCTGGTTCTGATCCTGGCCGCCGCTTCTCCGGCTTTCGCCGACGTGCGGCTGGAGATGGAAGGGCGCGCCCTTGGCGCGCAACTGACGCGCGAGGTCGCCGTGCACGGCACGTGGCGTCGCATCACCACGCGTGGCAAACTCTCCGGTGTCCTGCGGGACGTTCACGCGCGCGAGCACGTCATCGAGATCGCCCGCGGGGATCGGAAGGTGGTGTGGGACATCGATCCGGTATCGCGGACCTACCGGGAGGTCTCCTGCGAGCAGCTTAAAGAGCGGCTTGCCGCCGCCGCACACGCCCGCGGACCGTTGCGCCAGCGCTATCGCGCGGGCAACCCGCAGGTGGAGGTCGGATCGGCGGCCGGCAAGCGCCAGATCGCTGGCCTGGACTGCGAGCGTGTGCAGGCACGTCTCGCCGTGCCGATCACCGTGACGGAGAGTGGTGAGCAGGCCACCGTCCGGTTTACATTCGACCTGTGGGTTACCCACGATCCGCGGGTGCTCGAGCCGCTGGCCGCCTTCGAGACCGCCTACACACAGGCCGTGGGGGCCAATGTCACCCTGGCCGAGGTGGAGGCGCTGGCAGGGCAGTGGTCCGACGTGTTCGTCACCCACGTGCCGGGGGTGCTCGCGCAAGTCCGCGCCCGCGGCTACCCGATGCGGACCGAACTCCAGGTAACCTGGGAGAACGTCCCCACGCGTGCCAGCGAGAAACCCCGGAGCACCACGATTGGGGAGTTGGTCACCGAAGTCCGCCGCGTCTCGTTCGATGCCCTTCCCGACGCCGAATTCGATCTGCCGCAGGGGTACGCCCGGAAGCCGTAACCTGCCGAGGTATCTGGCGGCGGGAGGCGAGTGACGCGCGGTGGGAGGCGAGACCGATCCGTTCTTTGCTTCTGCCCCCCGCATCCACGGTGGACGGACGTGAACTTTGCGGGCCGAGGGAGCCTCTCACTGGTTGGGAAACCGCCGCGCTCCTGGGAGCTGTTCATGATCCGCGCCCACATCCTCTGCCTGCTGCTGGCCAGCGCCGCCCTGGCGCAGGGCCAGGACAAGCCTCCCCCTATCCACCCGGACGTGGCCGCTTTCGCCGAAGCCCATCGGCGCGTCCAGACTCTGCGCGCCACGGTGAAGACACGCTACTTCGGTGATCGAGATGTATCGGTTACGCTCACGTTTGCCCGGCCCGGGCGATCCCGTCTGGAGGTGAAGGGTGAGCACGCCTCCCTGCGGGTGCGGCGGGGCGACCGTTCGCTCTCTGTGAACCCGCGCGAAAATCAGTATTACCGCCGCGATGGCGAAGCGAACCCGTCTGGATGGACCGGGTTCAGCGACCCGGCAACATCCATCCTCACGCTCCTCGAGCCCGGTCCGCAGGATCGGGACCTGCTCGAACACGGCTGGCTGCCTCGCCTGCGCTCGCTAGGTACGGAAACCGTAGATGGGCAGCCGCTCGTCCATCTCCGGGGCTGGGCTCAGTCGGCACGCCTGGATCTGTGGTACTCGCCCACAGATGGTTTGCTGCGGCGCTTTGCGCTGAGCGATGCGGACGGGGCGCCCTTCGCCAACGGCACTATCGCCATTGAGGCGCTCAACCAGCCGGTGCCCGCCGCGACCTTCGACCTGCGTCCGCCCCGCGGGATGCTGGCCCCCGAAATGGAGGCGTGGCGTGAAGTACGCTCCTTTCCGCCTCTCGGGCCGGCTCTGGCACGGCTGACAGGCCGCCCCCGGACAGATGACCTGCGCCAGATGGCGGGTATCTACCACGACAGCGGGCAATCCGCATTGGCTGTGCTCCTACTCTGTCAGGCGGCGCGGCTGGAACCCACCCCCGCGCGCTACCAGGAGGCGCTCCAGGCGGCGCTGGAGCAGGGGGCGTTGCTAAGCGTCACCCGGCTCTACAACGACGCGATGCGACGCTTCGGCGAGCGCTTCATCCGCGGGCAAGACACCCTGCTGTTGCAGCTGATGGGAGCGCCGCAGGTGCCGCCGGAGCTGCACACCCTCCTCAAGAGCCAGTTGCGTACGGCAGGGGCATGGGAGGCACGGCTCTCGCTAGCGCGGCTGGCCTTGCAGCGCGGGGCGGCGCGGGAGGCGCTCGATCTGTTCCTGGGTGCGGTGCCGGAGGGGGAACCGGAGGCAGAACTCCGGCGGCGTGTGGACGCCCTCGGCGAGCAGAGCGACTTCCTCGCCCCCCTGGCACGGGCGATCACGCCCGTAGATCGGCCGCGGCTGGCCGCGGCCCTGCGGCGGCTGGACGCCTACGTAGCGCCGGAAGCGCTGTCGCCCTGGATCGACTGCTACGCCAGCCTGGATCAGCCGGATACGGCTCTCCAGCTCTTCGAGCGGACCGAACCGGATCAGCTCGATTACAGCGTGCTCTCCCGTTTGGGAGATCGCCTGCTGGCGGCCGGCCGCCGCCCGGACGCGGAGCGCGTCCTGCGCCAGGCGCTGGCGGCGGTAGTGACCGACGAGTGGATCAGCTACCAGATGGTGGGGCAATTACTGGTTAGCCCGGGCGCGCGTACCCTCCTGGCGCCCGTGCTGCGCCAGCTGGCGGAGGCGGATCGCCCGCGCGATCCCTACCAGGCGGGCCACTGGCTGTTTCTGGCGGGCGACTGGCCGGCTGCCATGCAGGCTTACCGCGATTTCCTGGAACGCACGGCGGGCGGGCCGGAGGCGGCCAGTGCCGCCCTCCGGTGCGCCAGCGCTTGCCTAGGCGTCGAAGCCGCCGCGCAGGCCGGTGATGAGGCGCAGCGGCAGTGGTTTATTGGCGTCGCGGCGGATGAGCTCCCATTCGTGTGTGCGGAGCAGCCCGGCTCCAGCTGGCAGGCGTTTTCCTTTCTGTCCCGATGGCTCCCGCAGATCAGGGATCCCGCCCTCCGCGCCCGGGTGGAGGAGCGGCTGATCGATGCGGTCCCCGACCTCCGGCTGCAAAGAGTGCCGTGGGGTGGTGGCCCCGAGATCGGACTACCGCAGGCCCAGCCCCCGGTCGTCGCTCCCGGCGCGCCGCCCTCGCCGGAAGAACAGGCCCGTGTGAAGCAGATTCTCTCCTCTCTGCTGCGCCGCGGCCTGTTGGAGGAGGTTATCGTCTCCCCGTGCGTGGCGGCGGGCCTCACGGAAGAGA
>JACQGL010000125.1 GCA_016199525.1 Armatimonadota bacterium
ACCTGGGGCAGTCCGTCAGAGACACCATGCGCCGTGAGACTCCTGAAGGTCACCCTGATGCCTGATATCTTTGCTGATACTGCAGGATGGGGACATCTGGTTGATGCCTCGCAAGAATACCATACCCGTGCCGCGACCCTCTATCGCCATGCCCGGCAGCAAGGGCGCAAGTTGATCACCACCAACTATATACTCACGGAACTCGTGGCGCTGCTGCTCAGTCCGTTGCGGATTCCGCACGCACGTCTCACGGCCTTCATCGAGGGGTTGAAAGCGTCACCGCACGTGGATGTTGTGCATGTCGATCCAACGCTTGATGCCCAGGCGTGGCAGTTGTTTACCGAGCGACCAGATAAGGAGTGGAGTCTTGTCGATTGTGCGAGTTTTGTGGTCATGCGACAGCGCGGGATTTTGGAAGCCTTTACGACTGACCACCACTTTGAACAAGCAGGCTTTGTGTGTCTGTTGAAGGCATAGGGCAGCGGTTCGTACCATGCCAACCACCGCGTCTTCCCAGGAACAACTCCCGTCTGAGGGCGCAGGGACGGCTTCGTCAGAGGTGCGGCCTGGCCTCCTCCTCCTCCGGCTCACTTCAAGCCCTCTCACGCTCGGTGCGCTCCGGCGTCTTGCTCCACCACGACCAGGCCCAGCGCCGCGGCCTTCCGTTTCACCTGCCGCACCACCCGCTCCCGGTAGGCCGTCTCCTAGGCCTCTCCCCCTTGCGCCACGTATGCCATCCCATGCTTCAGCATCGCAGAGATGCGGCGCGCCAGTTTGTACGCTGTCGCCGTGATGGCCTTGGCCAGTCCCCGGCGTGCGGCAATCCGTCGGAAGAACGCCCCCAGCGCGCTGGGGCTCCGCTGGAAGTTCTTCGCCGCCAACCGCAACGCTTGGGCCGCACGGTGCACGCCGGGCCGGGTCGCACTCGCGTGCACTTTTCCTCCAGACTTCTTCGGATGTGGGGCCAGGCCGAGCCAACTGCCGCAGTGCTTCGCACTCGGCCACCGGCTCATGTCCGTGCCCCTCGCGCTCAACACCACGAGCGCGGTGCTCTCCTCGATGCCTGCAAGAGCCGTCAGGTCCACCCCAGCCACGTGGTGCAACCGCTGCCGCACGTCGCACGTTGCTTCGTTGTCCTTCCGGCGACGGACCCGCCGTGTTGGCTCCAGGAGGGGCACCTCGGGCAACGCGAGGCCCTGCAGGTGCTCCTCGATGACCCGGTCACCCTCCCGCAGCGGCTCATGGGAGGAGTCATACAACGCGAGGGACGGTTGCAAGGCACACAGGGGCTCGGGCTGCCACGTCCCCTGCAGCGCCTGCGCGCTCGTCTCCGCGCTCGCCTTGCAGCGGTGGTCACGGAACCGTGCCAACACGGTGGGGGTGCGCTCGCCTCCCCCGATGGCGCGGATCATGCGCATGCCGGTGAGGCCGGTGAGGTCACGCACGACTTCCGGCCACTTGACGTGCATTGGCTCCAACGCCTTGCCCATCCGCTGGAGATGTCGGCCAGCGTCCTCGATCAGGGTCGTACGGTGCCGCTGAGACGCCCGCCAGACGCGGATCGGTTCGGCGGGGCGGAAGGCCGCGGTCAGGAGCCCAAGGCTGGGGAGCCGCGGGATCCACTGGCAGGCATGGACATCGGTCTTGGGGCGGTTGGGGGCGCGCTGCCCCTGCCGGGGATCCACCAGCAGGACCGGAAAGCCCTCCTGCTCCAGGAGGGCATACAGGGGGATCCCATAGACTCCCGTCGATGCCATGGCGACGGTCGTGACCCCGCACTGGCGGAGCCACGCGGCGATGGCGTGCAGGTCCGCGGTCAAGACGCCGAAGCGGCGGACAGGGGCCGGCAGGGTCTCAGGGGGATGCCGGAGGAGCCTCACCGCACCGGGGGGCACACAGACCCCCAAGTCCGTGGCGCCGATATCGAGGCCGGCGGCGTGCGGATGGCGCGTGTGGAGCAAGGCGTCCAGAGCCGGATCAGGGGGGGATAAGACGGTCTGGCGTCGGGGCATACCCTCCTCCACCATAGGGGCAAGGAGCACGGTCCACAGCTCTGGCAGCAGTGAGCGGGGGAGTGGCGGGTCGAGGCAGTCTGCCCCACGGGATCGACGCCGATCTGGGGCTACAGATCGTGTCGTCACCAACGACGAGGCCGCAGACTCCCCGATCCAGGCTCCCAAACGGGCACAAGGCACCACAGCACGATCGGATACCGCGACGCACTGCCAGGAGAGAACATCGTACAGCAGGACCCCTGTTCCCCGCCATCGGCGTGCCCCGAAGGGGCGTAAAAAGCTCCCAAGAGACCAGCGGGAGGAAGACCTCTGCCGCCCACTGCCCCCACAGGGGGGAGAGGGCCGCGTGTGCCACATCCTGTCTGACCCCTTCCCACCAGCAGTCCACCAG
>JACQGL010000130.1 GCA_016199525.1 Armatimonadota bacterium
CCGGGAGAGTGGGAGAATGGGGGATCAGTTGCTTTCTCCCACTCCCTCTTTCTCTCCCACGGCCTCCGCTCCGCGTCCCCAGCATCTCCGCTGTACGCCAACAGCGCGGCAACCCCGGGCGGGAAGCGGGCGGAGGAATCCGGGGCGCCGGGCAGCAACCGTTGATGGGATGAGAATGCGCTGGCGTTCCGGCGGGAAGGAAGCGGATGCGGACGATAGGGTATTTGGTGCTGGCTGCAATTACGGTGCTGCTCGTGGGATGCGGGAAGCCCAGCGCGCTGCCGGAAAGCGCCATTCCCGGCAGTCCCCCGCCTCCCGGGCGCAGCGCGAACGAGGCGCAGGTGCAGGCGTGCGTTAGCCGGCTTCGGTCTTACTGGTCGGCGCTGCAGAAATACACTGCCCGCCACAAAGGCAAGCTCCCCAGCGCTGCATCCACCTCCCAGCTGGTGGAGAAGCTCGGGGACGATGCGCCACGCGACGAGTCCCGCGAGCCCGCGTTCGGCTGTCCCAGCAGCCTCCTGCCCTACCGTTGGAATGAGAACCTGAACGGCAAGCTCCTGCGGGAGATTCCCGATGCCAACCAGGTGCCCCTCGTGTTCGACGATCCCTACACAGGAGATCACGGCGACCGCCAGTGCGCCGTCCTCTACGCCGACGGACACACGGCGGTGGTATCCACGGATCGCCTGGAAAAACAGATGGAAGCGCTCAGCCCCGTCTCCGCGTCCGAGTCTCGCGGCGCTAAAGATTAGCGGCCGATGCCGCAGTACTCAAATCCGTGCCAGAGCAGCGCGGCGTCGTCCAGGAAGTTGCGGCCGTCCACGATCAGCGGCCGCCGCATCAGGCTTCGCAGGCGCCGCCAATCGATGCCCGCAAACTCCGGCCATTCGGTAACCAGCACCACGGCATCCGCCTCTTCCGCCGCCGCATAAGGATCCCGCGCGATGCGAACCTCCGGCACCTGTGCCTGAAATGCGTCACCTGCCACCGGGTCGTAGGCCACCACGCGGACGCTCAGATCCACCAGTCTGCGGGCGATAGCGAGCGCTGGCGCATCGCGAATATCGTCCGTGCCCGGTTTGAAGGCCAGTCCCCATAGGGCGACGGTCTTGCCCTTGAGCACCTTCAGCCGCTCCTGAAGCTTGCGCACCACCACCAGGCGCTGCTCCTGGTTCACGGCGCGGGCGGCTTCGAGCAAGCGGCACTCGTGGCCATAGTCACGGGCGATCTGCACCAGCGAGGCGAGGTCCTTGGGGAAGCAGGAGCCGCCCCAGCCGATACCTGCAGACAGGAAGGAGGCGCCGATACGGCGATCCAGCCCGATGCCGCGGGCCACTTCGCGCACGTCCGCCCCCACCCGCTCGCAGATGTTGGCGATCTCGTTGACAAAGGAAATCTTCGTGGCCAAAAAGGCGTTGGCGGCGTACTTGATCAGCTCGGCGCTGGTCCGATCGGTTACCACAAACGGCACCGGGGGGCTGCTCGTCTCAACGCCGTCGGGAGGATCGACATCGGAGAATACGGGCCGGAACCGCTGCTCGATGAGCCGCGCATAGATATGGCGCATCACGGCTACCGCATCTTCGTCATCGGCGCCGATGACAATCCGGTCGGGGTGCAGGGCATCTCGCAGCGCGCTGCCCTCCCGTAGGAACTCCGGATTAGCAACCACGGCGAACCGAGGCGCCACCTCGGAGGACGGGCGTTCAGCCTCACTCCATCGAGCCGCCGCGGCCACAGCGGCGGTGACGCCGGCGGCAGAACGGGTGCGGCACCCGGTGGCGCGGCCAGCTCCCTCGCGCACGAGCATTCCCACCCAGTCCCCGGAGCCGACGGGAACAGTGCTCTTGTTGACGATCACCGTGTAGCCGGGCCCAAGGTGGGCGCCGATAGCCTCCGCCGCCGCCTGGACGGCGCGGGTATCCGCGCTGCCATCGGGAAGCGCTGGCGTGCCCACGCAGATGAAGATCGCCTCTGCGTCGGGGATCGCCTGCGCGTAGTCATGCTCGAAGCGCAGCCGCCCGACGCGCATCTGCTCCCGCATAAGCGGCTCCAGGCCCCCCTCGTAAATCGGCAGATCGCCGGCCTGGAGGCAGGCGATCTTCGCCTCATCCACGTCCAGCCCGATCACCTCATGGCCGATGTGCGCCAGGCAGACGCTGGTCACCAGGCCGACGTAGCCCGTACCCACAACTGTGATACGCATCGTTCCTCCCACCCCGGGCGGCGGGTTCCCGCCGAGGCACCTTCCTATGATTCTGCCAAAAGCGTCGCCTCACGGGAGACACGCCAGGTCCTGGCCCGCCATTCGGGCCCCTCAGAAGAGGCGCCTTCCTGGTTCCCGCGCGGCAACGAGTCGGAATTTGCATTCCACGAACGACTGCGCTTCCCCTCCTGCCCTCGTGATGCTAGCGCGCCGCCTCGCCAGACAATGGCCAGGAAGTCAGGAAACAAGAAGACGAGCCAACGAAGGGGCAAGGAAACGAGAGAACAAGCCCCCGAGAATCGAGGGCTATCTATGGCCGCTGTCTTGCTTCCCCGCTTCATCCCGTCCCTGTTCTGGTTTCTCCGCGTGCCTTATTTCCGCGTTTGCCCGGCGGGTCGCAGGTCCTTCACGTCCAGTCGCGCGGCGCGCAAACCCTGGTAGGCGTTCACCCCCAGGGTATAGCAGAGGTCCAGGCGGCCGCCGGCAGGGATTTCGCTGGCCCGCTCCCAGCCACGCCACAAGACCGCCTCTACAGGAGCGCCCGGAGCGCCCTGGGGGCGGACGTACAACCGCAGATGGTCCTGCGCCCCCTTCGCCCGCGCGGCCAGCCGCTCGCAGCGCACCACATCCAGCGCGCCGCTGTAAAGCACCGGCTCGTGATTCCCGTGGCCGAACGGCTCCAGGCAGGCCAGTTCGTCCGCCAGGCGCAGCGTGACCGCCGCTGCGGGTACCATCGCGTCTATGTGAATCGCCGGCTCGAGCAGCCCGTCGGAGAGGGTTTGGGCGGCGACCTCCTGAAGCGCGGATCGCAGCGCCTCCACGCACGCGGCATCTACATCAAACCCCGCTGCCGTTTGATGGCCGCCACAGCGTATGAGGAGAGAGCGGCAGGCGTCCAGCGCCTGGAAGATGTGATAGCCGGAAATGCTGCGCGCGGAGCCGCGCCCGACCCCGGCCTCCTCGTCAATCGCCACCAGCACCGCGGGCCGCCCGTGCAGCTCCACCATCTTGCTGGCCACAATGCCAATGATTCCCGGGTGCCAGCGGGGGGAAGCAAGCACCAGAATCCGGTCGTCAATGTAGCGCAGCGCCTGGCGAGTGGCATCTTGCAGGATGCGCTCCTGCTCCTCCTGGCGCACCTGATTGACCTCGTCCAGGCGCTCCGCCAGGGCAGAAGCAGTGGCGTTGTCCTCCATCAGCAGCAGTTCCAGTGCCTGGGTGGCGGCCCCCAACCGCCCGACGGCGTTGATGCGCGGCCCGAGAGCAAACGCGAGGTGGCGCACCGTGAGGAAGCGTGGATCTACTCCCGCCACGCGCATCAGCGCCCGCAAGCCCGGCTTCCTGGTATCCGCCAGCACGTGCAGGCCGTGTTTGACCAGGGCACGGTTCTCATCCAGGAGCGGCACGCAATCGGCGGCGGTGGCCAGGGCGACAAGGTCGAGGTACCGCTTGCGGAAGCCGCCTTCGGGGAGACCCAGCTCCCGTAAGGTCGCCCAGATCAGCTTATAGGCAACCGCGGCGCCACACAAGTCGGGGAACGGGTAGGCGCCATCGCGCCGCTTCGGATTCACCACCGCCAGCGCCGGTGGAAGGCGCTCCTGCGCCTCGTGGTGATCGGTAACGATCAGGTCCACGCCCAGATCGCGGGCGGCCTCCGCAGCCTCAAAGGCGATGCTGCCGCAATCGGCGGTCAGAATCAGCCGGAAGCCCTCCGCCGCCGCGCGGCGCACGGTTTCCACGCTCAGATCATAGCCATCCCGCTGGCGGTGGGGGATGAACGGCGTTACCGGCACCGCCAGCGTACGCAGAGCGCGGGTAAGGAGCGCTGCCGCACACACCCCGTCCACGTCGTAGTCACCATGCACCAGGACCGCCTCGCGCTCGCGCACCGCGCGTGCCAGGCGGGCGGCGGCGGACGCCATGTCCGGCAGCAGCAATGGATCGTGGCAGTGGTCGAGGTGCGGGTCGAGGAAGCGGCGGGCGGCGCGCTCCTCGGTACAGCCCCGCGCGATCAGGAGGCCGGCAACCACCGGCGCCACGCCCAGGGCGCGCGCCAGTGTGTCCCGCTCCGGGGAGGGCGAGGGCGGCAGGCGCCAGACCTTGGCGAGCATCGTCGGCGTTTTGGGTTTGGGGTTCCTGGTTTCTGGTTTAGTACCTGTTCAGCCCACCAGAAACCAGGAACCAGAGATGCTGGAACGCTAAGAGCGCCGCTTGCGCTTGGGACGGATGGTGGTGGTGCCGCGGCCGGCGGGACGCGCCGGGGCGACCGGAGACGCCTTGGCGGCGACTTCTGCGGCCGTCCTCTCCACCGCGCCCGACTTTGCCACAGGGGCCGCCTGCGGCTCCGGTCGCGGGCGCGCGGGGCGAGGCGTCCCGGCTGGTCGGGACTGGAGCCGGACGTCCTCCTTCTTGCGTGCCTCGGCGGCGGAGCGCTGGGAAGCGCGCTCCCACAGCACCACCAGCGGGCTGGCCACGAAGATGGAAGAGTAGGTCCCGATTGCAATTCCCGCCAGCAGCGCCGCGTTGAACGGCTTGATCGACTCGCCGCCCAGCACCAACAGCGCCAGCAGCACCAGAATTACCGTCAGCGAGGTGTTAATCGACCGGTCGAACGTCTGCGTGACGCTGCGGTTCACCAGGTCGATCAGCGTTTCCCGCGGCAGCCGGTTGCGCAGGTTCTCGCGAATGCGGTCGAACACCACGATCGTGTCGTGGACGGAGAACCCGATGATGGTAAGCGCGGCGGTAACGAAGAAGCTGTCCACCTGCCAGCCCCGGAGAGCGCCCATCACCGCGAATACGCCCACGGCAAAGAGGACATCGTGCAGCAACGCCACCACGGCAGCGGCGCCAAACTTGATCCCGTTCACGAAGCCGCCGATGGCGAACCGGTAGCCCAGGTAGGCAATGATCGCCAGCGAGGCGAGGAGCACCGAGAAGAACGCCCCGCGCACCAGCTCGCGGGCCACGCTCGGCCCGATCAACGTCTGGCTAGAGGCCGACCGCACCGCCCCGTAGGGCAGCTCCCGGAGGTCGTTGTAAACTGCCTTCACCTTCTCATCCGTGTTGGCCAACTTGGTGAGCACGAAGACGACCGGCGACGGGCGCGTCTCCTCGGGAGGCGAGACGTTGACCTGCGGGTTCGGGATGCCGAGCTGGCTGAAGATGCTCACGAACTCCGGCTGCGTGTGCTCGCTGGCGTAGGTGGCGGTCACGGAGAGGGTCTTCCCCTCCTTCTTCACCGTGACGCTCTCCGCGCCTTTGAGGTCGTTCAGCCGCCGTTCCAGCTCTGGCGGGACGGTATCGGCCACCTCGCCGCCGGTGGCGGTCAGCCGCGTCCACCGCAGCGGCGTGCGCCCGAGGGTCACGCGGGCGTCGCGCAGCCCGTGGCGGGTGAGCACTTCGTCCACTTTGGCGCGCAGCTCGTGGTCGGCCACCGGCTGCTCGTAGGTCACCTGCACCTGCGAACCACCGGTGAAGTCGATGCCCAGGTTCAATCCGGGCTTCACCAGTAAGGCAATCGCGGTCAGGACCAGGATGCCGCTGAACCCCAGGTAGAGCCTTCGCCTGCCCATGATATCCAGGTGGCGTTGGCCGAGCCGGAAGGAAAGCCAGCTGATGCCCAGTCCGAACAAGCGCTCCGTACGGGCCCACTCCCAGTTCACCAGCAGGTGCAGCATGGTGCGCGTCACCGTGATTGCTGTGAACATGCTGACTGCCACACCGATGGCCAGCGTGAGCGCGAATCCCTTGATGAGCGGTGCCCCGAGCTGGAAGAGGATGAAACAGGTAATCCAGGTGCTGACGTTCGAGTCGAAGATCGAGCTGAAAGCGCGCGAGAAACCGGCGTCGATGGCGGAGTGGAGGGTCTTGCCGGAGCGCATCTCCTCCTTCAGGCGCTCGAAGATGAGGATGTTGGCATCCACCGCCATACCCACGGAAAGGATGAACCCCGTGATGCTCGGCAGGTCCATCGTCACCTGCATCAGCTTGTAGATCGCGAAGGTGAGCGCCGCGTAGAAGAGGAGCGCGATGTTGGCCAGCACACCCGGCAGCAGGTAGTAGCCGAGCATAAACAGGAGCACCAGACCCAGACCCACGAGGCCGGCCTGGATGCTGGCGCGGACGGCCTCCGCCCCCAGCGTGGCGCCTACCTCCTGCCGTTCGATCACCTGAAGGGGCACGGGCAGAGCGCCGGAGTTCAGCAGCACTGCCAGGTCCCGCGCTTCCTGCGGGGTCTTGAAGCCGCCTTCAATCTGGCCCTGCCCCTGCGTGATCGGTTCGTTGACGTTCGGTGCAGAGATGATCCTGTTGTCCAGGACAATCGCCAGGAACTCATTCACGTGCTGGCGGGTAAAGTCGGCAAAGGTGCGCGCCCCTTCCGGCTTTAGCTCGAACCTTACGACGATCTTCCCGGTTTGCATCTCGGTATCCTGGACGCTCTTGGGCTCCAGGTCGCGCCCGGTGAGGATCAGCTCCGACTCTTCCAGGATCTTCTGCTCAGGGACGGGCTTATCGCCTTCATAGAAGGTATAGATGTCGGGCTGGCCGCGGCCACCGTGAGCCACCTCCATCCGGTAGCGCGCCGTGGGGCTGCGCGTGGACTGGACGGACTTCAGCCAGCGGAACTCCAGCTGGGCGGTGGTGATCAGCTTGCCCACCACCTGCTCGGGGTCGCGCGCGCCCGGCAGCTGGATCTCCACCTGGTCGTCGCCCTTGGCCTTCACGTCTGTGCCGGACAGCCCGAACTGGTTGACGCGGCTTTCGAGGATATCGCGCACCTGGACAATCTGGCCGGAGCTGAACGGCTGGCCCATCTGCTGCATCTTGGCGTGGTCCACCTGGACCACGACGCGGACCCCGCCTTTCAGGTCCAGACCCTCCCGGATCGGGTAGACGCGGTTCTGCACGTCGAACCACGCGGCGGCGACGACGACGGCGAGGATACCGAGGAAGAAGGCAACGTTTCTCAACGATCGTCTCCAGGAGCAAAGCGCGCGGCGAGAGCGCCCCAAAAGCGTTTGAGAGGCGGCGCGCCCGGGTGATCCGTTCCCCCCGAAAGCCTTCGGGGTCCCTGGCGCGCAGCAGGCGTGCCGCACGGCATCCAGACTCGCCCCACATCCAACACGCGAATCGCCGGTCGCTCCGCAGCGCCGGCGATGAGACCCACCCTTCGGATCCGTGCGCGAGCCAGCCCAGGTTACATTCTATCGCGGCCCGGCGGCCGGGGCATTATACGACGGCGACCGGGGGGAGTCAAGGAAAGCAAGACGAGCGAAGGCCGGTGTTCAGGGGTGTAAGAAAGGGGCGAAGAGAGGGATGGGGAGGGGGAGATAGTGGGGTAGAGGCGAGGGCGGGCCGCCGCGCCGTCCTCCGTCTTTCGTCCTTCCATCCCCGTATCGCCATTGCCTACACAAGCAGGGGTAAGCGCTTACGTTTCCTCGTCATTCGCATAGCCGGTAGCGCATAATGCTGATCAGCGCCTTGATCCCATCCCGCCAGCCGATCTTCTTGCCCTCCGAGTAGTCTCGACCGCTGTAGGAGATGGGCACCTCGTAAATCCGCGCCCGGCAGCGGGCCAGCTTCGCAGTGATCTCCGGTTCGATTTCGAAGCCGCACGATTTCAAAGCGAGTGACTGGAGCAGCTCCGTGCGGCACACCTTGTAGCAGGTCTCCATGTCCGTAAGGTTCAGGTTGGTGAACATATTGGACAGGGAGGTGAGAACCTGGTTGCCCAGGTAGTGCCAGAAGAAGAGCACCCGGTGCGGCCCGCCCAGGAAGCGAGAGCCGAAGACGGCGTCGGCGCGGCCATCAAGTATGGGGGCCAGGAGACGGGGATATTCTTGCGGGTCGTATTCCAGGTCGGCGTCCTGGATCAGGCAGACATCCCCTGTAGCGTGGGGGATGGCAGTGCGCAGCGCCGCTCCCTTACCCATGTTCCGCGAGTGGTAGAACACCCGCACCTCAGGCCAGCGGCCTTCCACCTCGGTGCGCAGCAGTTCTCGCGTTCCATCCGTGGAGCCGTCATCCACGACGAGCACTTCCTTCGGGATCTTCACTGAGCGCACGCGCGTGAGAATCTTCAGGAGCGTGGCGCGCTCGTTGTAGACCGGCATCAGGACGGAGAGCTTAAAACCGGCAGGAATAATTACCGGCGCCGCGCCCGGCGCGGCCGCCGGGGCGCCCACGCCCGCCGCCTCCAGCAGCCGGACAAACTCCTCCTCGGGTACCGCTGCCAGCCGGGCGGCTTCGGGAAGCAGCAGGCCGCCGCTGAGGTAGAGACCCGTGGCCAACACGGCGCGGAGGCGTGGATCCAACGCCCAGGGATCCGCCAGATCGGGTGGATTAGCTGCCGTAATGTGGGAAGCCTCTGTGGGCTCCTGCATACTCGTTCCAGAATAGGCGGTCGTCACCGCCGCTGCGGCGCGTTTTCGCCGGGCGGGGGCAGCCGGGCGCCCACTTTTTCGCGCTTTACAACGCGCAGCGGCGCAGGTAGGGGGCCGGAGTTCAGCCGCACCGCCAGGTCCCGCGCTTCCTGCGGGGTTTTGAACCCGCCGAGGATCAGGCCCTGTCCGTCGGTGATTGGTTCATTGATACAGGGTACAACAATGATCTTGCCATCCAGGACGATCGCCAGCATCTCGTCCACGTGCTGGCGGGTGAAGTTGGCAAAGATGCGTGTCCCCTGCGGCTTCAGCTTGAAGGTGACGACGATCTCGCCGGTTTGCAGGTCGGTATCCTGGGCGCTCGTGGGCTCCAGATCGCGCCCGGTGAGGATCAGCGGCGATTGGTTCAGGATCTTCTGCTCGGGGACGGGCTTATCGCCTTCATAGAAGGTGTAGGTGCCGGGTTGGCCGCGGCCGCTGTGAGCCACCTCCATACGGTAGCGCGCCGTGGGGTTGCGCTTGGACTGAACGGACTTCAGCCAGCGGAACTCCAGCTGGGCGGTGACGGTGAGGATGCGCACCACCCTATCGACGTTTACCCCGGCCGGTAAGAGCAGCTCGAAGCCGCCCTCGCCCCGCCGGGTTAGTTGGCTGGCCACCTCCAGCCCCGTGATGCGGTTTTCCAGAACCGCTCGCGCCGCCTCCATCCGGGCGGCATCAACGGCACCGGCTTTCCGGCGGTCTACTGCCAAGATCACGCGCACGCCCGGCTGGAAATCCAGTCTCCTATGTACTGACGACCCTGCACATCCATCCAGTAAGACGACCCCCATCACGGCAACCGTGGTAGCAATAAGGTTCCGGTAGAGGAGGCGCCGTTTCATCTGCAGATCTCCCCCTGAATGCCGGACGCCTGTGCGGACAACCATCCTGCGGGCCCAACCCGTGGTCCACTCTCCTGTTTGTTCTGTAGCGGGGAATTCCTTTGCAAACCGATCGCCTGCACGACACGCATCCGGCGGGTTATCGGTGAAACTCCGGGAGCGCGGCAGAACCGAAGCCATCAGCAAGGCTATATCTCTACCAGCTAACAACTGGAAGCCGGGCGCCGGCGGGCGAGGTCCTCCCCAGGCAGAGAATTTCCAGGTTTGGTCGTCGGTGGGGTGGGGTATGTTCAGTACACCTTTTGGCACGGTCGAGCCACCGCGGCTTGCGGGCGCGACTGGTTTCCCTTAGCAACGTCCCTCGTTATCCTGTCTGTTCTGTTGCGGCGCCTCTCCCAGGGGCGCTATGGCGGCCACCCCGGAGCCGCGGGCACTGCGGACGGGATCTACGGCAAGGCGCGCTCGAGGAGCCGCAGCCTCTCAGCCGACGGGCCGACTCCTCCGACCGGGTACGGCAACGGAACGGTTACCCGCTTGTAGCATCTTCGCTATTTATCCTTAATCCTCCGTTAACTTACGCGCGCTACACTAACGTTGTCGCGACCGATTCGCTGACTCCAGGAGGCAGTAACTGATGGCATCCACAATCGCCACGCATCCCGAGGTGGCCCCCGTAGTAGATCTGTCCCCCCAGCCGCGGACCGTCCCCGGCAGTGGCTCCGAAGTTCCCGGCCGTGAGCGCTTTTCCCTCGGGGATACGCAAACCAGCTTGCTGCCGCGGTTAGACCCAGACAACACGGTTTTCATCGCCCTCTCATTCGAGGGCCCCGATGGCTATTCGATGGCGGGGGGTCTGGGCCGCCGCATTACCGAGCTGACCGCCGCCCTGGCCGAGCAGGGCTACGAGACCCATCTCTACTTTATTGGGGATCCGAACGAGCCCCCTGTGGAAACGTACCTGCACGGCAAGCTGAACTACCACCGGTGGTGTACCTGGATTAGCCGCCACCATCCCCAGGGAGTCTACGATGGGGAGGAGGGGAAGCTGGCAGACTTCCGCAGCAGCGTCCCCGGCGCGATCATCCAGCAGGTGATCCGTCCCGCCCTGAGCTGGGGCAAGCGCGTGATCGTCCTCTCGGAGGAGTGGCACACCGCCGCTACCGCCTGCGACCTCAGCGACGCTCTCTATTACGCGGGGCTGCGCGACCAGGTGCTGATGCTGTGGAATGCCAACAACACGATGGGCTTCGAGAACATCGATTTCGCCCGGCTCAAGTTTACTCATACGCTAACCACCGTGAGCCACTGGATGAAGCACGTCATGTGGCAGTATAGCTGTAATCCAGTGGTGATTCCAAACGGCATTCCGGCGCGGATGCTGGTCGAGAACCCGCTCGTTAATGAGCTGGTGGAACGCATCACCAGCAAGCTCTGGCACCGCGTACTGCTTACCAAGGTGGCGCGGTTCGATCCGGACAAGCGCTGGTTGATGGCCGTGGAAGCGACCGCGGGACTGAAGCGAGCGGGGCTGCCGGCACTGCTCGTGGCGCGCGGGGGCATCGAAGCGCACGGCCTAGAGGTGGTGGATCGAGCACGTGCCCTGGGTCTCCGGATCCATGAGGCCCACGCGGATGGCGCCGACCCGCGCCGTGCCGTAGCGGCCATTCTGGAGAGCTGCGCGCGGGCAGACGTGGTGGACGTGCGCTTCCCCCTCACGGAACCGGTGCTACGCGCCTTCTTCCACGCCTCCGACGCGGTGCTGGCCAACAGCGGGCGGGAGCCATTCGGCCTCGTGGGCCTGGAGGTGATGGCCAGCGGGGGCGTGGCGTTCACCGGCGCCACGGGAGAAGAATACGCGCGGGCCTACGAAAACGCCATCGTTCTGGAGACGGATGAACCGGCGGAGATCGAGGTGGCGGTGGCCGAGCTGCTAGCCCAGCCCAAGCTGGCAGAGCACATCCGGCGCCAGGCGTGTCTCACTGCCGCCAACTGCACCTGGGCACACGCCACCGAGAACCTGCTCCGACGCTGCCAGTTCCTGGGTTTGGCCCAGGGATGGGGCGCGCGCCCTTAACGATTTCCTCGCCCGACCGGCCGATCTCGACAGAAACGGTCCGGCGCTCCCGACGGAGCGCCGGACCGTTTTCATCTGTCCGGCGTAAAGCCGTGCGCTTCAAGATCGGGCAATTCTAACCTGTGCCGCACCGTAGCGCCAGGCTTCTGCCTGGCGTCTGCACCGACGGGAAGTCGGCGCTCCTTCTCCCCTGCCGCACAGCTGCCCTCTACCGGAGGACATCTCGCTTGCTTGCCCATGTCCTGAAACGCACCCCGGTAGAGCACGCCGGGGAGGACCCCCGTGGGCGAGACCGTAAACAGAAATGCAGGCGCCGATCTGAACGCGCTGCCGCAGGGGTGGCGTGGGAAAGCAGTCCGGCACGACGGCCGGAAGCGCCCGTTCGCAATCGCGATAACATGGGATGTGACCACACCAGGGATGACCGGAGACGTCAACGATGATCAATGCCTTCTGGCTGATGCTAGGCGCCCTCGGGATCTACGCCATTTTTTACCGCTATTACAGCCGCTTCCTGGCCACCAGAGTGGTAGTGCTGGATGATGCCCGGCCCACGCCCGCCCACCAGTTCAAAGACGGGCACAACTACCACCCAACCAACAAATGGGTGTTATGGGGCCATCACTTCGCCGCCATTGCGGGGGCAGGACCGCTTATTGGCCCGGTGCTGGCCCTCCAGTTCGGCTACTTTCCGGGCTGGCTCTGGCTGGTGTTCGGCGTCTGCCTGGGAGGCGCAGTGCAGGACTTCGTGATCCTGGCCGCCTCCATCCGACGCCGGGGGCGCTCCCTGGCGGAGATCGCCCGCTCGGAGATCAGCGGCATTTCCGGCACGGTGGCGATGGTTGCCATTCTGTTCATTGTGGTGGTGGCCCTGGCCGTGCTGGGGTTCGTGGTCGTGAACGCCCTGGCGGAGAGCGCATGGGGGACGTTCGCCATCGCTGCCTCCATCCCTATCGCGCTCCTCATGGGCCTTTATATGTACCGTATCCGCCCTGGGAGAGTGGGAGAGGCCAGCGCCATCGGCGTGGCGCTGCTGGTCCTCGCCGTTGTGGCCGGGCCGTGGGTGGTGGGCGAGGCGCATCATCCCACAGGGTTTGGCAGGCTGCTGCTGATGTCCCGGGACGGCATTACCACCAGCATGCTGGTCTACGGATTCATCGCCTCCGCGCTTCCCGTCTGGCTGCTGCTTTGCCCGCGTGACTATCTCAGTTCCTACATGAAGGTAGGCACCGTGGTCCTCATTGTGGCCGCGGTGCTGGTGGTGAATCCCCCCATCCAGGCGCCCGCGTTCAGCCAGTTCCTCACCGGGGGCGGGCCGCTGGTGCCCGGGCCGATCTATCCATTCGCGTTCATTACCATTGCCTGCGGGGCGATCTCCGGCTTTCACTCCCTGGTCTCTTCGGGGACCACTCCCAAGATGCTGGACCGCGAGTCGCACGCGCGGCCGATCGGCTACGGGGCAATGCTGATGGAGAGCCTGGTGGGGGTAACGGCCCTGGTCGCGGCGGCATCGCTCCCGCCCGCCGACTACTACGCCATCAACCTGACACCGGAGAAGTTTGCCAGGCTGGGTCTGGGGGCGCACAACCTGTCCGAGCTGGCGCAGCTGGTGGGCGAAAGCACCCTGGTCGGCCGCACGGGGGGCGGCGTCTCCCTGGCGGTGGGGATCTCGCAGATCTTCGGGAACTTCCCTGGGCTGGGCGTGCTCATGAAGTACTTCTATCACTTCGTGATTATGTTCGAGGCGCTGTTCGTGCTCACCACAGTGGATACGGGCACGCGCATCGCGCGGTTCCTCGTTCAGGAATTCGGCTCGCGCCTGCCCAAGCAGAAGGCGCTCGGGAAGCGGGCGTCCGCGGGCTGGGTGGGAGCGGCGCTCGTGGTGGCCGGGATTGGCCTGGCGCTAACCAGCGCCGTAAACAGCGTGTACGAGAGCGTGCCCTGGATTGCCTCACTGGCTCCCCCGGGCCTGGTAATCGGGGGGCTGGGCGGGGTGCTGCTCGTCCTGCACCCTAAGATCGGGCAGACGGATTGGATGCCCGGGACGGTGGGCGCGAGCTTCCTGGTCGCCGCCGGATGGGCCTACTTCATTTACACCGGCAGCATCCAGACCCTGTGGCCGATGTTCGGCGTTGCCAACCAGCTCCTGGCGGTGGTGGCGCTGGTCATCGGCACCTCAGTAATCATCAACGAGGGCCGTGCCCGCTACGCCTGGGTAACCATCCTGCCCATGGCGTTCGTAGGTGTCACTACGCTGAGCGCGGGCTATTTGAGCATCCGCGACAACTTCATCGGCACGATGACAAAAGCCATGAAGAACGGGCTGCCGGACCACGCGCTCCGCTTCCAGGGGTATCTCAACGCCACACTCACCGCGATCATGATGGCCTGCGTGGTGGCGATCCTGATCGACGCTGTTCCCCGCTGGGTGAAGCACTGGGCGAATGGCCGCCAGCCGTCCGGAGAGCCGCAGCCGACGGCGGAGCCGGCCTGACCGGTTGCCGGTATTGATAAGCGCGGCCCGAGGGAACCTCCCCCGGGCCGTGGCTGTCACGCCGCCGGACGTAAGACGAGACTGCAGAAGCCTCCTTTCCTGCTCTCTAACCGCAACCACTCAAGCAGGAGCAAGAGCACGCGTGGAACGCTCCTCTCGCCAGCAGCGCCACGGTCAGAGCCCGCCGGCGTCCAGAAGAGGTTCTGCAGAACTGTCGGGGTCCCCGGTAAACCCGCCGCGCTCTCGGCCGGTAGCGTCCACCTGGCAGGTCTGGCTCTGGGGGGTGCCCATAGAGACGAGGGCCGCGTTGATGGCAGCCACGTCGGCGCCATCGATCACGCCATTCCCGTCCGCGTTCCGGCCGTGAGTGGCCACGTAGAGCGCCGCTGCACCCGCTACGTGGGGAGCCGCCATCGATGTCCCGCTGAAGGTAGCGTAGCCGCTGCCCTTATAGGTGGAGAAGATACTGACCCCCGGAGCGGCCACGTCCACCCTGGAGCCGAAGTTGCTGAACGTGGCGAAGGTATCATCCGCCCCATAGCTGGTATCGGCGCCCGTGCCACCGCACTGGCCATCCGAATCGGCAATTGCCGAGACGGTGAGGGCCTCCTGGACCCGTGCGGGCGAGTGGTTGGCGGCGCTGTCGGTTTCATTGCCTGCGGCGAGTGTAAAGATGACGCCCGCGGCGATGGCGTTCCGCACCGCATCGTCCAGTGCATTGGAGGGGCCGCCACCCAGACTCATGTTGGCCACTTCAACAGTGCCCGCGTGGGCGGCGACCCAGTTCACACCCGCGATGACGTCGGAGGTCCAACCGAAGCCGCTGTTGTCCAGGACACGAACCGCCCATAGTCTGGCTCCCGGAGCCACCCCCACTACGCCGATGGCGTTGTCGCGGGCCGCGGCGGTACCCGCTACGTGCGTGCCGTGGCCGTGACCGTCGCTGTAAGACTTGCCGGTGGAGAAGTTCACGCCGCCTACCACATTGAGGTCGGGATGGTCCTTCTGGATACCGGTGTCGATGATGGCAATGTCCACATCGACACTCCCGCTGCCATTGCCCGCCGCGGCGCTACTCAGGTCGGCATCAATACGGTAGATACCCGTTGGCACCGTCTGCGCGGGTTGCGTACTGCCCCCACCGCCCGGCTTACCTGCGAGTTTACCGAGCGCGAACATTACCTGATCCTGCTCCACGTAGCGGACACGCGCATCGTTCGCCACCGCGCCCAGGCGGGCATCGGGGATGGCGGCGGAGAAACCTTTGAGGGCCGCGGCGTAAACGTGGCCCACGGCAAGGCCGTGCGCCCGCGCCATCTGCGCCGCTACCGCACCAGGATTCTGCACCTCATCCTTCAGGACCACGATATAGTGGCCCGGCACGTAAACGGGGCCTCCCCCCTGCGCCTGTGTGGAGGGCGTGCTGCCCAGCACGACAAACACGGCCATCAGCCCGCCAACGAGCAACGTGGCCGTCAGTGCGCCAGGGAAATACCATCGTATCA
>JACQGL010000131.1 GCA_016199525.1 Armatimonadota bacterium
CCGCCAAGATGGCGTGGCGCTTCACGACGGCGGATGCACGAATCAAGCTCAAGCACCTTTATCCAACACTTCAATCATGACAGACTACTAGTAGCAGGTGCCCGTGCCGAGGAAACGAAGGGCAAGGGTAGGGGACGACGAGGGGCCGAACGGACGGGGCAGGGGGCCGCAGCCACAGGAGGATTCGCTGATATGGGGAGGGGGAGATGGGTGTGCGCCGGCGCACGGCGAGGCTACGTCCGGGGCCGTCTCCGCTGCAGCCTGCGCCGTACCGTCTCCCATACAAGCTCCGCCTCGGGAGCGCGGAGCAGGCGGGCGGTGGCGGCATAGGCCACCAGCCCCAGCCCGCCCGCCACCAGGAGCAGCGCCGCGGCGGTGGCAGTGGTAAGGCCCGCAGCGCCGTGGATACCCAGCGCGCGGCTCATTCCTTCCCGAGCCGCCCACGCTACTGCCCCCAAGACAGCGCTGGCCGCAGCGATTCGCTGCAGGCTGGCAAGCACCTCACGGCCCCGCAGCCCCCCCGCGCGTCGGTGGAACAGGACCAGCAGCACGCCCAGGGTAAGGGTATTGACGGCGCTGAACGACATCGCCAGGCCGACGTGCGCCAGTGGCTTCATTACCACCAGGTTCAGCCCCATGTAGAGGAAGGTTGCTACTGTCCCGACCAGCATCGGTGTGAGGGTGTCCTGGAGCGCGTAGAACCCCCGGTTGACAATCTGCTGGCCCGAGAGCGCGAACACGGCCAGCGCGTACCACACCGTCGCCTGCGCGGTGGCGATCGTGTCCGCGCTGGTCCACCGACCCCGCTCGAACAGGAGGTGGATGAGCGGATGGGCGAGCAGGATGACGAGCACCGAGGCGGGGATGGTGAGGAACAGAATGAACCGCAATCCCAGGCTGAACTGCTCCCGCAGGCCGGCCATGTCGCGTTTCGCAGCCAGCGTGGAGAGGGTGGGGAAGATCGCCACCGCCAGCGCCTGCGCGAAGATGCCCAGCGGGATCTGCATCACCATATTGGCGTTGGTCAGCCAGGTAATGCTGCCCTGGCGCAGATAGCTGGCGTAACTCCGCGCAATAATCAGGTGCAGGTACGGCAGGGAGAGCCCCAGGAGCACCGGCAGCATCAGTTTGCTCACCCGTTGCACGCCCGGATGGCGGAGATCCAGCGAGAACCGGTAGCGGACACCTAGCCGGCGCATCGCCGCCAGCTGCATCAGCACGTTGCCAATGAGCGCGCCCGTGAGCACGCCCCAGGTCATCCCATAGATGCCCCACACCGGTCCGAAGAAGGCGCCGCCGATCACGCCGCCCACAATAATCGCGGCGTTGTAGACTACCGGCCCCAGCGCGGGCATCAGGAAGTGATGACGTGCGTAGAGGGTGCTCATCATCAGCCCGCCGATGAAGAAGCATAGCTGTGCGGGGAGCACAATGCGCGTCAGGCTGGCGGTCAGCAGCACCTTCTCACGCGGGAAGCCGGGCGCCACCACGCCACGGATCAACGGCTCCGCGAAGATCTCACCCAGGAGGATCACCAACCCCAGCCCCAGAACCATCGTCGTGCCGAACACGCTATAGACCTTCCAGGCATCCTCCTCTTCGCCATTAGTCAGGTATTCCGTAAACACGGGGATGAATGCGCTGCTAAGTGCGCCCCCGGCGATGAGAAAGTAGAGGAGATCCGGGAGGCTGAACGCGGCACGGTAACAGTCCGCAACCAGGTTCTTCTCTGCCCCGAAGTAGTAGCTGGCCACCATCTCCCGTACCAGCCCCAGGATGCGGCTGAGGAAGATAGCAGAGATCATAATGCCTGCTGCCGCCGCAAACCCTTTCGCCGTCGCGCCTGCCGGTGAGCTTTCAGGACTTGCTTCTGCGTTCATCTGTCTGATATAATCCTGTGTTCCCCGCCCGGAACTCATGTTAGCGTTCCGAAGGCGTTCAGGGGTCTCTACTCGGGCCCCTTCTACAGCGAGAGCAGGCCGTGGCCAACCTGAAATCGTCCCAGAAAGATATCATCAAGTCGCGGAAGCGGCGCCTCCGCAACCAGGCAGTGCGCAGCGCCATCAAGACGTTCGTCAAGAAGACCCGTCTGGCGATCGAGCGTGGCGACGAGAACCGGATAGATCTGCTGAGCCAGGCGAGCAGCCTAGTGGACAAGGCGGCGAAGAGGGGTATCATCCACCGGAACGCCGCCAATCGGCGTAAATCCCGCCTGGCGCAGCGGCTCAACCGGGCTGGCGAGGCAGCCGCGGGTCAGGCCTGATCAGTGCCGCTCAGCATGTCGGCCGGGGCGCGAGCGCCCGCGCAACCGTTTCGTACACGGGAACTCCCTTCTGCCGCGCGGAAGGGAGTTATCGATTCGGCTCCCGCCCTGGCTACTTCGAGGAGGCATTGATGATCGCTTGCAGAGCGGCTTGTGCGGTCTCCGCCGCCGCGCGAGCCTGCGCCAGGCGTTCCTGCTGGGTGGCCACTTCTTGAGTGGCTACGGCACCCTGGGTGTGCAGGCGCTCCAATCGCGCCATCTCCTGCTCCGCCTGGGTCAGGGCGTCACGTGCCAGTGAGACACGAGCCTCCGCAGCGGCAATCGCCGCCGGCAGATCCCGCTGTTGCCGCGCCCGAGCGCCCGCCAGATTGGTCTGTGCCCACGCCAGATCGCGCTCCACGCGGCCCAGCTCTGCTTGCGGCATCAGGCCCGTGGCAACCAGTTGGCGGACGCGCTCCCGTTCCGTCTCCGCCTCCCGCACGGAGGCTTCCGCCGTGCGGACTGCCTCCGGCGCCTTCGGGTCGGGATCGGTGTTAGATGGGGCTGCGGACGGCGGCTTTGGGGTCGGCGGCGGGTCGGGTTCATGAGCGGGCGCCGGAGGCCTCGGAGGCTCTTTTGCCGCTCGCTCCTCCGTCTCCAGAGCCGCAATGCGTTCCTCCAGCGTCTTCTTCTCGGCTACCAGGGACTGGGTCTTCTCTGCATTCTCTGCCGGGCCCTGCGCTCGCGCCCGAATCAGATCTACCTCGACCGCGCCCAGCCGCCGCCGGATCTGCAACAGAACCATCTGGCGGGTGCTCAGGCTGGCCTCGGCACGATCCTGAAGTTCCTGCTTCAGCTTCAGGTATTCGGCGCTGATCGTCTCCAGCGCGGCCTGCACCTGGGCGAGCTTCTGGCGGGCCTGCGCTTCCCCGGCGCGCGCCTCCTTCAGCTGGAGTTGCAGCGCGGCCACGCGCCGGTCCACTGCCGTTCGCGCCGGGCCTCCGGCGGCGCCGCGGTAACTCAGCCCGCGCACGGGCGGGAGCACCGGCGGCCGCCGGCGCGACGAGTTCTGGGCAGGCTTGGCCAGGGCCGACGACGCCAGGTACAGGGTGGCCAGCATCAGGCAGCCGCAGCGAGTCGAGATCGAGATGGGAATTCGGGTCATGCGTGTACTCCGTGGACGGCAGACCGGATCGGCGCCGCGCAAGACGCCTGTCACGGCCAGGGCGGGGTTCTGAGGGGAAGCCCTATCTTATGGACCGCTGACCGCTGGAGGCCTACCCCGCCATCACCTTATTATGCGGGATTAGACGGCGGTGCGGTCATCCCAGACCCTCACGCGTGGGTGCAGGCGCAATTTGCGGATAGCGTTCCAGCGAAGTCGGGGGCATCGCGAGCGGGACGAACGCCGCCACGCGGTGCCATCTCCACAGGCTGCTACCCCCTCTTGCAAAACGCACCCAGCGCGCGTGAAGTTATTGACGACCTCGATGCCGGGTGCTACAATGGCGCTACTCGCGGACGTGGCGGAATAGGCAGACGCGCTAGGTTGAGGGCCTAGTGACCGCAAGGTCGTGGAGGTTCAAGTCCTCTCGTCCGCATGGGTTCCCGGGCGGCGGTTGCCGCCCGTTTTTGCTTCACACCACCTGCACTGGTGTGCACCGCCAGAAGCGAGGCAATGCCTGCCCTGGGGAACCGCGACTCCTCCCGCCTGAGCGTGGCATGGGGATAAACCGGGGAGGTGGAGCGTTACTCCGAGGCGATTGCCGCCCGCAGCTCCTTCAGCGCCTCCCGCTCGAGGCGCGAGACGTGCATCTGAGAGATGCCAAGGGCTTGGCCGACTTCGCTCTGGCTCCAATCGTCAAAGTAGCGGCGGCGGAGGATCCACTGCTTGCGCGTGTCCAGCCCGTCCAGCGCACGGCGCAGGGATGCGTGCTCGACGACCTCCGTAAGGCCGTGGTCCTCCCGGCCGATCAAGTCGGCCAGCCTGTCCTCCGGTTGCTCGTCCTCCAGGGCGACCTGGGAGTCTAGGGAGAAGGGCCGGTACATGTAGCCCATCTCCATCGCCTCAACAATTTGCTCTTCGGAGAGGTTGAGGAACTCTGCCAGCTCGGAAATCATGGGCGCGCTGCCGTTGCGTCGGCGTAGCTCCTCCTCCGCGTGCTGCATTGCCGCCGAGCGCTCCTGAAGCCGCCGTGGGACTTTCACCACCCACGTAAAGTCCCGAAAGTAGTGCTTGATCTCACCTACCATGTTGTTGATCGCATAGGTGGTGAACTTGACACCGCGGTCGGGGTCAAACCGATCCAGCGCCTGAACCAGTCCGATGCTGGCCACCTGGATGAGGTCTTCCACAGGGGCGCCGCGCCGCGCGAACTTGGCCGCCAGAGCCTCAACTAGGCGGCGGCAGCTCGCCACAATCTTTGCCCGCAGGCGCGCATCGCGCGTGCGCGCGTAGCGCGCCACCTCCTCCTCGGAGGGAGACGTGCGCGCGGCATCTCCTGATGGCCGGTGCGTAGTAACAGCCGACATGGTGGCTGCTTCCCGTGGATGAGCTGCGCTCAGCCGCCCGAGCGATCGGCCCCGATGGGCGCCCCCTGGGTAACCGCCGAGGCGCCCCGGCCACTGGTGCTTTTACCACAGGCAACGGAACGCTAAACCGCAATTTGATAGGAAAGCACCTGTGCCGGTTCGCGCACTCGGGTGCGCCGCTTTTTCGCCCCGGTGGGCCGCCGCGTGGACGAATTTAGGCCGCAAGACGCAAGCCCGACGCGCTCATCTAAAGAAGTATCACCAATCATTATATCGGGGGTAGCAAGCCAGCGCCGAAACGAAGTCGGTATCGTGACGAGCTGTTCTCCACGCCGTCTGCCGTCTCTCTGCGGGCTCTGCCGCCGTGCAGGCGTGTTTCCTGCGGAGCGTAACTCCGACCGCTGTCCCTGCATCCAATCCATCGGGGCAGGTGTGCCGGTTCGGTGAGCTGGCGACATGCCGGGCAGGTGCCATGCACCGATAGGTCCCTGAAGGTATTCGGGACCCTGCCGCTGCCTTGCTAACCGTGTTCCTGCTCTTACTCCCAGGCCCCAGCCACTCGAGCAGGAGTAAGAGCGTGAATAAGGACAAGAGGCTGAACAATCTCGATTCCGCCGGGATCAGGGGGTTCTGATCCCGGCGCCGTCGGGACCCCGCCGAAGGTTTGCCCGTTTCGGGAGGTGCCGTGATGCGAACTCTGTATCGAGCGTTCCTCTGCCTTCTGCTGGCAGTGGGCGCTGTACCGGCGTTCGGGCAAGGCGTATTTGCCCCCTATCTGGGCCAGTTTCCCACCGATTCCGCTCCGGCGCCCTTCCTCCAGGCCGGCGGCAATCGCGTCCGGCTGACTCTATACCGAATCGACATCAGTGATCTGGCCCGAATTGCCACGGGAAACCCGCGCCTCGATCTGGCTGAACGCGACCGCGTAAGTGAGTGGACGGAGGCCGCCCCACCAGAGGAACCAAACTTTGGTCGTAATGTGTCAATTCGCCTCCCGGGTCCCGGCGCGTACGTGGTGAAGGTCGAGGGCCTGGCGGCGCCGCAGCTGCCCCATTACTACGCGCTCCTTAGTTCAGATCTCACTCTGGTTGCCAAGCGATCGGAAGGGCGGCTGCTCGTGTGGGTGGTGGATCGGCAGGCGAGCGTCGTCGCGCCCTCGGCGGCCGTGCGCTGCCGCTGGGGCGACCAGGAGTTCCAGGTGAGCAGTGGGCGCCAGGGCCTGTGCATGCTGCCCGTTCCGCCGCCCCGGCGGCGGGAGATGGCGCTCCTCGTCGCCCGGCACGGCCAGCAGAGCGCCTTCTTGCTCGTGCATCCGGGTCCCGTCGTCCAGGAGGGGCCGCGCCTCTACGTCTGGCTGGATCGGCCGGTGCATCGCCGCGGGGAGAGTATCCGCCTGCGAGGCATCGCCCGCGATCCGTATGGAGCGGCGCTCTCCCGCCGGGCGGTGGTGGTGCGCTATCGTGATGCCGGCGGACGCGCGGTCCATGAGGGGCGTCTGGTCACCGACGCAGGAGGAGCGTTTGAGGACGTGGGCAGGCTGGCCCGCGGACTGCGGCTGGGGAGCTATATGGCAGAGGTGGCGGTGGCAGGCGTCACCGCAAGTCTTTCGTTCGCGCTCGTGGAGCGGCCGGATCCGCTTCTGTCGGTATCTATCGAGAACCCGCGCCCCGTGCTCAAGCCTGAGGACAGCCCGTGGTTTGCGGTTCACGCCCGACTGCCCGGCGGCCAGGGCCTCGCGGGGGCGCGGGTGCGCTATGTCGTCCATCCCGCGTTCCGTCCCTGGCTCCCGAATTCCGTCCTGCCCGCCCCACCTTCGTCGGGGCCAGAGGCGGAGCCGCCCATCTTTCCCCAGTTCCACAGCGTCATCACCCAGGGCCACGTCGCTACGGACGGGGACGGCGGCGCGCTCATCCGCCTGGCGCCAGGATCGCTACCTCCCGGGGGCGTCTACTTTGTCCTGGTGTCGGTGCAGGATCGCTACGGGCGACGGGCCCAGTCGACCACCTACTTCGATCTCCAGGCCGGGCAGTCCCGACGTAGTCAGGACTTTCCAGGCGAGCAATTCGCGCGTCCGCCGGCGCCCGCGGTCCGCGTGCGGCGCGGAATCGCCGCCCCCGGCGCGCCAGGCATCGCCCCGGGGCTGCCCGCTCCCGCTCCGGAGGAGGCCGCCCGTCTGGCGATCCTCGGTCCCGACGTGGTGCGCCCGAATGCTCCCGCGCTGTTCACAATCCGCTGCGCTGCCGAACGCGCCACCGCGTTGTTTACCCTGGAAGGCGAGGACGCTCATGTGGCGCGGGTGCTTTCGCTCCACCAGGGTGTGCAAACAGTCCGCGTGGCGCTACCCGCCCTGCGTGAACGCGCCCTCGTCGCTGCGCTGACCGCTCTGGCGCCCGGCGAAGGGCCGCTGGAGGCAACGCGCGCGCTCCGTGTCACCGGGCGCGGGGACGCCCTCACCGTTCGCCTGCGGCTCACGCCCTGGCGCGATCGGCTGCAGGTGGCGGTGCAGACGACGGATGCCATCGGCCGGCCCGTTCCAGCGCGCGTCTTCCTGAGCTTGGAACCGCGTCGCTCCAGCCCGATGCCGTACGGCTGGGATGCGCGGCGCACGCTTCTCCCTCCAGGGATGAACCGCGTGCTCACCATCGATCCGGTATATGGCCTGCGGCCGGTGGGGCCTAGTCCCGACTACGTCGGGAACTTGCCGCCTGCAGTTAGCTACGCAGGGGTTCCGGGTAGTCGCGCGCTCGCCACGGTGGTCACCGATAGCCATGGCCGCGCGACGCTGAGATTCGCTCCCGGCAACCTCACGGACGGCGTGCTGGTGGCGCGCGCCGCGGGCGCGGCGGGCACCGGCCAGGAATCGCTGCCGCTGGCGAAAGCGCTGCCCCTCCTGGTGTGGGTGGCGGTCCCGAAAGCTTTCGGGACGGGCGACGTGGCGCTGGCGCGGGTCGAGGTGTGGAACCCCACCGCGTCCCGACGCAGCGGGATTTCCGTCCGCTGGGCGGCGGAGGGCCTGGACGCCGCCGGAGTGCAGCCCGCGCTCCTGCAGCTGGCTCCGGGCGGGCGCGGTTGGCTGGAGATTCCCCTCCGCGCGCTGCGCACGGGTCGGGGACGATTGCTGGTCACCGCCACTGCAGGCCAGCAGGAGGTATCCGCCGGCCAGGGGATCAAAGTCGGTCCCGGTTACATCGGGATGCCGGGCCGGGGAGTGCTGCGCCGGACGCTTTACCGGGTCGTCCGCGAGGCGGGCGGTGAGCGCCTGCTGCCGCTGGCGGGCAGCGTAGCGCCAGGGGATGAGATCGAGGTGCGGGTGGTGGTCCCCAACCTGCCTGCGGGTGCATCGTTCCTGCGCGAGGCGCTGCCGGGCGGGATGGTCCTTGCAGAGGCGCGGCGGGGGACGGGAGTCGGCTGGCGGAGCGCACCGGGTGTCCTGGAGGCGCGCCTGACGCGTTCTGCTCCCGGCGAGGCGACCCTTTCCTACCGCCTGCGGGCGATCCTGCCAGGGGTATACACGGCGCACTCGTGGCTGGTCGATACCGCTCCGCGGAACGCGACTGCGGCGGGTGGCTACCGCGTGGTCATCGCCGATATGCCGCCGCCGGAGCTACTGGCCGCCGAACGCCGTGGAGTGGGGCTGGTGACGCGCTACCGCCTGGTCCCGAAAGCTTTTGGGATCGCAGCGCCCGCCCGTGGCCAGCTCAGCGTGCGCCTGGTGCATGAGCCGGATGGTCGGGAGATCGCCCAGGCGGAGGCGCCCGTCGCCTGGTCCCGATTGCGCCGGGACGCCACGGAGGTTGAGCTGACGTTCACCGCCGCCCCCACGCCGGAGGAGGTGGCTGCCTGCGTGCTGGACGCCACCTTCCGCGGCGAAGGAGCGCTGGCTCCCGCTGTCCCCGCCCGGTTCAGGCGGGGGGTCACGGCGGCGCTGGCCAGCGTGAGTCGGGATTCACTTTCCGCCGCTCTCGGTTCTCCCGTGACCCAGGTTCTTGGCCAGAGCCGGCTCATCGCGGGCGCGCCCGCCGCTCTGCGGGTGGTGGCTCTCAACAGCCACGGCGCCGCTCCCGTCCCGGGGGCCGGGGTGCGGATCGCCTTCCAGCCGTTGCGCGACGGCCGGCCCGCGGGCCAGCCGATCCTGCTCGCCCAGGGCCTCACCGATGCCGCGGGCACGCTGTCGACGCAGTTTACGCCCCCGGAGGGCGCCATCGGCCCCGGGCAGCTGGTCGTGGACGCTCGCTCTCCCCTGGGAGAAGACCGCGTCGTCCAGCCCGCACAGATCGAGCGCCGCATCCAGGTGCTCCTGACCACCGACAAGCCGATCTATCAGCCCGGGCAGCGCATCTTTATCCGCGCCCTGGCATTGCGCCAGCCGGATCTCACGCCGATGGCCGAGCTCCCCGTGGATCTGGAAGTACGGGATCCTAAGGGCAATCGCGTGTTCCGCCGGCAGTTGCCGGCTACCGCGTTCGGGGTGGTGGCGGCGGAGTTCCAGCTGGCGGACGAGATCAACCTGGGCGATTACGTGGTGCGCGCCACAGCGCGGTTGTCGGAGCAGGAACCGCTGGTAGAGGAGCGCCGCGTCACCGTCAAGCGGTATCAACTGCCCAAGTTCAAGATTGAAATCGCCACCGAACAGCCCTATTACCTGCCGGGAGAGAAGTTGAAAGGCACGCTGAAAGCGGCCTATTTCTTCGGCAAGCCGGTCGCCGGGGGGAAAGTGGAGCTGCGCCTGAGTACCTTCACCGTGCGCCAGGACGAGATCGCCGTTCTCCGCGGGGAAACCAGCGCCGCGGGCGAGTTCGCCTTCGAGTACGACCTGCCGCGTCAGTTCGTCGGCCAACCGATCAATCAGGGGAACGCCAGCCTCCTGATGGAAGCAAGCGTTACGGATACCGCCCGCCAGCAAGAGACCGCCGCGCACGGGGTGACCATTGCTGCGACGCCGATCCAGGCGGCGGTGGTTCCCGAGAGCGGCTCGCTGGCTCCCGGGCTATCCAACAAAGTCTACCTGGTGGCGACCTACCCCGACGGCCGTCCCGCTCCGAAGGCACGTTTCCGCGTGGCGGGCCCGGGGCTGCCGGAGGGCGGGGCGGAACGCATTGCCGACGACCAGGGGATCGCCGAGGTAACCCTCACGCCGCCTGTGGGCGGCGATACGGCGCTCACCGTCCGCGTCCAGGATGAGCGCGGGAACGCTGCCGAGCGGCGGATCTCCCTTCCCTGCCGTGCGGGCGAAGCCAGCCTTCTCCTGCGGGCCGATCGGGCCATCTACGAGGTCGGCCAGTCCGCGCGGCTGGAGGTGATCTCCACCATCCCGCGCGGCCCCGTGTTCCTGGACGTGGTCCGCAACCGACAGACGGTCCTCACCCGCAGCGCCGAGCTGCGGGAGGGCCGCGCGCGGTTCGATGTGGGCCTGGGGCCGGACACGTTTGGCACCCTGGAATTCCGCGCCTATGTGCTCCTGCCGTCTGGGGAGCTGGCGCGCGATACGCGCCGGGCCTATATCAACCCCGCGCAGGAACTGCGCATCGCCGTGCGGCCGGATCGCGACCCCTACCGGCCCGGAGAGGAGGCCCGCATCGGCTTTGAGGTGACCGATACTGCCGGTCATCCCGTGATGGCCGCCCTGGGCGTCAATATCGTCGATGAGAGCGTGTTCGCCCTCCAGGAGCTGCAGCCGGGACTGGAGCGCGTCTACTTCACCCTGGAGAAGGAGCTGCTCGAGCCGCGCTACGAGATTCACTGGGGCTCCCCCGGGGAGGGGATCTTCCGGCCGGAGCCACTGCCGGTGGTGGGTGCGCCCGATGAGCGTCGCCAGGGCCTGGCCCGCGTGCTGCTGGCGGCGGTGGAGATGGCGGACGATTACTCCCTGGCGCACAACACCCAGGCCACCCGCCGCGCCGAGAGTCGCCGTCGCGCGGAGCAGCTCGCCGCGCAAGTGGCCCGGCTGCTCGGAGAGGAGAACGTGGCGAAGCAGCGCGCCGACTTTTGGGCGCGCGCCGGGGCCCTGCCCGAGGAAACGGAAGGCCTGGCGTTCTACGCCCATGCCGGTCTCCTCAAGCCGGACGAGCTCCGCGACGCCTGGGGGCAGCCGTTCGCGCTGGAGGTGGAATCGCCGACGGCGCCGGGCGTCGTGCCGTTCGCCATCACCAGCCCCGGCCCCGACGGTCAGCCTCGCTCGGCGGACGACCTGATCGTCGAGGGCAGCTGGGACGCATGGCAATACCAGAATCCGGCAGGCCAGCCGGCCGAGCCGCCCGAGGTCGCGGAGGCGGAGGGCTTCGCGCCCGCCATCGATGGAGGCCTGCTGCCGGGCATCCGGGACCTCCTTGGTTACGACCTTGACAGCGGCCTCATCCTGCGCGGGGGCGGGGGGGTGATGGCCGACGGTATGCTGCGAGCCAGAATGGGCGTGGCGGGCCCCTTCGGGGGAGGCTTTGGCGGCGGAGGCTTTGGCGGCGTCGCGGAGCTCGAGAGGGCAGCGAAGCCTCCAGCGGCCGCCGCCGTGCCCGTGGAAGAGAAGGCTGCCGAGGGCGGCGCGCCGCCCCGCCTGCGTGAGTACTTCCCCGAGACCCTGTACAGCAATCCGTCCCTGGTCACCGACGATCACGGTCGCGCTGAAATCCACCTGCCGATGGCGGACAGCA
>JACQGL010000122.1 GCA_016199525.1 Armatimonadota bacterium
AGGGGAGACTGGGCGGCTGAGTCCAGGGGTGGCGTTGCGCCTACCCCTGGCTACATTCCTCTGCCCCTCCAGGGCAGACCAGAATTCGGGATGACTCATGTTGCAGAGTCCTGAAGTTGCGCCGGCCGAACTGCGGGTCGCAGCCCGTACGGGCCGGATACAGGCTTGGTCCCGCGGTCATCAAAGTGCAGTCGCAGCCCGGAGCCTCATCCAGGACGACTTTGAAAACGCCCTGCTCGCCCCCTCTCGCGATTTGACAGGCTCCCGGCCCTCGGGTATACTAGGGCGTTTCGTGGGTCGGGATGCGTGCCGTGCTTTGCTCCGGGAAAGCGCCCGCACCGTCCCCTCCGGAGGACTCACCACCCGGTGGACGCCCCGCAGCCTGACCATACGGGCGGGCGCCCATACGGTCGTCCGTATGAGCACATGCTCGCGCCTCCCCCCGCCGGACCGCTGCTCCGGGGCCTGGAGAGCCTCGGTGAGGTGGCCCTCCTCTGCTTCCGTACTGGGCGCGCGTTGTTGACACGCCCGCTGCCCGCGGCGGAAACAATCCGCCAGATGCACAACCTGGGGGTGGCCTCCCTGCCGCTCGTCCTGCTCACTATCCTGTTCTCGGGGATGGTGCTGTCGCTACATACGGCCGGCGCTTTCAAGGATATCGGCGGACAGGCGTTTGTGGGGCTGATGGTGGCCGTCTCGATGGCCCGGGAGCTGGCGCCAGTGCTGACCGCCGTGGTGGTATCGGCGCGGGTTGGTTCGGCGATTGCCGCCGAACTGGGCACGATGGTGGTTACCGAGCAGGTGGATGCCCTCCGCGCGCTGGGGGTAAATCCTATTCACCAGCTGGTGGTGCCCCGAGTGCTAGCCGGCCTGGTGATGCTGCCTGTGCTCACGGTGTTTGCCAACCTCGTCGGGGTGCTAGGGGCTTGGGCGGTGGCTGTATTCGGGGCGGGTATCGGCTCACGCATGTTTTGGGATGCCGCGCAGCGGCTGCCGTTCGACGATCTGCTCCTCGGCCTGGTGAAAACGGTCGTGTTCGGGGCCATCGTTACGGTGATCGGCTGCTACCATGGTCTACGTACCACCGGGGGCGCCGCGGGTGTGGGCCGGGCGACGACCGCTGCTGTGGTGACAGCGATTGTGCTCATCTACATCTCCGATTATTTCCTGGCCGAGCTGATGTTCTCCCATAAGCGCGTGTTCTAGATGGGCGCCACGGTTGCAGCAAGAGGACTCGTTTACAGCGTGGGCGGGCGCCAGGTACTCCAGGGCGTGGATCTGACGGTTGGCCCGGGGGAGCTGGTGTCGGTTATTGGGATCTCCGGCGGAGGCAAGACGAGCCTCTTGAAGTGCCTGGCGGGCCTGCTGCGACCCATGTCGGGGCAGGTGCTTCTCGATGGGGTGAACTTGGCGGCGCTGAGCGAGAGCGCGCTGAACGAGCAGCGGCGGCGGATCGGGATGGTCTTCCAGTATGCTGCCCTGTTCGATTCACTAACCGTGTTCGACAATGTGGCGTTCGGCCTGCGCTACCACCGTATGGGAACACCGGCGGAGATCCGCCGCGTGGTGGCGGAGCAGCTGGCGGCGGTGGGAATGGCGGGGACGGAAGACCTGTTCCCCGAGCAGCTGAGCGGCGGGATGCGCAAGCGCGTGGGACTGGCGCGAGCGCTGGCCATGGGGCCCCAGGTGCTGTTCTATGATGAGCCCACGAGCGGACTGGATCCGGTGCTCGCCGGGGTGATCGACGACCTCATTACGGACGTGCGCCGTCGCCTGGGGGTGTCTTCCGTGGTGGTCTCTCACGACGTGGAAAGCGTCCTGCGCATCAGTGACCGCGTGGCGATGCTGCACGAGGGCAGGATCGTCTTCCAGGGCACGCCCGAGGAAGCGCGGCGGTCCGAGGAGCCTGCCGTGCGCCAGTTCCTCACCGGGTCCCCGGAGGGCCCAATCCAGGTGCTGCGGTAAATACAATCGTAGGTATGCCTGTTGCCTGGCTTTTTACTCGCCGCCGTGCGCACTCTTCCGCGGTCGCCACGGGCGGGCTAAGAGTGAGAAGCAGAGCGGGAGAAGGAGCGCCTCCGGGACGGGTTCTCGTTGCCGCAGGCCCCGAAAGCGTTCGGGGCAGGTGCTCATCTGTTCCCGACGCATTCGCAGTTGAGAGAAGGCCATGCGGGAAAACCAGGCTGTGGTAGTGGGGCTGGTGGTGCTGCTGGCGGCGGCGCTGCTCGTCAGTATCGGTCTGGCCCTGCGCGGGTTTGGCCGGTACGGGGCAGCGTACCAGATCGAGGTCCGTGTTCTTGATGCCCGCGGTATTGACGAGGATGCGGAGGTCCTCTTTCAAGGGGTGGAGGTTGGTCGGGTGGCGCGGGTCCGGCTTCTGGAGGACGGGCCACGGCTGCTGCTGCGTATAGACCGACGCGTGCGTCCCGACAGCAATGATCGGATCACCATCGTCAGCCCGCTCATCGGTTTTGCGCCCCCATTCGTAGAGATTACCCGCCAGCCGGGTGGGGAGCCGGTGGTGGGAAGCCCGCCCGTTTACCAGGGGACCGCAGAGCCGCAGCTCGCCGACCTGGTGCCGAAGGTGCGGCAAGCTCTGGACAGCCTTAACGACCTGACCACGCGCATGGCGGATCTTACCGGTAGCTTTGACAAGCTGGTGGGTGACCCACGGTTACGGCGCGCGCTGCTGGCTTCTGCCGGCAACCTGGAGCGGATGTCCGGCAACTTTGTTGTCGCCTCGGAGAACTTCGTGCGCCTGACGCGGCGCTCCCCCGCGATCCTGGATGAGATGAACGAAACCGTGCGGGCGGCTCGACGCGCAGCGGGCCAGTTTGAGCGCATGGTGGGACAACTACAGCAGGTGGCCCACCAGGCAACCGGTGCCCTGGAACAGGCGGAGGGCGCGCTGACCGAGTTCCGTGGCGCTGGGCAGGAAACACGGGGACTGGTGGCCGAGAACCGGGAGCGGCTCCGTGAACTGATGCAGGGACTGCGAGGCAGTCTTGAACAGTTGAATGGAACACTCGCGGACACGCGCGCCCTGGTGGGTAACCCCGAACTGCGCACCAACCTGGAGCGCACATCCGCTAACGTCCGCGATGCCTCGGACACGTTGCGTAAAATAGTGGAGGACGTACGCGGGATTACCGGCGATGTGAAGGTCCAAGAGGACCTCCGGTCCGCGGTTACGGGGCTGCGCGCGGCCACGGAGGAGGCGGGGAGCGCCTTCCGGCGCATCAACGAGATCCTGGGCCGGAGCGAGCAGGTGGCGCGCACGGCCCGCGCGGGATTGAAACGGCTGGGGCAGGCGCAGATTGGCGCCGAACTGGTGCGCGGCTTTCACCCGGCAATGAACAGGCTGGACGTGAACGCCTATATCCCCTGGGGGCGGCGGGATTTCATCCAGCTCGGCCTTTACGATGCCACCGAGTCCAACAAGTTCAACCTGCAGTTGGGCCGGCCGCTGGGGGGCGACGTCGCGCTGCGCTACGGCCTCTACGCCAGCCGTCTGGGTTTCGGGCTGGACTTCGGTCGCCCCGGCCGGCGCTACACGGCGCTCAATTTGTACGGACTGGACAACCCGCTGTTCGATATCCGTGGCTACGTCCCGCTGTCCAAAGAGCTAGACCTGGCTATCGGCGTGGATCGCCTGTTCCAGCGGAGCACGCCGGTCCTGGGCGTACGGTTCCGCCGGTAGCCCGCGGCCGTCTGGCTCCTGGCGTGTACATCGTTGACCATGGGAGTGGGGAGCAGGCATTGGACGGTTGGCGTTGGGGAGCCATCCGAACGCCCACGGCCCAACGCTCACACTATCTCTCCCTGTACTCTGTATCACTGTGACCAATTAGTAAGGAGCATAACCAGTGCAGGTAATTCTGAAGCAAGACGTACGCGATCTTGGCCGCGCCGGGGAGCTGGTGGACGTGAAGGAAGGCTACGCCCGCAACTTCCTGCTTCCCAAGCGACTGGCAGTACCGGCTACCCCTGGCAACCTGAAGGACCTCCAGAAGCGCATGCAGGGGGCGAAAGAGCGCGAGGCACGTGAGCGGGCGGAGGCCCAGGGTCTGGGTGAGCGGCTACGCAGGCAGTCGCTCTATATCCTCCATCGGGCCGCGGAGGGCACCACGCGCCTGCACGGCTCCGTGACCCCACAGGATATCGTGGAGGCAATCCGGGGGCAGATGGGCACCGAGATCGACCGCCGGAGCCTGGAAATCCGTGAGCCGATCCGAACGCTGGGGGAGCACGTGGTCACTCTGCGCCTGGCGCGGGGGATCAGCGTTCCGGTGACGCTCCAGGTGGTGGAGAAGATGCCCGAGCAGCAGGCGGCCTCCGCCGAAGCGGTGCCCGCCCGGTAGGGGAAATCTCACCCCAGAGACCTCTTTGATTGTCGTCAAGACGTCCTGTAGTCGCTTCCCGGATCATTTGTCTGTTGGCCGCTGTTCCCATTGGGTGGCTGGCGGCCGCCGATCATCACGCCGGATGTGTTCCTCTCCCTGGGAGCAGGCATCCGGCGTGATGATTACTTGTATGTATGCCGGCTCTGGGCGCGCCCGGTGCCGCCATTCAGGTTCCGACACGCCATTCAGCCGCTTCCAGGGATCCTACGGGAGAAGCGCTCAGGCTGTCAATGAAGCCCGTCTATCTTGCGGGTCATAATGGTCCACAATCAACAAATAACCAGACGTGATTTCACCCCCGGGCGAGGCTGCGATAGAATTGCCTAGGGCTCCCACCTCAACCTACCCTCGCGAGAGAAGCGCCATGCAAAACGGACTGCGCGAAATCCACGTCTCCAGGATCACGGACACGATCGCCAACCTGTGCATCGACTCCTGCCACGATCTCCCGGCGGATGTGGAAGAGCATCTGCGCCAGGCGCAGGAGCGCGAGCGATCTCCTCTCGGCAAGGAGATCCTCGGGCAGATTTTGGAGAACGCCACGCTGGCCCGCACCCAGATGATCCCCATCTGCCAGGATACGGGCTTCACGGCGGTGATCGTCGAGCTGGGCCAGGATGTTCGCCTGGTAGGTGGCGACTTGTACGCAGCGATCAACGAAGGAGTACGCCGCGGCTATAAGGAAGGGCTCCTGCGGCTCTCCGTCCTGGACCACCCGCTACGACGTAAGAATACGGGTGACAACACCCCCGCGGCGATTCACGTGGAAATCGTGCCCGGGGACAAGATTACCCTGATGTTAATGCCTAAGGGCGGCGGTTGTGAGAATATGAGCGCCCTGCGCATCCTGAAGCCGTCCGATGGCGAGGAGGGGGTCAAGAAGTTCGTCGTTGAAACGGTGGCGAACGCGGGCCCGAATGCCTGTCCGCCGATGGTCGTCGGTGTTGGGATCGGCGGAACGTTCGATCTGTGCGCCTACCTGGCAAAGAAGGCGCTGTTCCGGTCGCTCGGCCAGCACAGCCCCGATCCGGATAATGCGCGGCTGGAAAAAGATCTGTTAGAGCTGTGCAACAAGACGGGTCTGGGCCCCGCGGGTCTGGGTGGGGATACCACGGCGCTGTTCGTGCACGTGGAGAGCTACCCGTGCCACATCACCGCGTTGCCTGTGGCAGTGAACACCCAGTGCCACGCCGCGCGGCATAAAGAGGCAATCGTTTAGGAGTTGGCGTTCACCACGGAGACGGAGAGGACGTAGGAACGAAAGAGGCCGGGGGTTAGGAAACCTCACCCGCTGCTGTCTGCTTCCTGTTCCAGACTCCGCGCCCCTGTGGTGGATAGGTGGCCACTCTTTGAAGAAGGAGCGCACCCCGTGTCCGAACTGATTCGCCTGCAAACGCCGTTGACGGAGGAAGACGTGCGCCGCCTCCACGCGGGGGACCGCGTCCTCATCAGCGGGCCGCTGATCGGCGCCCGGGACGCCGCTCATCGCCGCCTGGTGGAAACCCTGAAGCGCGGCGAACCGCTGCCTGTGGACCTACGCGGACAAGTGGTTTACTACACCGGGCCATCCCCTGCCCGCGAGGGCCAGGTAATCGGCGCGGCAGGGCCCACCACCTCCATCCGCATCGATGCCTACTCGGAATACCTGATGCAGCAGGGGATGCGCGGGATGATCGGTAAAGGCAACCGCGGTCCCCAGTGCATCGAGTGGGTGCAGAAGTACGGGTGTGTCTACTTTGCGGCCATCGGCGGCCTGGGGGCGCTCCTGTCGCAGCGGATTCGCGTCGCGAAAGTCGTCGCCTACGAAGATCTGGGGACGGAAGCAGTTCGCCTCTACGAGGTGGAAGATTTCCCCGTCGTCGTGATCAACGACGTCTACGGCCGGGACTTCTACCGTGAGGCGCCCCAGCAGTGGCGCTCCCTCGCCGCGGCGAGATAGGGATTGGACCACTGAGACACGGAGTCACAGAGAGAGTGGGAAATGGGCGAATGGGGAGGGGATAGGGCATCCGGTCTCCCATGCATCCACTCTCCCATTTTGTCCTGCTCCGTGCCTCCGTGTCTCAGTGGTGGTAACGCGTTCTGGGAGAACGGTTGATGCCGACGCATGACGTGGTGATTGTGGGCTCGGGCCTGGCGGGGATGCGCGCCGCACTGGAGGTATGCCAGGGCGCCAGTGTGGCCATCGTCAGCAAGGTCCATCCGGTGCGCTCCCACTCCGGGGCAGCGCAGGGCGGGATCGCCGCGGCGCTGGGCAACATGCCCCCGGAGCGCACCGCTAAGATTCAGGCCCGCATCGAGAACGGCGCCGTCCTCCCCGACGAGGAGTTGAACGAGGATTCCATCCTCCTCCATTGGTTCGATATCTGCAAAGGGGGAGACTACCTGGTAGACCAGGACGCGGCCCAGATGACGGCGGAGAACGCGCCCACCCTCATCTACCAGTACGAGCGTTGGGGCGCCGCGTTCTCCCGTCTGCCCAACGGCAAGATCGCCCAGCGCCCGTTTGGCGGCCACCAGGCCCCCCGCGCCTGCTACGCGGCGGATCGCACCGGCCACGCCCTGCTCCACTGCCTCTGGGAGCAGGTGATGAAGCGCTCCGACCAGGTCACCGTCTACTCCGAGTGGATCGTGCTGGATCTGATCATCCGGGATAACATCTGCCGCGGGCTGGTGGTGTGGGACCTGAACACGGGGCGGCTAGAAACCGTGCACACCAAGGCGGTGATCTTCGCCACGGGTGGCTACGGGCGGGCGTTCAGCATCACCACCAACGCCTTCGCCAACACGGGGGATGGCATCGCCATCGCTTACCGCAACGGCGTCCCCCTGATGGACATGGAGTTCGTCCAGTTCCATCCCACGGGCCTGTATCGGCTGGGGATCCTTCTCTCGGAAGGGGCCCGGGGCGAGGGGGCCTACCTGATCAACGGCGAAGGCGAGCGGTTCATGCACCGCTACGCCCCCACACTGCTTGAGAAAGGCCCGCGCGATATTGTGGCGCGCGCGGAAATGATGGAGATCATGGAAGGGCGCGGCGGCGGGCCAAAGAAGGACTATATCTATCTAGACCTTCGCCATCTGCCAGCGGAACTGGTCCGCACCCGCCTACCGCAGATCTCCGACCTGGTGACCAAATTCGTGGGGATCGATTGGTCCAAAGAGCTGATCCCGATTCAGCCCGCCGCCCACTACTCGATGGGCGGCATTCCCACCACCCTCCAGGGCGAAGTGATCCTCGACGCGCAGGAGACGCTGGTGAAGGGCCTCTACGCCGCGGGCGAGTGCAGCTGCGTCTCCGTGCACGGCGCGAACCGTCTGGGGGTCAACTCCTTGCTGGAAGCCACCGTAACCGGCTGGGCGGCGGGCCGCGCGGCGCTCGCCCACAGCCAGCAGGCGGAGCTGGCGCCGCTGCCAGCGGATGCCACCGCCAGCGCGGAGGCGGAAGTAAAGGGTATCCTGGAGAACGAGGGCACGGAAAGCGTGGCCGACCTGCGGAAAACGCTCCAGGAAGCGATGACGGAGAAGTGCGGCGTCTTCCGCGATGCGGACCATCTGAAGCAGTGCCTGGAGACGGTCAAAGACCTGCAGCACCGCTTTCACAACGTGCACATCCGCGATAAGGGCCAGGTGTTCAACACTGCCCTTCAGGAAGCGATCGAACTCGGCCACATGCTGGACTTTGCGGAGACGATCGTCGAAGGGGCTCTGGCGCGCCAGGAGAGCCGCGGCGCGCACGCGCGGCTGGAGTACTTCGATCTGAAGACTGCCGCGGGTGTGCGCGACGACGAGAACTGGCTCAAGCACACTCTCGCCTACCGCGATGGAGACGGCGTGCGGCTCGACTACAAGCCGGTGCGGATCTTCAAGTTCAAGCCCATCGCGCGGAAATACTAGACTCGATTCGCCAGCGGAGATCAGGCTGATGGCAGACATCCGATTTCAGGTACACCGCTTCAACCCGGAGACGGACGAGAAGCCCTACTACCAGGAGTATCAGTTTACGCCCCTGGAGGGATCTACCGTTCTGGACTGCCTGAACTACATCAAGTGGCATCTCGACGATACGCTTGCCTACCGGATGTCCTGTCGCAGCGCCATTTGCGGCTCGTGCGCCATGCGTGTGAACGGCCACGCGAAGCTCGTCTGCCAGACCCAGGTGAAGAATGTGGTGCGGCCCGATGGCACGGTGCGTATCGACCCGGTGGGGAACATGCCGGTCCTCAAGGACCTGATTGCGGACATGCACGGGTTCTGGACCAAGATGCAGGCCGTAAAGCCGTATCTGATGCCCACGCAGCCGCCGCCTTCAGCAAACCAGGAGTACCTGCAGTTGCCGGAGGCATTCCGGCTGTTCGAGGAGGAGGCCACCTGCATTATGTGCGGGGCGTGCGTTTCTGACTGCACTTCGCTGGAGTCGGATAAGCAGTTCCTGGGCCCCGCCGCCCTCGCCAAGGCTTACCGATTTTCGGCGGATACCCGCGACGGCCGGCGGCACGAGCGCCTGGAAGAACTTATCGAGCGCGGCGGGATGTGGGACTGCGTCCGGTGCAACGAGTGCGTGCAGACCTGCCCCAAGACAGTGGCCCCGATGGAGGCGATCCTCAAACTGCGGCAGATGGCCCTCAAGGAACGCCTCACCGATAGCATCGGCGCGCGGCACGTCACCGTGTTCACCGACATCGTGGGTCGCCGAGGCATCCTCGACGAGCGTGAACTGCCCGTGCGCAGCTTGGGCTTCAACCCGGTGAAGCTGCTGGGGATGGCCCCCGTGGCGCTTCAGTCTGTTCTGAAGGGTAAGATTCGCCCCCTGGAGCCGCCTCATAAGGTTAAAGGCGTGGAAGACGTGCAGCGGATCCACCGCGAGATGGAGGATGGATCGTGAAATACGCCTATTTCCCTGGTTGTGTAGCGCGGGGGAACTGCCCGGAACTGAATTCGGCGACGCTGGCCATCGCGCCGTTGCTGGGTCTGGAACTGGTGGAGCTGGCGGAGGCTCCCTGCTGTGGCGCGGGCGTGATTAACTCGCAGAACCCCGTCCTTGCGGACACGTACAACGCCAAGACGTTCGCCCTCGCGGAAGAGCAAGGGCTTAACGTGATGACCGTGTGCAGCACCTGCATCGGCTCCCTGCGCAAGAGCAACAAGCGGCTTCAGGGCCAGTCGGCCTATCTTGAGCAGGTGAACCAGCACCTCCGCCCCAGCGGGCGAGAGTACCACGGAAACGTGGACGTTACGCACCTCCTGTATGTCCTCATCAACGACGTCGGCCTCGATAGCCTCCGCTCGATGGTCAAACGACCGCTTCAGGGACTGCGGTGCGCCCCGTTCTACGGGTGCTTCATTCTGCGCCCGTCCGAAGTGATGGGTCTGGATGATCCAGAGCACCCCACCTCGCTGGAGCGCGTCATCGAAGCCCTGGGTGGCAAGCCGATCGACTACTGGCACAAGACGCGCTGCTGCGGATTCCCCATCACCCTGGAGAATGAGGCGGCGTCATTCAAGATGGCCGGAGCAGCGATCGGAGAGGCCAAAGACCTCGGCGCGGAGTGCATGGTGACCCCGTGCCCCCTCTGCCACATGAACCTGGATATGCAGCAGCCGCGCATCCCCAGGCACACCGGCCGCACCTACAACATGCCGGTGATTCACCTGCCGCAACTGGTGGGCCTGGCGCTGGGTCTGGATCCAAAGCAGCTCGGCCTGCACAAGCACATCATGGATACCAGCGCCGTGGTCTCGCGGGTGGTGGCGCACTGAGCGGCAGGCGACGAGCCGTCACCGCTCCCTCCCTGCTCCCCGAGGAGCTGCCCGGCCTCCCCGACCTCATCGCCTCCGGCCTCGACATCCTGTTTGTGGGCATCAACCCGGGGCTGAAGTCGGCGCGCGTGGGCCACTACTACGCGGGGCCGGGGAACCTCTTCTGGCACTGCCTCTACCACAGCAGGCTGACCCCTGTGCTGCTCACCTACCAGGAGGACTACCGACTGCTGGAGTTCGGCCTGGGAGTGATGGACTGCATCCCCCGACCTACGCGCTCCGCCAGCGACCTCCGGCTCCGTGAGTTTGCTGCGGCGGCCCCGGTGTTGCTGGTCAGGGTGGAGCGCTGCGCCCCGCGCATCCTCTGCTTCAACGGGCTGACCGGCTACCGCGGCTGCATCGATCCCCACGCCAGGCTGGGCCGACAGGCCCGGCTTCTGGGTCCGGCAGTGGCGTTCGTCGTACCCTCTACCAGTGCCGCCAACGCTGGCTTCTCGCGCCAGGAGCGCCTGGACTGGTTCTGCCGTTTGCGAGAGCTGCGCGACGAACTACTCCCGGGGAGTGGGTAAGCGAACCACGGAGCGCCGGGGAGAAAGAGTGATCGAGCGATCGAGGGAGAGGGATAGATCATCAGTCTGGCGGTTGCTTCTGCCCTGCGCTCCTTCCCTTTACGTCTTCTGGCTGGCTCGTGCTCTCCGTGGATGATCTTTCTGGTATTGCAAGCCACGCCAACGCTCCCCTGAGACGGGCGATATACTTACCTGATCGCCACGGCCCTGGCAGCGGTAGTTTCCGGAGGACACGGATGCAGAGCGGCTCCACGACCGAAGCCCTAACCCTCTCTCGCTCGCCTGGGGAACTTCTACGGCAAGAGCTGGTGCAGGTGGAAGCGGAACTCCTCCGCCACTCCGTCTCTGAGGTAGAGGTCATCCAGGAGGCGGCGCGGCACATCCTCGGCGCGGGAGGGAAGCGGATCCGGCCGCAGATGCTTATCCTCGCCACCCAGGTGGCCGGAGGCAGCGTGGCGCGCGCTATCCCTCTGGCGGCGGCGGCGGAGCTGGTGCACACCGCCACCCTCGTCCACGACGACATCGTGGACGATTCCGATAGCCGCCGCGGGCGCACCGCCGTGCAGTTCCGCTTCGGTAACTCTGCCTCCGTATTGATGGGGGACTACCTGGTCGTCCGTGCCTTCAGCATCGCCGCGGAGGATGGTGACAAGCGCCTGTGGCGTATCCTGACGGATACCATCTGCCGGATGTGCGAGGGAGAGGTCCTCCAGATTTGCGTCAAGGGGGATACCAGCATCAGCGTGGATGTGTACGAGACGGTGATCGAGTGCAAGACCGCGCTGCTGATGTCCACCTGCACCCGCTTTGGTGCCCTCATTGGCTGCCTGCCCGAGCGCCAGACGGAAGCGCTGGCCGATTACGGCTACCATGTGGGAATGGCGTTCCAGATCGCGGACGACATCCTCGATTTTGTCGGGGATGAGGAGACGCTGGGAAAGCCGGTGGGGGGCGATCTGCGGGAGGGGAAGGTGACCCTGCCGGTGATCTACGCCCTGGAATCTGCCACTCCCTCCCAGCGCGAGGAGCTGCTGGAGCTCTACAGGAAGCCGGGCCCGTTGCGTACGGAGGACATCCGGCGTGCGTGCGAGATCATCGACGCCTCCGGTGGTTTCGCGCGGGCTCGCTCCCGGGCACGTGATTACATCGCCCGCGCCTGCGAGTGCCTGGAATTGCTCCCGCCGTCGGAGGCGCGCACAGCGCTCTGGATCCTCGCCGAGCAGATTGTAGACCGGGACAAGTAATCCTGGCGGCCGGCAGTGGGTGGTAGACGTCGGGTGCGGCGGTAAAGGGGGTTGGCAATTAAACCGACCCAGTCGTGCGGCATCGGAATCCCTTCCTCAAGGGGAAAGGAGGGTGTTCGGAGCGTGAGGACGGCTTCGATACCCGGGCTCTTCCCCTTCCCTCGCCGGGAAGGCGCGGGTTAGGTTCGGCGCGGAGGCGCACCGGACTGCGAGCGGGTAGGGCCGCAGCGAACATGGCGACCTATCGCCTTACTACAAACCAATCGTGTTGGCGGAATGCTAACTGCTGAAGGCGGTGCGTCGATGAAACTCTCACACCTGGACGCAGAAGGGCGGGCGCGGATGGTGGACATCTCCACGAAGCC